>JBDROA010000205.1:0-5366 GCA_043810615.1 Actinomycetota bacterium | reverse complement strand
TTCAGCAGCCCGTGGGTGAGGAACGGGTTGGTGCCGGTGATGCCGGAGCGTCTGATCTTGATGGTGACGCCGGTGACGACCGCGTTGTCGGGCAGGGTGGAGGTGTCGAAGTGCAGGATGCTGCGGTACTGACGGTCGGAGGCGTCGTCGCCCAGTCGGGCGGTGGTGTTGGTGGCGTTGAGGGCGCCACCTTTGGCGGAGGTCTCGTCGCGTTCCCGGACCCAGCCGTCATAGGAACCCACAGAACGGAACGACGCCTCCCACAGCTGGTCCGTGACGAACGGCCAGTAGGCGGTGGCGCCGCCGTCGGCGTAGGTGGTGCCTAGGCCGTTGCTGGCCCGCACCTGCCAGTAGTAGATGGTGCTCGTGGTCAGGCCCGCCAGCGGAGCGCTGGTCGCCGTCCCGGTGCTCACCCAACTGCCGCAGGCGTTGTCGTCGGTGGTGTCGTAGCAGTACTCGTAAGAGGTCGCCCCGGCCGCTGTCCCCCACGACAGGGCCGGGCTCACCGACACGCTGGTGGCCCCCCACCCGGGGCTCACCTTCCCGAAGGCACCCGGGGGCCCGCTGGTCGTGAAGTCCCAGTAGGCGGTGGCGGCCCCGTCGGCGTGGGTGGTGCCGAAGGCGTTGTTCGCCCGAACCTGCCAGTAGTAGGTGGTGCTGGGAGCCAGGCCGCTCAGGGCGGCGCTGGTCGCTGGCCCACTGCTCGCCCAACTGGTGCAGGCGTTGTCGTTGGTGGTGTCGTAGCAGTACGTGTAGGAGGTGGCTCCGCTCGACACCCCCCACGACAAGGTCGGGCTCAACGACTGGCCGGTGGCCCCATCGGCCGGCCCCAGCTTCCCGAAGGTGGCCGGGGGAATCAGACCCGCCACGTACCCGTGGTAGGCATGGATCCATTCGTCCCACCGGGTGTCGGCGGTGAACTCCAGGAATCCCGCGCTCCCGTCGTAGCGGGCGTCGTACCCGCCGGACGTCTCGGGGAAGTAGATGCTGATCCCCTGGGCCCAGGGCCACGACGGCCCGCTCTGTTCGTGGATCACGGCATCCAGCACGGCGTTCTGGACCGCCAGGGCGGCGGCGTCGATCACCGGGTCGTCGACGGTGATGTTCACCCAGTCGGCGAAGTCCCAGAGATCGATGTAATAGTCGTAGAAGAAGTCCTGCGAAGCCAGGCGGGCCACCTCGATGTCGTCGATATGGCCCGCACCGTTGGCGATGAGCGCCGCAGCGAATTCGTCCACCGCAGTGTTCAGGGTGTCGTACACCCCGCCCAGGTCCACTGCCGACTGGGTCTCGTCGTTCCCGTACGAGGCGTAGTACAGGTCGACGATGATGGTGCCCAACTCCGCTGCGGTCATTGCCGGGTTCGCTTCGAGGAGGCCGAGGATGGTGTCGTAGGGCCAGCCGTCCCCCGGTTCGGTCTCCTGGGAGGTCACCCGGACGTCGGCGTAAGGCCGCATCTGGTTGTCCACCTCGATCATCGCCATGAGGCAGGCGTCCAAGCCGACCAGGTCGAAGGGCTGCGCCCCGCCGCCGGTGAGGGTGTTGAGGGCGCTGCGCAGGTCGAGCATGTCGAGCCCGTCGCCGCCGCTGGTGTCGTCGTAGGCGATGCCTTCGACCGACGGCTGGTCCAGGGTGCGCAGGCGCCAGCCCGAACCGTGGTCCCACAGCACCAGGGCATAGTGCTCGGCCGGGTAGGCGGTCATCGCCCACTGGACGAAGTTCACCAGCGTGGCGGGGTCCCCCATGTTGGCTTCCCCGATGCTGGTGCCGGCGGCCGCGGTGGGGGTCATCCCCGGGGTGATCAGGAACCGCCGGGTGTCGGTCCAGTTGTCGTAGCTGGTGTCGTACCCCGTGATGCGATCGAATTGGACCACGATGTTGACGTCGGCGTTCGAGCCGACGCTGGACATCTCCAGGAAGTCGTTCACCGCAGCGGCTTCGAGATTGTTGTCCCCGTCGAGGTAGACCATGAAGGTCCAGTCGCGGTTTCCGCCGCCGCCGCTCGCTGCCAGGTTGAGGGTGAGCTGGTTGGTGGCCGACGTGGGGCTGTAGTCGGCCACCTCGATGAAGTAAGTGACCCCGGCGGCGGCGGACACGTCTACCCGGGATTGGTACTGGAAGGCGCCGGTGTCGTCGTTGCAGGCCACCGAACTCAGGCTCCCTCGGCTCCCGGTCCACACCCCCAGCACCGTGTCGTAGTCGCTGCCGAAGGTGTCGATGGTCAGGGTCTGGGCGCTGGGCGGGGTGTAGCGGTACCACACCGTGCGGTACATGGGGCTATTCGCCGCACAGGGGAAGCCGGGATCGTCGCCCGCAATCGTCGCCGCGGCCACGTTCTGGGTGGCGGTGAAGGGAGCGGCGCCGATGACGGTTGCGGCGTCGAAGTCGTCATTTGCCGGTGCGGCGCCACCGGTGTACCCCCACAGGGCGATGTCGTCCACGAAGGGGCCGTCGTCGACGACGGAGCCGTCGCTTTGGAAGACGAAGGCGATCCACACCGACGAGTCACCCACGTACCCGGAGAGGTCGTAGCCGTCGTAGACCCAACCCCCCGAGTCGCCGGCAAAGTCGTACCCAGAGAAGTTGAAGCCGTCGGCGGAAGCCCCCCAGAAGAGGGGGTCGCAGCACGCTTCACTCTGGTTCCAGTAGTAGAAGTCGAATTCGGCGTCGGTGTACCCGCTGAGGTCGAAGGGGCCGTAGACCATCCAGGAATCCATGTTGTTTGGGTAGTAGTAGGAGTAGGGGTCCAGTCCGTTCGCCCCGCCGTTGGCCGCCCAGGCACTCCACGACCCCGTGTAGGCCATGTAGTCGTCGTCATCCCAGAAGTACTCGCCGTTGATGGCGCCGTCGTTGTCGAAGACGTCCCACCCTCCGCTCGGGAAGGCACCCTCGAAGCCCTCGGCCATCAGCAGGTTCCAGGCCCGGTCTCGCGTCGGCACCGTGACGCCCACCGGTGCCTTGCCGGGGCCCGGCGCGGCGATGGGGGAGTCGGCGGTGGGAACCCGTTCCGAGTCCGGCTGAACCAGGCCGGCAGGCTTGGCGCCGGCGGTGATGGGCAGCCTCTCCCCGATGCTCAGGGAGGCGGCTTGCCGAGTCTCAGCTGCCGGCACGGAGGCGTCCTCGGCCCCCACCGGGGACACGGCGGCGACCTGACCCAGCAGGCACAGGGCGATCACCGTCACGATGAGAACGCCGACGCGGGATCTGGGGTGCTTCGTCACAGTGGGTCCTCCCATATGGTCTGAGCGCTAAGCGGCGCAGCCGCGCCAGCCGGATGTCGGCACGACTGGAACGCAGGCGAGACACACAACACCGAATCGCCGCCCCCACCGGGCCCCGGACACGGGGTCACCGCGGCATGAAACTGGCCGCAAACCTCACCCGCTGGTGTAAGCCAACGTGATTCGTCCACGTAGTCCTTCGCCAGCCGTGATGGTCACCCTAACCATCGTCCCCGACGGCTGCCAAGCCGGCCGGGGGAAGGAGAGCGACGACCCCGCTCGAGAGTGTTGCGCTCAGACGAACAAGACGAGCGCCAGCGCCGCCCCGCCCACGGCGAGAGCCACCAGCAAGCGGCGCCAAACGGCGGTCCGGCCCGGCAGAGAGATGCGGTCCCAGGCGGCGGCGATCAGGATCCCGGCGAGCAGGCCGCCGACGTGGGCCTGCCAGGCGATGTTGCGCACGAACAGGGGCAGGGCCAGGTTGATGGCCAGGAGCAGTCCCAACTGGCCGAACACCGCGGCGCCGGCGCGGGTCTGGCGCTGGCGGTAGCTCGCGGCGAGCAGGGCCCCCAGCAGCCCGAAAATCGCACCGGAGGCTCCGACGGCGGCCCCATCCCCGAGCAACTGGAAGAGCATGCCTCCGGAGATGCCACCGGCCAGATACAGGGCCGCGTACGAGAGGCTGCCGAAGCGCCGCTCCAGCACCGGGCCGAACAGCCACAGGGCGTACATGTTGAACATCAGGTGGAGGACCCCGCCGTGGAGGAACATGGCGGTGAGCACCCGCCACCACTCTCCCTGATCCACCAGGGTCGAGTACTGGGCGGCGCGGGGACCGATGCGCAGGCCGGGGAAGAGTTCCTGCACGGCGAAGATCACCACGTTGATGCCGATGAGCGCCCAGGTCACCGGGGTGGCGCTTCGATCCACGTGGGTGATGCTGCGGGCCGGGATCACCCGGGTGCGCTGTTCCGGTGTGGTGCACTCGGGGCACTTCTGGCCCACCACCGCGTCGCGGGAGCACTCCGGGCAGATGAGCCGGCCGCACTCGCTGCAGGCGAGACGGGTGGGACGGTCGGGGTGGCGGTAGCAGGCCGTCGACGCGGTCGAATGGCGGGGATCCACGGGCGCTCACCTTACCGCCCGGCCGGGAGTACCCGGCAGGCCGCCGACGGGTTCAGGCGCCCACCCGGTACCAGTAGCGGTAGGCCTCCTCGAAGCCGAGGCGGGCGTACAGGGCCCGGGCCGGGGCGTTGTCTTCCATGACCTGCAGGTAGGCGGCTTGCGCCCTCTGCCCGGCACCCCAGGCAAGAAGGACTTCCATCGCAGCGGCGGCCAGGCCACGACGGCGGTGGCGGGGCAGGGTGCCGATCTCGAAGAGGCCCACCCACCCGCCGTCGGCCACCGCCATGCCGATTGCCGCCACCTCGTCCTCGTGGCGGAGAGCGGCGAAGGCGAGGGGTTGGCGGATGCGGCCGAGGAGGTCGAGGAACGCCGCCGGCGCCGCCCCGTAGTGGTTGGGGATGCCGGCGTTGGCCGCCAGCCACTCCGCCGCGGGGGCCTCCGGCAGGCGGGGGGGCGGCCCCCCGGCTGGCTCCAGCGGCCGGGTCAGGATCAGTACGGGAGCATCGACCCGGTAGCCGCGCTCGGCGAGGAAGGCCTCGAGAGCGGCAGGGCGGACGGCGGCGGTGAGCTTGAAGATCGGGGGCAGGGCGCGCTCGCGATAGAAGGCTTCGGCGGCGAGCACCTTCTGTTCGAGCGGCAGGGTGCCGGCGTCGACGGGCGCCACCGAGTTCACCCGCCTCCCGATGCCGGGGCCGGTGGCCCGCAGGTCCCAGCCGTCGTAGGCGTGCACCTCGGCGGGTGGCCAGGCCCGGTCGGCCGTGGCTTCCAAGCGGCGGATCTCCTCGTCGGCAGTCATCGGGGGAGCATTCTGCTCCCCCTCCCGCAGTGGCGGGGGCGCTCGTTCGCCCAGGTGCACTCGTCGGCGTTCGCTTCTCGCCCTTCAGGGGGGAGTGCCGAGTCTGCGAGGCGAGGGGGGTCCTTTACTCAGCCTCGACGGGTTTGGTGTGGTTGACGGACCCCCTCCGGCCCCACGGACGGACCCCCTCCGGCGGCTCCCAGAACCTCGCCGCCACCTCCCCC
>JBDROA010000204.1:0-7069 GCA_043810615.1 Actinomycetota bacterium | reverse complement strand
CGGCCACCGAGTGGTCGACGATCGGCCGCCCGCGCGGGTGGGTCTCGAAGCGGCCGAAGGCCCAGACCAAGGCGGCCAGGAACGGCAGCAGCCAGATCAGCCAGGCGGGGCGCAGGGCCCACCACAGCCCGGAACCGATAGCCGGCTCCGGGGCCCCCGCCGCCCGGGCCACGGCCGCGCCCAGGGTGATGGCGGTGACGTGCCACAAGAAGGCGGTGAGCAGCACGGCGTGCACCCGGCCCACCAGGCGCCTCACCCCCGGATGGTTCATCCACCGCTCTCCCGCCGGCTGCAGCAGCAAGGCCAGGCCCACCAGCCAGAGCGTCAAGGCGACCATGGCCAGGCTGGGCGGCTGGGCGTTGGAGCGCTCCTGGCCCGGCACTCCCACCAGGCTCACCGGGTAGCCGCCCACCGTGGTGAGCAGCACCAGGGCCGCCAGTCCCACGGCCGTCAGGAACGCCGCCCCTCGCCTCCCCCAACGCTGCAGCGTGCCGTCGGCGTAGGCGAAGCCCAGTTGGTGGGCGAAAAGCCACTGGAAGGCGTAGTTGACGCCGCCCAGGCCCTCCACCCCGAGGCCGATCGAGACCAGGTCGACGACCCCCACCGCCGCCGCCAGGCCGGCGGCCGCCCACAGCCCGGCGCGGCGGTGCAACCCCTCCATGGCCGGGGCCAGGGCTACCGCCACCAGGTATATCCCCAGGAACCACAAGGGCAGGGCGGCCACCTCGGCAGCCCGGGCCTTCCCCGCCGATCCCGGGTCCACCACCTCGGCGGCGATCCCCAGGCTTAGCCACACGCCGAGGAAGATGCCGGTGGGCAGCAGCAGGCGCCCGAGGCGGCCGTCGAGGTAAGAGAGGTAGCCGTGGCTGCGGCGCCGCGCCCTGGAGTTGGCGAACCCCCCGGCGAAGAACACCAGGGGCATCACCTGCATGAGCCAGGTCGAGATGCGGGTGCCGGGGATCTCGGCCAGGGCGTTGACACTCAGCACCCGGTCTGGCTCCCACACCGCTGTCGTGGTCGCCCAGTGGCCGAGGACCACGACGGCGATGCAGCCAACCCGGAGCAGGTCGATGAACCGGTCGCGCTCCTCGAGGGCGGGGGCCGGAGCCATGACGGGGCAGGCTAGCGCCGCGGCCCTCGGCGACTACCCCAGGCCCAAGAAATCCGCCAGGTCGGCAGCCACCTCCCGGGCGCCCTCCAGGGCCTCGGCCTCCACCCGGGCCGGGTCGTCGCCCTCGCCCAACTCGACCCGCCGGTCTACGTAGACCTTCAGCTTGGGCTCGGTACCGCTGGGGCGCACCAGGGCCCGGCCCGAGTCCCCCAGGTCCAGCCCCACCAGGGGGGTGGCCGCCAACCAACGCGGCCGCCGCTCGGCCCCCTCCCGAAAGTCGGCTACCCCGGTCACCTCGACGCCGGCCAATCGCTCGGGGACCTTGCGGCGGAGCGACTCCATGGCAGTGGCGATCTCGGCGGCGCCCTGCGGGAAGGGGCGGACCACGCTCCTCTGGGTGCTCACCCACAGGCCATGACGCCGGTAGAGGCGGGTGAGGCGATCCCAGACCGTCTCCCCCACCGCCCGGCAGTGGGCCGTCAACTCGGCGAATAGGAAGGCGGCCGAGATGCCGTCCTTGTCGCGCACCACCGGCCCGGCGGTGTAGCCGAGGGCTTCTTCGTAACCGAAGATGAACCGGATCCCCTCGGCGGCGGCCAGGTCGAGGGCGGCGTTGGCGATCCACTTGAACCCGGTGAGGGTGGCCTCGAAGCGGGCCCCGTAGTGGGCGGCGATCGAGGCCAGCATCGGCGAGGACACGATGGAGTTCACCACCAGCGGCGTGGCCCCCGGCCCGGCGTGCTCCAGAAGGAAGTCGGCCAGCAGCAGGCCCACCTGGTTGCCGGTGAGCATCACCCACTCCACGCCGCGGGGCAGGCAGACGGCGAGGCGGTCGGCGTCGGGGTCGTTGGCCAGGATCAGGTCGGCGCCCACCCCGGCGGCGAGCGCCCGCGCCAGGTCGAGGGCCCCCGGCTCCTCGGGGTTGGGGAAAGCCACGGTGGGGAAACGCCCGTCGGGCTCGGCCTGCTCGGCGACCACATGCAGGTCGGCAAAGCCCGCCCGGCGCAGCACCCGCTCCGCCAGGAGGCGCCCCACCCCGTGCATCGGGGTGTAGACGATCCGCAGGCTCCGATCGGCGGGGAGCGCCGGGCGCAGGGCGAGCACCTCCTCCACGTAGCAGCCCGCGACCGTCGGCTCGATGGCACGGGCCAGGCCGCTCGTCCCTTCGAACGCGCCCTCCACGCGGGGCACCTCGTTCGCCGGTCCGACCCGGCCGATGGCGGCGGCGATGCCGGCGTCCACCGGCGGGATGATCTGGGCGGCGTTGGCGTCGTAGGCCTTGTAGCCGTTGTCGCGGGGCGGGTTGTGACTGGCGGTGACCACCACCGCGGCCGTGGCTCCCAGCACCCGGGCGGCGTAGGCCACCAGGGGGGTGGGGACCACTTCGGGGAAGTAGCGCACCGGGATCCCCGCCGCCACCAGCACCCCCACCGTGTCCTCCCCGAAAGCGCGGCTGCTGAGGCGCCCGTCGAAACCCACCACCACCGGGCCCGTCCCCGGCCGGGTGGCCGCCAGGTAGTCGGCCACGCCCCGGGTGGTGCGGATCACCACCGCCCGGTTCATGCGGTTCGACCCGGCCTCCACCACCCCCCGGATGCCGGCGGTGCCGAAAGCGAGAGTGCCTCCCATGCGGTCGGCCAGAGTGGCCCGATCCCCGGCGCCGAGCAGGGCCTGCAATTCGGCACGGGTGGCCGGATCGGGGTCGGCGGCGATCCAGGCCTCGGTGGCCCGGCGCAGGGCGGCGTCGATGGGCATGGCCGCGACGATACCCGCCGCGCCCGCGGGAATCCCAGGCCCGTCGCTCAGGAGAACAGCAGCGGAGCCATCGCCTGCAGTTCCTCCTGCACCGACCCCGGCACGGTGTAGCCGGCCTCGGCCCGGATGGCGTCCACGTGGCCCGCCACGTCCTCCAGGGTGAGGGCGCCCTCCCGGCTGGGGTGCTTGAAGTACCCCGGGGTGCGCCCGATGAAGAAACGGCTCACGTTGCCCCCGGCCACCGACCAGATGTCCCCGCTGACGGCGCAGTCCTCCGAGCAGAAGTAGGCCACCACCGGCGCCACCGCTTCGGGGTCGAGGCGGTCGGCCACAGGGCCGAGCAGTTCTTCGGTCATCCGGGTGCGGGCCACGGGGGCCACAGTGTTGACCTTCACGTTGGCCCTGGCCCCCTCGTGCTCCAGCACGTTCATGAGGCCCACCAGGCCCATCTTGGCGGCGCCGTAGTTGGCCTGGCCGAAGTTGCCCAGGATCCCGGCGTTGGAGGCGGTGAGCACGATGCGCCCGTACGCCTGCGCCCGCATCGCCCGGAAGGCCGGTTGGGTGACGTAGAAGGCTCCCCGCAGGTGGACGTCGAGCACGGCGTCGAGGTTGGGCCACTCCAGATTGTGGAAGGCCTTGTCGCGCAGGATGCCGGCGTTGTTGATGAGGACGTCCACCCGTCCGAACTCGTCGAGGGCCTTCTGCACGATGGCGGCCCCCCCCTCCGGGGTGGACACCGAGGAGTGCTCCGCCACCGCCGCCCCGCCGGCCGCTCTGATCTCCGCCGCCACCTCCTCGGCGGGGGTCGCCTCGGTGGCAGTGCCGTCGGCCGCCACACCGGGGTCGTTGACCACTACCGCCGCCCCGCGCGAGGCCAGCAGACGGGCATAGCCGGCGCCCAGGCCCCGCCCGGCGCCGGTGATGATGGCGACCCGGTTCTCGAACGAGATCATCTCCCTGCCTCCTTCGGTCGCCGGGCGGCGGGCCGCAGTCGGCGCGCCCGGCGCAGTTCGGTTAACGACTGCTCACAAGCTAGCGGAACGCCCGGGCGCTGAGGGCCCGGCGCAGCGGATCGGTCAGGTCGCCGCGCTCCCCCACCTCGACCGTCTCCAGGTCGTGCCAACCGGCCATGGTGGCGACCTCCCCGGCCAAAGAGGGGGCCACTGTCGCCGAGTCCTCCCCCGGCTCCACGAAAGCGCCCGGCACCACCAGCACCCCGCGCTCCCGGTCGGCCTTGAGGTCCACCCGGCCTACCAGGCGTTCCCCGAGCAGGAAAGGGAGCACGTAGTAGCCCCAGGTGCGCTTCGCCGCCGGCGTGTAGATCTCGGCGCGGTACGTGAACCCGAAGAGCCGCTCCGTCCGCTTCCGATCCCAGATCAGGGAGTCGAAAGGGCAGAGCAGGGCGGCCGCCTCGACCCGGCGGGGCGCCTCCGCCTCCGGGTGCCGGAAGGCGGGCTCCCGCCAGCCGCCCACCGCCACCCGCTCCAGCAAGCCCTCGGCAGCCAGGTCCTCCACCGCCGGACGGGCCTCCCTGATGGAGATCATGTAGTAGGCCGCCAGGTCGGCGGCGGTGCCCACGCCAAGAGACCGGGCCGCCCGCAGCAGCAGCCGGCGCTGCGCCTCGGCCCGGGGAGGAGCCGGGGCCTCGAGGTGCTCCCCGGGAATGACCCGCTCGGGCAAGTCGTAGCGGCGCACCAGGCCGCGCCGCTCCCCCACCACCAGGCGCCCGGTGACGAACAGCCACTCCAGGCCCAGCTTCCCCACCGTCCACCCCGTGCTCCAGTAAGGGGTCTGCCGCTCGCCCGGATCCTCCAGTTCGTCGGCGGCCAGAGGCCCGCGACGGCGCACCTCGTCGAGGAGATCATTCAGGTAGCCGGGGCGCTCTTGCTCCAGGCGGCGCACCTCCCGCCACGGGCGCTCCGCCTCCATGCGATGGCGGAACAGCGGGTAGGCGTCCACCGGCAAGAAGCAGGCGGCATGAGCCCAGTACTCCATGAGTTCCCGCCGCTCGTTGTAGGCCCGCCAGAGGAGGCCGCGCTCGTGGGGGCCCAGGCGAGCGAACAAGGTGAGATGAGGCGCCCGCTCCACCACGTTGATGGGGTCGATCTGCACCGCCCCCACCCGGGAGAACACCCGGCGCAGGTGGCGCAGGTCCACCCGGCCCGCGGGACGCGGGGCGGCCAGGCCCTGGGCGGCCAGGGCCATCCGCCGCACGGTGGCGAGGGGAAGGGGCCTCACCGGCCGGTGAAGGTAGGCGGCCGCTTCTGGAGGAAGGCCGTCGCGGCCTCGGCGAAGTCGGCCGTGCGGAACAGGGGCAGCAACTGCAGGAGCACCCGCGACACGTGCTCCTCGTAGCCGTCGCTCAGGGCCGCTCGCATCATCCGCTTCGCCGCCTGTACCGCCAGCGGGGGCAGGGCGGCGACCCGGGAGGCCAGGTCGGCGGCCCGCGCCCGGCAGGCGTCGGCATCCACCACCACCTCGGAGACCATCCCGGCCGCCAGGGCCTCCTCGGCAGGAAGGTCCTCTCCCAGGAAGTAGAACCGGGCGGCCCGCTCCCACCCGGCGAGACGGGGCAGCAGGTAGGTGTCCCCGCTCTCGGGCACCAGCGCCCGGCGGGTGGGGGGCACCAAGCGCGCCCCCCGGGACATGACCCGGAGGTCGGCGTTGAGCGCCAGGCCCACCCCGTAGCCGGCGGCGGCCCCGTTGACGGCGGCGACGATGGGGGTGTCGGACTGGTACATGGCCAGGACCGGGATGCGCTCCGGGCGGTAGGACAACGCGATGTCGTCCACCGCGCCGGGGCCCTGGACCGCCGCCTCGACCAGGTCGAGGCCGGCGCAGAAGCCCTCGCCCGCCCCGGTCAGCACGATGGCCCGCACCTCCGGGTCGGCGTCGGCGCCCCGGATGGTCTCGGCCAGGGCGTCGAGCATGGGCAAGGTCAGAGCGTTGCGGCGCTCCGGGCGGTTGAGGGTGATGGTGGCCACGTGGCAGCCCACCTGGTACAGGACATCGGGCATGAGAGCCTCCGGCCGACGGCAGGGGTAGCCTACCGACGCCATGCAGGCTCTCTTCAACGCCGTGCGGACCGCGGTCGGCGCCGTCGTGGTCGTCTTGTACACCATCGCGGTGTGCTCCTGGCTGATGGTGGTCACCCGCTTCCGGCCGGAGACGCACCACACCGAAGTCCTCGCCCGCGGGTGGGGCCGGCTCATCGACTTCTTCGCCGGGGCCCGGGTCACCATCGAGGGCCTGGAGAACGTGGACCCCGCCAGGTCGTACGTGTTCGTGTCGAACCACCTCTCCAACCTCGACGCTCCCTTCCACCTGGCCACTATGCCGGTGGGGGTGCGCTTCCTGGCCAAGAAGGAGTTGTTCAAGGTGCCGTTGTTCGGGCCCACCCTGCGCGCCGTGGGCATGGTGGAGACCGACCGCCAGGCCCACTCCGCCGTCGCCCACCGGGAGATCAACCAGCACGTGGCCCGGGTCATCGCGATGGGGCGGTCGCTGCTCATCTACCCCGAGGGCACCCGCTCCCGCGATGGGGAACTGCACGCCTTCAAGAAGGGGGCCTTCCGTATCGCGGTACAGAACCAGATGCCGCTGCTCCCGGTGGCCATCGCCGGCACCAACAACGTGTGGCGGCCGGGCGAGAACCTCTGGCGCGGAGGCAAGGTGAAGATGATCTTCCACCCCCCCATCCCCACCGCCGGCCTCGGCGACGACGGCATCGACGCGCTCCACGAGCAGGCGCGCCGGACCATCGCGGAGACCTACCAGCGGATCCGAGCCGAGGTGTGAATCCCCTGTCCCCTCCGGCAAACCGCCGGGGCGACAAGAGGGGCGATTCCGAGAGAACCGGAGAGGACCACTCCGGCGTCGAGGGTGCGGGGAGGTCCCCCGTGCTCGGTTTGGAGGGGAAGCCGGTGCTGATCACCGGCGGGGCAGGCGGGATCGGTTTCGCCACGGCGCGGCGCTTCCTGGAAGCAGGCTCGCAGGTCACCCTCCTCGACCGGGGCGCCGAAGCCGGTCGGCGCGTGCTCGCCGGGGACGGCGGGGTGATCCTGCACATGGGATCCACCAACGGCCTCACCGGCCACCCCCAAACACGCCGACTACAACGCCACCAGGGCGGAGGTCATCGAACTCACCCGCCCCGTGGCGCTGGAACCGGAGTCGTCGATCCGGGTCAACGCCGTCTGCCCC
>JBDROA010000203.1:0-10817 GCA_043810615.1 Actinomycetota bacterium | reverse complement strand
CGGCGCTGCTGGTAGCAATGCTGATCGGACCGGGGGTGGTGACCGCAGCCGAGCCGAGAGCCACCACCGGCAAGATCATGATCCCGGCGGCAGCGTTCATCCCCACCAACGACAACTGGAACTACGCCAACAACGGCTCCATGCTGTTCACGGTCTCCGGCAGCGGAATCTTCACCGCTCCGCTGACCTTCCCGGTGCCGGTGGTGAACATCCGCAGGATCACCCTCTACGCCTGGGACAACAGCGGAACGGGACAGGTCTGTGCCACGGTGTATCGCGCCTACCCACCCACTGCCGGCCAACTCAACCTGGGCGGTGTCTGCACCGGCGACAGCACCGCCGTCCCCCAGGTGGTCAGCACTACGGTGATCAGTCCCCGCCGGGTGAACACCGCCGTCACCGGACCCTACCTGAATGTCTACATCGCCGACGGCACCACCTTCTACGGGGTGTCGGTGCTCTACAGTCACGACACCTAGCCGCCAACACGGTCACATCCTCCATTCGGGGATCTGGATGAGGTCGGGGCTGTCGAGAGCTTGGGCGAGAGCCTCTGTGTCGAAAGGTGGGGTGGCTGCGGGTGTCGGCGGCGGCGTAGGCGAGCGTGTCGGCCTGGTCGTCGTGCCCTGTGGCCCGTCATCGGGTTCCGTGCAGGACGATGATTCCCCTGTTCGGCTCTTCGAGCTAGGAAGGGGAAGTCATGTCCACGATGAGGAGACTGTGGGTTCCGCTGCTGGCAGCGCTTCTGGTAGCAGTGCTGATCGGACCGGGGGTGGTGACCGCGGCCGAGCCGAGAGCCACCACCGGCAAGATCATGATCCCCGCCGCAGCGTTCGTCCCCACCAGCGACAACTGGGACTACATCAACCACGGCTACTTCCTGACCATGGACTCCGGCAGCGGAGTTTTCAACGCTCCGCTGGTCTTCCCGGTGCCGGTGGTGAACATCCGCAAGGTCATCCTCTACGCCTACGACAACAGCGGAACGGGACAGGTCTGCGCCTGGGTGTATCGGGCCTCCCCACCCACTGCCAGCGTGGTCCAACAGGACTCCGTCTGCACCAGCGACAGCACCGCCAACCCCCAGGTGGTCCGCACGACGGCGATCAGTCCCCGCCGGGTGAACACCGCCGTCACCGGACCCTACCTGACGGTCACCCTCCACCCCGGGACGTTCCTCTTCGGGGTGTCGGTGCTCTACAGCTACGACACCTAGCCGCCAACACGGTCACATCCTCCATTCGGGGATCTGGATGAGGTCGGGGTTGTCGAGGGCTTGGACGAGGCTGCCGCAGACCGCTTGGAAGACGCCTTCCGGCAGGCTGATGTGGTCGAAAAGTGGTCGGTCGGCCCTGCCGAGGTGATCCCCCTCCCCCACCAATAGCAGAAACCCGTTGACTGGCAACGGGTTCTGCGGTGGGCGCTACTGGGATCGAACCAGTGACCTCTGCCGTGTGAAGGCAGCGCTCTTCCGCTGAGCCAAGCGCCCGACTCCGGCGAGTCTAGCAAGGGCACCTCTAGGCTCTCCCCCATGCGCCGCGTCCAGTTCGAGCGGATCGTGGACCAGGCCCTCGAGGGTCTGCCGCAGTGGGTGGTACAGGGCGTCGACAACCTCCACGTGGTGGTCGAGGACTGGCCCACCCGGGAGCAGGATCCCCAAGACGAGGGCATCCTGGGCATCTACGAGGGCGTCTCGCTCCTGGAACGGGGCGACTGGTACTCGGGCGCCCTGCCCGATCGCATCGTGATCTTCATGGGCCCCCACCTGGAACTGGACCTGTCGCCGACCGAACTGCGCCTCGAGATCCGCCGCACGGTCCTGCACGAGGTCGCCCACCATCTCGGGATCGACGACACCCGCCTGGAACAACTCGGTTACGACTGACCGTCTCGGCCCCGTCGGACCCGATCTGAGTCAAGCCCGCCCCGGCGCCTGCCGATGTCCCCGGCATGGCCGAAGACCCGGTCGCCGACCCCTACCGCTCCTGCGAGCAACACTGCGCCCACGACCTGGGAGCCGGAGTGCTCCTCTCCGAACTGCTGGGCGGCGACGGCCCCCATCCTCCCGGCTACATGGCGGTGACCCTGGCCCCGCGTCCCGGCCCGGCCCTCTTCGACGACGACCTGGTGCCGGCCGCGGTGCCCGCCGCCCGCTGAGGCGGCGCTCACCTCCTCCCGAGCAACGCCGGCAGGTTCTCTCCCCCCCGCACAGGTCCACGTCGGCCTCCCCCTCCAGGGCGGCCATCTGGGTGGCATCGCGCCGCCCGCTGCGCAGGGCCGGCCCGCTCGCGACGAGCCCTGAACGCCTTGCCGATCCCCACCGGCAGCATACGGCGCTACTCCCCGTCGTCTTCCGTGACCACTCAGAGTGCAATCCCGTCGTCAGGACGGGTACAGGGGCAAGACGAGAACGGAGAATGGTGGGACATGGTCGACCTGGGGGGAAGAGCCGTTCCGCCGACGGGTCAGCCCTGGTCGGCGGGGTACCCGTCCCACACGTGGAAGGGCATCCCGACGAAGAGGACGCCCTCCAGGGCGTCGGAGTCCCACAGGTTCATGCGAATGCAGTCGTGGGACACGGGGTACTCGGGTACCGGGTCGTATCCGTGGAGAGCGGCCCAGGGCGCGAAGTTCCACGGGCTGTAGACGCAGTAGTCGCCGCTGTTCGGGCGGCACCGCCCGGTGTCATTCTCGGTTCTCATGACCCAGTCCCAGCCCACCACGTGACGGTACAAGGTGAAGTCACCACGGGGGGTGATGGCCCACACGTGGATCTCGCGGTAGTCGCTGTAGTACCGATAGCCGCCGCCGGTGGACACGGGGACGATCTCGACCACCTCGCCTTGGCGGAACAGGTACAGGACCTGGCGGCCCAGGTCCACTTCGACCCGATCCGGCTCGTCGGGCCGTTCGGGGAGCGGCGGCAGGCGGAAACCGGCCAGGCGCAGCGAGTCCACCTCCTCCCAGACCCAGGTCCGCTCCACCTCCATCACCTTGTGGAAGGCCATCACCGCCGACGAGGTGGCCTCACTGAAGACCCCGTCCATCGGACCCCGATAGAGGTGACGCCGGGCCAGCTCCCGCTGCAGCACCAGGACGTGGCGCCCCTCGTCGCCCAACCCCATCGGAGGAAGGCCCGCCCGGTGCGCCGGAGGGGAGTCCGTCCCGGGCAGATCACCGAAGTGGCCGGCGACGGGCACCATCCCGGTGGCGCCGTAGGCCAGCGGTTCCGCTGCCGGCCTGCCGTTGCCGTCGAACAGGCGGAAGCTCGCCCGCCACATGTCGTACTCGCCCAGGGTCTCGACACCATCCCCGTCCCAGTCGCCCGCCAGCGGCACCGCGGAGCCCAGGTACTTCATGGCGGTGGCGCCCTGCGGCGTCAGCAGCTTCACCATCCCGTCGTGCAGCGCGGCCACCTCGTCCACCCCATCGCCGTCGAAGTCCCCGCCCACCAGGGCCTCGGTGCCCTTGGGAACGGGCAACGGGAAGGGGTCCAGGATGACCAGGCCGGCCGGGTCGCTGCCCAGGCCGTCCATGACGAAGAGACGCCCTCCCTTGGCCACCGAGACCGTGTCCCGGCCGTCGCCGTCGGTGTCGGCCACCACCGGCATGCCGTTCGCCGTGATGGGGTGAAGGAAGGAGATCGGGTCCCAGCCGTTGCGGACGAGCAGGAGGCCTTCCTCGGGACGGTAGATGCCAGGCGTGTCCACGCCGTCGCCGTCCCAGTCGCCCACCAGGGGGACGTCGCCATCGCGCCCGAAAGCCGGGGCTCGCGTGGTGCGCCCGGCCCCGTCCCGCACGTACCAGACACCACTCGCCGGGTCGAACAAGCCCACGGAGTGCACCCCCACCGCCGACGAGGCCTCCGCCCCAGCCTTCGGGGCCCAGGGCAGGGTCGCCGCGGCGAAGGCGAGGCCCAGGCCCAGGATGGCAGTGGACAGGTGCCGGCGGCCGGGGCTGGAGCGGACTGCCATCACGCCAGGGTAGCGCGGGCGCCGGCGCGCTCCCCCGCTCAGCGCGTGGGAGGGGTGTACTCGTCCCAGACGTGGAAGGGCATCCCGATGAACAGACGGCGCTCGAGCAGGTCGGACTCCCAGGTTGGTATGCGCACACACCCGTGAGAGGCGGGGTAGGCGGGCACCGACGGGTAACCGTGCAGGGCGTACATCGGGGTGAAGTTCCAGGGGTTGTAGATGCACCACCCGGTCAGCCCATCACAACTCCAACCGCGCGAATGCCGGGTCAGCGTGAAGTCGCCATGAGGGGTCCGGGATCGGACGTTGGCCCCCGAGCGCACGCTGTAGTACAGGTAACCCCCCGCCGTGGAGACGGGGACGATCGCCGTCATCTCGCCATCCTCGATGAGGTAGAGGACCTGGCGGCCGATGTCCACCTCCACCCGGTCCGGCTCGCCGGGACGCTCGGGCAGCGGCGGGAAGACGAAGTTCGCCATGCGCAACGAGTCCTCTTCCTCCCACTGCCAGGTGCGCTCCACGCCCAGCACCTTGTGGAAGGTGACCACGGCGAACGCCGTGGCCGGGCCGAACTCACCGTCGATCGCGCCGCGATAGAGGTGGCGGCGGGTCAATTCCTGCTGCAGCAGGGCCACCTCGGGGCCTGCCGCCCCTTCACCCATGGGCGGCAGGCCGGCGCGATGCGGCGGTGGGCGGTCCTTCCCCGGCAGGTCGCCGAAGGCTCCGGCTACGGGCAGCATCCCGAAGGAACCGTACGGCACGGTGGCCGGGGATCCAGGGCCGTCGGGCTCGTACAGGCGGAACTGGGCCCGCCATGGGTCGTAGGCCGCCACCGTGTGGATGCCGTCCCCGTCCCAGTCCCCGGCCACCGGCAGCGCCGTGCCGATGTAGCCCAGGGTCGCCCACCGGGCGCCCCCCACCAACCCCACCGTCCCGTCGTGCACGGCAGCCACCTCGTCCACCCCGTCCCCGTCGAAGTCGCCGCCGACCAGGGCCTGAGTGCCGGCCGGCAGCCTGATGGGGAGCGGGTCGGGCCCTTCGAGCGACTCCGGTCCCCGGCCGAGCCCGTCCATCACGAACAGCCGTCCGCCTCGAGCCAGCGACACCGTGTCCCGACCGTCCCCGTCGGTGTCGGCCACCACCGGGAGCCCATCCCCCGGGATCGCGTAGACGAAAGAGATCGGCTCGGTGCCATTGCGGATCACCAGACGGCCCTCACCGGGCCGGTACAGCCCGGGGGTGTCGACACCGTCGCCGTCCCAGTCCCCCATCAGGGGGATATCGCCGGAACCGCCGAACGATTCCAGCCGCGTGGTGTGCCCCGTCCCATCCCGCAAGAACCACATGCCGCCGGCGGGGTCGAACAGGCCCACCGAGTACGCCCCCGAGGTGACGACGACCTCGGCTTCGACGGAATCGGGCCGCAGCGGGATCAGCGTCGAGACGAGCAGCAGCACCACCCCGAGCCTTGCCGCCGGGGCTTGCCGGCCGATGCGCCACGTGCTGGTCATCGAACACCGAGGGTAGCGCACCCCCGGGGGGTGGCCCCACGACTCGTCCCAGGCGTGGCCCCATGCTCCCGGTCGCCGGTGACCCGGGTCTTTCGGCCCTATCCACCCTACCGACCCCGGAACATGGTTCGACCTACGGATCGTCGGCCCGTGGAGGGGCCGGACGATGGGCGAGCAAGGGCGGGCGAGCGGAGCGCCGAGAGCGGCCCCGGACGTGCCCAGGAATGGCACCAGGCCGCCTACCCGGAAGCTCCCTCCCCGGCGCCGTGGGCGGCAGGCGGTACGTGCTTGATGAAGCGCCGCGCCGGTCGACCCGGCAGCCGGGGCTTACTCCCCCGCCCCCGGCGCTCACGACTGCGGCTGGAGAGCCGGTCGCCCCGTCCCCCCTCCACGGGCGATCCGCGTCCGGGGTGAGGGCTTCCACATGTCCCCGCGACACCGCGTCTCTGCCCTCCCCCCCTCGCCCCCTCCCGGCCGAAGCGGCCTAGAGGCGGGGAGTGGACCTCTACTCCGCGTACCCGGGGTGCCCGATGAAACTGCCGGCAGCACCGATCGGCGACGCCACCGGCAGGAAAGGTGCCGAGTCCGCCAGGCTCACGAACAGGGCATAGGCCGCCGCGCAAGCCTGCAGCGGCACCTCGCCCTCAACTGCTCCCGGGACCGGGCTGGTTGCCAGGATCTCCCAGGTAGCCGGATCGAGGCGCACCGTGGCCCGGGGTGTCGAGCAGACGAGGTCCCCGTTCACTTCCACCCGGTGAGTCTCACCGGCCGACCGGGCCTCGATCACCCCAGCGCCGAGGAGCATGAAGGCGTTGTCCTGCTGCGCCTCGAAGTCGGCCCGGTCCAGGTACAGGCGCGGCTTGTCCCGATAGGGCTTCCCCGCCGTGGGGCAGAAGGTGACGCAGTTGCCGCACTCGTTGCACAAGTCGGTGAGCACCGCCACCTGCAGGCGCTGGTCGACGCGGAATGGAGTCGTCCCCGTCACCTCCACCTTCCGCCCACGCACCGTCGGCGTGGGCAAGTCCACCGCCATCGGCTGGGAGGCGTAGGTGAGGATCGCCAGGTTGGGGCAGACGCCGACGCAGAGGCTGCAGAAGCGGTCGCAGTCCAGGCAGCGGCGCGCTTCGGCCTGGGCCTCCTCCGGGGTGTAGGTGAGGGTGGTCTCGGCGAACCCTCCCCGCAGCGTGAGCGGGGCGTGGCGCACCGGCACCCGCCACTCCCTATGCGCCCGGCGCCGCAGCAAGGCCGGGAGGTCTTCGGGGAGCGGGGGCGGCGCCTTCGCCGGCCGGACCCCGGCGATGATCGCCGCCGCCGCCCGCTTGCCGTCGCCGGCGGCCCGCACGATGGAGGCCGGGCCGTGGGCCGCGACATCACCGGCCGTGTAGACGCCCGGCAGTGAGGTCTCCATGGTCTCCGGGTCGCAGGCCAGGTAGCCCCCCCGGGTCAGTGCCGGCTGCTCCCCGTCGAAGAAGTCGAGCACGGCGTGCTGGCTCACCGCCAGGAGCAGGGTGTCGAAGGGCAGTTCGTACTCGGATCCATCGACCACGACCGGCACCTTGCGGCCGCCCGCGTCGCGCTCCCCCCGGTACTCCATGCGGGTGCAGACCACGCCGGCGAGGCGCCCCCCCTCCGCCCGGAGGCGCACCGGCAAGGCCAGTTCCTCCACGGCCACGCCCTCCTCGATCATCGCCCGGACCTCTTCCCGATCGGCGGGCATCTGGTCGATGGTGCGCCGGTAGACGATGGTGACCGCGGCACCGAGGCGGCGGGCGGTGCGGGCGCAGTCCATGGCGGTGTCCCCCGCCCCGACCACCGCCACGCGCCGCCCGATGGGCACCGGCCGGCCCTCCCGGACCGAGCGTAGGAACGCGATGCCGTCGAGCACCCCCTCGGACTCTTCGCCGGGGATCCCGAGGCGCTTGGCCACCTGGGCCCCCACCGCGACCACGATGGGGCCGAACCCCTGGGATCGGAGGCCCGACACGGTGAAGTCCCGGCCCGCCTCCTTGCCGTGCTCGAGGCGCACCCCGAGGCGGTCGAGGCCCGCCAGGTCGGCATCGATGCGCTCCCGCGGCAGGCGGTAGGTGGGGATGGCCCCGCCCACCATGCCCCCGGCATAGGGGTACTTCTCGAAGACGGTGACCTCGTACCCGGCCTGCCCCAGCATGCGGGCGGCGGCCAGGCCGGCGGGCCCGGCCCCGATGACCGCCACTCTTGCCCCGCGCTCCGGGGTTCGCTCCCCCACCGTCGGCAAGGCCTCCTGGGCCATGATGAACCGCTTCATCTCGCGGATGGCCAGAGGCTCGTCGTAGTGGGTGCGGATGCAAGCGTGCTCGCACAGGTGGTCGCAGACGTGGCCCAGGATCGAGGCCAGGGGGTTGTCGCGCCGGGTGATGGCCACCGCGTCGGCGCCGCGCCCCTCCCGGACCGCCGCCATGTACTGGGGTACGTCCTGGTCCACCGGGCACTCGTCGGTGCAGGGAGCGGCGATGCAATCGAACAGGCCCAGAGGCCGGGTGGTCTTGGAGTGAGAGGTCTCGAAGGCGTCCTTGCGGTAGCGCCGCTCCCGCCCCACCCCACCGGCGTAGCGCCGCAGGTTGGCCAGGTGCGCCCCGGTGGTGTCGGTCACCCCGGCGACCCTCCGGGCGAACTCGTCCAGGTCGGCGGCACCCGCCGCGTCCATGGCCGCACCGGCCTCCTCCAGGTACTGCAGCAGGCGCAGGTAGCCCCCCGACTTCAGGAGGTCGCTGCACACCGTCACCGGCCGCAGCCCGCAGGCGAGCAACTCGGGGGCGTTGAAGCAGTCCGCTCCCCCGGCGAAGGAGAGTGGCATATCCCCCTCGAACTCCTCGGCCAGGAGCAGCGCCAGGTTGGCGGTGAGGGCGTGCAGGGGGCGGCCCGATAGGTACATCATCGGGTCCTGGGGGAACACGGTACGTCGGTTCTCTACCTCGAGGGTGTTGCTTAGTTTGAGGCCGAACTCCAGGCCCCGCCCCGCGGCCACCCCTTGCAGACGGTTGAACATGGGGGCGGCGTCTTCCCACTTCAAGTCGTGCCCGAAGGCGGCGTCGGGCACCACCACGTCGCCGTAGCCCAGGTCTCCGTTGATAATCCCCCGCACCCGCTCCGCACCCAGCAAGGTGGGGTTGCACTTCACCGCGGTGTGCAGGCCCCGCTCGGTCAGCAAGTAGCCAGCGATGCGCTCGATCTCCCCAGGCGGGCAGCCGTGCATGGTGGAGAGGGTCACGTTGTCGCTGAGGCCCGCCGGGATCGGCACGTCGCGCACCTCGGGGAAGTGGCGGGCGACGATGTCCACGTAGCCGCTCAGGTAGGCCGAAGCGTCCCGCATCGTGTCGAGGTACCACTGCACGTTGGGACGGAGGATCCCCGCCAGGTCGTAGCCGACGCTCATGTTGAACACCATCCCGGGCCCCTCCGCGGGGAACCCGAGGCGGCGGTGCAGGGCGTGGATCAGCACCCAGGCCCGCAGGTACTCGTCGAACGACTGGTAGATCCGCAGTTCCTGAGACCACTCGACGTTGTAGCCCTCGTCCTCCATGTCGATGCAGGGCTTGTTGACGTCGAGGCGGTCGAGGGTCTGCACCGTCTTGAGCTCCATGAAGCGCGCCCCGCACAGCCAGGCCACCACGATGTTCTGCGCCATCTGGGTGTGGGGCCCGGCGGCCGGGCCGAACGGTGTCTCCAGGGGATGCCCGTAGGCCACGGTGCGGAAGCGGTCGGCGGCCCGGGGGGTGAAGAACAGCTCGCGGGGGATGCCGAAGATCGACCCCTTCGCCTCCAGTTCACCGAACACCGGGGCGCAGAGGTCCTCCATCGAGATGGGGTGGAAGCGGTCCGACACCTCAGCCTCCTCTCACAACCGGGCGTGGAGCCGGGCCGCCTGCTCCTTGGCTTTGGCCCGCACCTCGGCGGCGTCCACCCGGGTGGGCCGCCCCTCCTCGTACACCACCTCGCCGCCCACCTCGACCCGGAGCGGCCGGATGCCGGGAGTGAAGGCGATGTGCCAGGGGTCCATGGGATCGTACGACCAGGTGACCCGGTCCTGCCGAGCCTCGGGCACCAGGTCCCAGCCCGCTTCCAGCCAGTGCCAGGCCGTCTCCGGCGTGGCGGTGACGTCGACCGAGCGGTGCAGCACATAGGCGAGGCGGAACTCCTCGACCATGTTGCCCCCGATACCGTCGGTACCCAGCGCCACCGACTGGGTGAAGCGGCGCGGGTCGGCGTAGCCGACCGCGGTGTTCAGGTTGGGGCGGGGGTGGTGGAGGGTGGTGCCCCGCAGGCGGTGGTCATCGGGCAGGTGCACCCCGTGGGCCAGCAGCCAGTCATCCCGGGTAAGGCCGGCAAGGCGGTCGGCGGCGTCGACGTCGCCCTCACCCTCGGCCGCGTGGATGTGCACCCCCACGCCGAGATCGGCGGCCATTCCGGCGGCCGCCTCCAGGGTCTCGCCATGGCAGGTGAAGGCCGCGTGGATACCGACCAGGCCCCTGCCCCCCGCCCTCAGGAAACGGCGGTTCTCTTCGAGGCCGCGTTCGGCGCCGTCGCGCCCATGACGGTCGGTGACCCCGTAGGCACACACGACCCGCACCCCCACCTCGGCACAGGCTGCAGCGATGGCGTCGAGCGACCCCTCGATGGCGTGGGGCGACTCGTGGTGGTCGACGATGGCCGTGGTCCCCTGCTCCAGGGCCTCGAGGGCGCCGAGCATCGCCGACCAGCGGATCATCTCCAGGTCCAGGGCGCAGTCGAGGCGCCACCAGATCTGCTCCAGGATCTTCTGGAAGCAGGTGGGCGTCTGCGGCGGGGCGGGCATGCCCCGGGCGAGGGCGGAGTAGAGGTGATGGTGGGCGCACACCAGGCCCGGTGTGGTGGCGGTCACAGTCGGCCTCCCGGAGAGTTCCGCTCCAAAGCTACCGCAACGGGGCGCGGAGGCTGGGGGTTTGCCCGGTCGCGTGGGGAAGCGTGGCCGCGCTGCCGTCCGATGCCCAAAGCGCTCCTTCAGAGCAGGAACGGCCCGGGCCTACGTGCGCGCCGATGTTGCGCTGGGTGTAGCGGCCGTCCGGAGCCTGCACCGGAGGTGACACGGCGCCATCCCACCCCGGGGTGGTTCAGCCGGTGCCGCTTGCCGGCGGGTGGCTGCCCGTCTCGCGGGCCGGGTCGGGGTTGGGCCTATTGGCGTCGTGGGTAGGGGTGGTGGTGGTGGGCTTGGCGATGGTGGCGTCGGCAGAGGAGCCGCAGGTTGGCCAGCTCCGTTCTTCCGCCTTCTGCCCAGTGTTGGAGATGATGGGCGTCACACCACCGGGCCGGTGTGTCG
>JBDROA010000202.1:0-3314 GCA_043810615.1 Actinomycetota bacterium | reverse complement strand
GCAGGAGCCGAGGCGAGACGATCCCAACGCGCGGCTTCCCTCCCACGACGGGCCTCCGGCCCGTCCGCTCCCCCACCCGGGGGGAGCGACTCCGAAACCGAACACTCACGCCATGTGCGACCGCCCCCTCTTGAGGGACGGCGCGAAATTCGTATATGGGTCTGGGTGGTGCCGGTCACGTCCAGGGACGTGGTGTATGGGTGAGGCCGCGTCGGCCTCTTTGTTGATGTTCTAGCCGGTTGCTTGCAGGGCTGCCACCTCCTGGTCGGGTTCGGGTGGGTCGAGGGCCCGGATGCGGGCCTGGTTGAGGCTGTCGAGGCTCATGTAGCGGCGGGTGATGGCCCATTCGTCGTGTTGTTCGGCGAGCAGCGCTCCGACGAGGCGGATGACGGCGGGGCGGTTGGGGAAGATCCCGACCACGTTGGTGCGGCGGCGGATCTCCTTGTTCAGTCGTTCCTGGGGGTTGGTGGACCAGATTTGGCGCCAGTGGGGTTTCGGGAACCCGGTGAAGACCAGGATCTCGGCTGCAGCGTTGTCGAGGTGCTCGGCGGCCTGGTGGAGGCCCATGTCGGTGAGGTGGTCGACGACCCGGCGGTGCTGGGCCCAGACTTCGTCGGCTGAGGGTTGGGCGAAGATGGACCGGACCATGGTGGCCACCATCGCTTCGGCACTGCGTGGGACTTTGGTCGACAGGTTCCGTAGGTAGTGGGTTCGACAGCGCTGCCACGACACCCCCGCCAGGGTGCCCTCGATGGCGTCGACCAGTCCGGGATGATCATCGCTGATGACGAGTTGCACCCCCGAGAGGCCCCGGGAGACCAGGTTGCGTAGGAACGCCCCCCAGCCTGCTCCGTCTTCTGTGGTGGTGATATCGACCCCGAGGATCTCCCGCTGTCCATCTGCGTTGACGCCGGTGGCGACCAGGGCGGCGACATTGACGATCCGGCCACCCTCACGGACCTTCTGCGTCAACGCGTCGGCCCACAGATACGTGTAGGGGCCGGCGTCGAGGGGCCGGTTGCGGAACCCATCGACCATCCCATCGAGATCCCGGGCCAACTCAGAGACCTGGCTCTTCGACAGCGAGGCGATCCCCAGGGTCTCGACCAGCCCTTCGACCCGGCGGGTGGACACGCCCCGCACATAGGCTTCAGCGACCACCGCGATGAACGCCCGTTCCGACCGGCGGCGGGCATCCAACAGCCATTCGGGGAAGTACGAGCCGGTCCGCAGCTTGGGTATCCGCAGATCAATGCTCCCGGTGCGGGTGTCCCAACGTCGGGTGCGGTACCCGTTACGGCGGTTCACCCGATCCTCCGACACCTCCCCATAGCCGGCACCGCAGAGAACTTCGGCTTCTGCGGACATCAGTGACTCGGCGAAGCTGCGGACCATCTCCCGCAGCAGATCGTTCCCGTCGGCATCGAGCTGCTTGCGCAGCCACGCCAACGCGTCCATGCTCTTGTCGATCACCGCGTTCCTCCTCACGGTCGCTGTAACACGTACCTGTGAGGCTGACGCGGTGATCACCTATCCAGCGGCATTTCCCTCCGCCGTACACCACGAACGTGGACGTCACTCATTATCGGCGGGGTGCCGCCCGTAATGGCCATCTATCTCCCCATCTATCTACCCATCGATGTTGGGGTTAGGCGTGCCAGGTGATGGTGAGACGTTGGGGATCGAACCGGTTGCGGCCCCGGGTAGCGGGGGAGACCTCGATGCGGTCGATCACGGCCATCACCAGACCGCGGCGCCACCCGATCTCGCCTTCATCCCAGGCGGCCTGGAGTGCCTTGCGGTTGGAGGGGAGTGTGGTGAGTATCCGGCTACGACTGGTGCGGGTCAGCCGGGACCGGAGGGCGTCGATCTCACCTTGAAGTGCCCGGGTGACCTTGATGAAGGTGGTCCGGTCGATGATCCCGGCCACGTAGTGATCCTCGGCGGCCCGGGCGAGCGCTTCTTCCTTGACGCCGATCTGTTTCGACAACTCGGCGTCACGGTCACCGACCCGCTGATCGGCAGCGATAGCGTGGGCGAGCATCGGCCCGTCGAGGGCTTCGATCACTGCCCCGCCGACGAGGTCTTCGACGGGTTCGGCGAGGATGCTGACCCGCCCACACCCGGGTCTCCCCGGCCCGGAGGGGCACACCATGGTGCGTTTCCCATCCCGGCGTGCGGCGACCAACCCGGCACCACAGAGGCCACACACGATGGGGCCACCGGTGAGCAGGTAGAGACGTTCCCGGTTGACCCGGTGTTGCCCGGTCCCTTTCAACCGGACCCCGAGCCGCTCGTGGGTTTGGGGGGTGATGATCGCCCCCCACTCCGCCGGTCCGATCACCTCACCCTGATGTTCCCGGAGACCAGCCAGGCGGGGGCGTTGCATCATCCGCCGGAAGGTCGAGTACCGCCACCGGCCACCTGTCGGGGTGGTGACCCCCTTGGCTTCCCATTCCCGGAGCACCGATCCCTGCGAATCACCCGCCAACAGGCGCTCGGCCGCCTCCCGGATCAACACCGCCTCCGATTCCCGGACCGTGACCCGATCCGCCTCGAACCCGAAGGGACGGGCGCCGCCGCCACCCACCTTCCCCGCCTCAGCCAACTGCAACGCCTTGCGGCGATGCCTCCGGGACTTGTCCGCCGACTCCTTCGCCGCAAAGGCCCCTTCTACTCTCGCCATCATCAGATCACCAGGGTCAGAGAGATCCCGGTCCCCTGAGATCGTCACCAACGCCACATCCCCGACCCGGTCGATGATGTCGAAGAACTCCTCCAACTCCCGAGGATGGCGGGTCAGGCGGTCCTGGGCCCACACCACCACCGCATCAATCCGACCCGACTCGACATCGCCCAGCATCCGGCGGTACTCGGGGCGGGGTTTACCCTTATAGGCGGAACGGTCGTTGTCCTCATACACATCGACCACCAGCCACCCGTTCGCATCGCAGCGGGCCCGGCAGTCCTCCAACTGGCGGATCACCCCCAGGCGGGTCTCCTCAGGGTCCGAGGAGATACGGAGGTAGATACCGGCGTGACGTGTCGTGCTGTTCATATACGAAAATCATACCGTACCTTGAGGGACGGGAACCTCCCATGAAGACCCGGACCGCACCGGGGGTTCCGTTCACTCGGACCGGGCTACCTACCATCGGCTCATGCCGTTCACCTACCCCACCCCCCGCCGCAGCGACCAGGTAGACGACTACCACGGAACCCCGGTGGCAGATCCCTACCGCTGGATGGAGGACCCCGACGATCCCGAGACCCGGGCCTTCGTGGACGCCTCCAACGCGGTGACGATGCCCTAC
>JBDROA010000201.1:0-54951 GCA_043810615.1 Actinomycetota bacterium | reverse complement strand
CCCCACCCCGGGGCGGGCCACCTTCCCTGTGACCGCGGGAGAGGCAAGAGAGGGCTCAGTGCCCGCGTTCGAAGTGGACGTGGCGTTCGGCGGCGGGCCGATGATGGGCATCGTCGAGCGCCAGCGAGCCATCCTCCAGGTGGACGATGCCGATCCCGTAGGCCTCGGAGAGGCGGTCGGGGTTCAGGGCCCGCGCCGGCGGCCCCTCGGCGTGGACCCGGCCGGCCATGAGGATCACGTGGTCGGCCCGGTTGGCGTCGGCGATGTCGTGGGTGGTCATGACGACGGTCGTCCCCCGGTCGATTTCGGCGGCGATGGCGGAACGAATGCGCTCGGTGGATACCAGATCGAGGCCGGTGACCGGTTCGTCGAGCAGGAGGAGGTCGGCCTCCTGGGCCAGTCCCTGGGCGACGAAAACCCGCTGGCGCTGCCCCCCGGACAGTTCGTGGAGGTGGCGGCCGGCGAGGTCGAGGATCTCCAGGCGTTCCAAAGCGCGGCGGTAGGCCCGGCGATGGTCGCCGGTGAGGGGGACCCAGAGGCCGAGGAGGGCGTAGCGCCCCATAGCCGCGACCTCGCTCACCGTGACCGGCATCACCTCGTTCACCTTGGTGGCCTGAAGCACGTAGGCCACCCGGCGATGCACCTTGCCCGGGGGTCGTCCCAGCACTTCCAGGGATCCCCGGCGCGGGGGGAGCAGGCCGGCCATGGCGTTGAGCAGCGTGGACTTGCCCGAACCGTTGGGTCCGATGACCGCGGTCAGGCGCCCGGCGGGGACGGCGAAGTCGGACGCGGTCACAGCCACCCGCCCGTCGTAGGCGAGGACAATGCCCGTTCCGCGGGCGGCTAGGCGGTCCGGCATGCGGCGCACGTCCCTTCCACGTCGATGCGGTGGCCGGTGGAGCGGTATCCCGAGGCGGTTGCGATGCGTTCGACCAGGCGGGCGATGGTGGTTTCCGTCTGCGGGTCGACGGCGACATCGCGCACTTCGCCGCAGGAGCCGCAAACCAGATGGTGGTGGTGGCCGGTGAGCCACTCGGCCAGTTCGTAGCGGGCGATCCCCGCGGCGTCGTGCTCCTTGGACAGCACCCGGATGCCCTCCAGGACGGCGAGCGTGCGGTACAGCGACGACAGGGGGACGCGCCCCCGGAGCTTCTCGTGCATGTCGGCCGCTGCCATGGGGCCCCCGGCCCGCGTCAGGGCGCGTACCACCAGGCGGCGCGCCGCGGTGTACCTGACGCCCTGCGTGCTGAGGTAGGCGGCCACCTCTCCGTCGGCCTGGTCTTCTTGCCCGGGAACCATCGGCGGGATACGATAGCACTGAGAACCATTCTCGGTACTGGGGGAGGTGTCTGGTTTGGCTCACACGCGGTCCGCAGCGCCGGGCCGGGGGGCGGCGCTGCTCCTGGCTCTGGTGGGGCTGGTGGCGGCCGGGTGCGGTGCCGACGAGGCGGCCCCGTCCGGCGATGGCGCCTGCGCCGAACTTCGGGTCGTGGCCACCACCTCGATCCTGGGGGACGTCGTGGGCAATGTGGTCGGGGACTCCAAACGAGTCGAGGTGCTCATACCCATCGGTGCCGATCCCCACTCCTTCCAGGCGTCGGCCGCCCAGGCGGTGGCGCTGCGGGAGGCCGACGTCGTGGTGGTGAACGGCCTGGGCCTCGAGGAGGGCCTGCAGGAGGTCGTCGCCTCTGCGGCCGCCGACGGGGTGACGGTGGTGGAGGCGGCTTCGTTCATAGAAGCCCTGCCTTTGAATGAGGCTGCCGCTCACGAGAACCAGGATGGTGCAGTGGGCGACGAGGACCGCGGCAGCCTCGACCCGCACATCTGGACCGACCCGCAGCGTATGGCCGACGTGGTGACCGGCCTGGGCGAGGCACTGGCGGAAGCCGACCCGGACTGCGCCGGGGCGTGGCGCACTGCAGCAGAGGCGTACCGGCGGCAACTGCAGGACCTGGACGGCGAGATCGAGGCCATTCTGGACGCCATCCCGGCGGAGCAGCGCAAACTGGTCACCAACCATCACGCCTTCGGCTACTTCGCCGACCGCTACGGGTTCGAGGTGCTGGGGGCGATCATCCCCGGCGGGGCCGCCTTCGCCGCGCCGAGTCCGGCCGACCTGGCTGCCCTGGTGGAGATCCTGCGCAGTGAGGGGGTGCGGGCCATCTTCGCCGAGACCACCCAGTCCGCCGACCTGGCCGGGGCGCTGGCCGCCGAACTGGGCGAAGGTGTGGAAGTGGTGAGCCTCTACACAGGGTCGCTGGGCGAGAGCGGTTCCGGGGCAGACACCTACGCCGGCATGCAGCGCGTCAACGCCGAGCGCATCGCCGCCGCCTTGACGCCGTGACGCCTCCTGGTACGAGACGGCACCGCCCCGGACAACGCCGTTCTATGGTGAGCCCGCCGTGGACTGGCTGACCCACCCCTTCTCCTTCGACTTTATGCAGCGGGCCCTGGCCGCTGGGGTGCTCGCCGTCCTCACCACCTCGGTGGTGGGCACCTGGGTGATCCTGCGAGGCCTGGCCTTCATGGGCGACGCCCTGGCCCACGGGGTCCTCCCCGGCATCGCCGTGGCTTTGCTGCTCGACCTCAACCCGGTGGCCGGGGCGACGGTGGCCGCGCTGATCATGGTGGGGGCCATCTCCCTGGTGCACCGCACCACCCGCTTGTCCGAGGACACCGCCATCGGCCTGCTGTTTGTGGGCATGCTCGCTCTGGGGGTGATCATCATCTCCCGGAGCGGGTCGTTCGCCGTGGACCTGGTGACCATCCTCTTCGGCGACGTGCTCGGTACCTCCGGGGGCGACCTGGTGCTGCAGGGGGTGGCGGCGGTGCTGGCCCTGGGCGGGGTGGCCCTCTTCTACCGGCCGCTGCTGGTGTTGTGCTTCAACGAGCAGAAGGCGGCCACCCTGGGGCTTCACCCCCGCCTGGCCCACCTGGTGATGATGGGTCTGATCACTCTGGCCGTGGTCTCCTCCTTCCAGGCGGTGGGCGCCCTCCTGGTCTTCGGTCTGCTCATCGCCCCGCCGGCCACTGCGGTGCTGCTGGCCCGTCGCGTTCCCACGGTGATGGTGGTGGCCGCGGCGCTGGGCGTCGTGGAGGTGGCGGCGGGGCTGCTCATCTCCTATCACCTCGACACCGCCGCCGGGGCCACCATGTCGGGGCTGGCGGTGGCCGTCTTCTTCGGAGTGCTGGCTGGCACCAGGGGGTGGGCGGCGTGGGGGGCACGGCGGGCGCAAGCCCCGGCGGGCGATACCCTGGGGTGAGCATGCGGCGCCTCTTCCCCTTCGTCATTGCCCTGGCCCTCGCCGCCGGGGGGTGTGCCTACGAGTCTTCGGGCACCACCACTACGACGATGGTGGACCCGGCCGACGTGCCTCCGGCCACCGGGCCGGGCGCCCTCGTCTTCGTCGATCAGCGGGTGGAGGGTTCGGCGGTGATCGTGGGCTCGGCGACCTTGCCCTCGGCCGGTTTCGTGGTCCTGCAGTCGGACGCCTCCGGCACTCCGGGGGAGGTTCTGGGGGTGTCCGAGCTCATCGAGCGGGGGACGGTGTCCGGAGTGGTGGTGCCGCTCTTCTTCCCGCTCGAGGCCGGAGCGGTGCTGCACGCCACCTTGCACATCGACATGGACCGCGACGGGCAGTTTCGCTACGAGCCTCCCGACGACTTCGTGGACCTCCCCGCCACCCTGGCCGACGGCGACCCGGCCACCGCCGCGGCGACCATCGACTTGCTGCCCCCGCTGGCCCCGGCGGCCATCGATCTGGCCGATCAACGCAGCGATGGCGCCGGTGTAGTGGTGGCCGAGGTGACCCTGCCCGCCCCGGGCTTCGTGGCGCTGCACGCCGACGAGGACGGAGTTCCCGGGGCGATCCTGGGACTCAGTGCCCTGCTCCCGGAAGGGACCTCGCGAGACGTGGTGCTCACTCTGGACCGGCCCCTCGAAACCACCCAGCAGGTGTTCGCCGTCGCCTACGTGGACCGCGATGGCGACGGCGTGGCCGGGCTCACCTCGGCCGACTCGCTCGACGACGTGGCCCAGGGCTCCGACGGCGGCCCGGCCCGGGCGACGGCGGTGGTCACGGTGGTGCGCCTGGCGCCCACGGTGCTCGAGGTAGAGGACCAGGAGGGCGACGGGTCGGTGGTGACGGTTGCCTCGGTGACGCTGCCCTCCGGTGGGTTCCTGGAACTGCGCGTCGACCAGGCGGGCTCCCCGGGACGGGTCCTGCTGGTGAGCGACCTGCTCCCCGCGGGGACCGCCACCGGTGTGGACTTCGAGTTCGAGACCGCCCTCACCGCCGACGCCACCTTCTGGGTGCGAGTGCGCATCGACTTCGACGGCGACGGCGTGCTCGACGAGGAAGACCCCATCGCCCTCACCGAAGAGGGGCGGCGGGCCCAGGACTTCTTCGGGTTCACCTTCGTGGAGGAAGACTGAGCGGGCGCGCTCCGGGGGGGCGGGGGAAGCGGTTGGCTCCCCGTCGGGGACGGCCTCACCCGGTAGCCTGAGAGCGTGGCGTCGATGGGCCGCAGGGACCGCCGCGATACGGTTCGACCGTGAACCGGATCGGGAGCCCCGGGGACGGGCCTGCCGACGATGCCGGCCGCGGCGGAGGGAAGGGTCGATGAACGGCGTGAAATCACCGGGACGGCGGGCCCCGGGGCCCCGGCCCCAGGACGCGCCGCGTCGCGGAGAGCGGCCCCGGCGACGACGGGCGGCCCGTTGATGGCCCGCCTGCGCCTCTTCGCCAGCCTGCGTGAGGTCGCCGGAGCGGGTTCCGTCGAGGTCCCCGGCGAGACGGTCGAGGAGGTGGTGGCCAACGCCACCGCCCGCTTCGGCCCGGCTTTTGCCCGGGCCCTGCTCACCGCCCAGACCTGGGTGAACGGGGAGCGGGCGGGCCCGGCCACCCCGATCCGCGACGACGACGAGGTCGCCCTGATCCCGCCGATTTCGGGGGGCACCACGGTGGTGCGCTCCCCCGTGGGGCTGGAACTGGCCCTGCTGGCCGGGGTCACGGCCGCTCTGTTCATCGGCAATGCCCTCTCGCCGCAGTGGTTCGCGGTGGCGGTGGTGCTCACCGGGCTGTTGTGGGGCTACGACCTGGCCGGCGCCGCCGGCCGACGCGGGCTCTGGGTGGGGGCGGTGCCGATCATCCTGGCGGTGACCGCCGGCACGCTGGCCTCCTATCGCTTCGGCAACACGGGGATGGCGATCGCCACGGTGGGGGCGGTCCTCCTCGCCCTGGCGTGGAGCGTGCTCACCCCACACCTGCGATCCCTGGAGTCCACCGCCACCGGAGCGCTCCTGTCGGCCGTGGGGGCTTTCGGCACCGGAGCCCTGATGGTGCTCCGCCTGCGCTCCGAGGCGGAGATGACCTCCTTCCTGCTGGTGGCGGCGATCGCGGTGGCGGTGTCCTGGGTGGCGGCGACCACCGATCTGGCTCCGGTAGACCCCCTGACCGCCGGGGTGCTCGGCGCTCTCGGGGCCGGGGTGCTGGCGGGAGCGGTGTGGTCTGAGGATCTGTGGCCCACGGTGGTGGCGGCGGCCGCAGCCGCGGCGGGCCTGGTCGCGGGGCGCAACGTGGGCTCGCTGGCCCGCTCCGGCGGTTTCTTCCTCTCGGGTGCCACCCAGGGCAGCCTGGTCCACCTCGACGGGGTGATCATGGCCGCCGGTGCCTTCTGGCTGGCGCTGCACCTGCTGGTCTGACTTCGCCGCCGTTCCCCTTTACCGGCCTCGCCGCTTTGCCGATGGCTGCGGAAAGACTGTGGATAACTCGATACCGGCCATAGCATGACCTCGATGCCCGTCCTGTCGCGGCTCGCTCGTCACGGGTTCACCCTGTTCGTCGCCCTCGTGGTGCTCGGCACGGCGGCCCCGGCGCGCTCGGCGAGCGAGGAGGAAGTGACCGAAGCCCGCCGGGTGCAGCAGGAGGCGGCCGCCGCTCGCGCCGCCGCCCTCACCGACCTGAATGAGGCGGCCGAGGCCTACGAAGACCTCAACGGGCAGTACCAATCGCTTATCTTCCGCATCGGCCAGATGCGCAGCCGTATCGACGCCTATGAAGTCGAGGTCCGCCGCATGCGAGCCGAGATCAGGGAGCGAGCGGTGTCGGCCTACATGCTGGGGCCTCAGCAGAGCTCGGGGTCGGGCCTCTTCGTCAGCGACCGGGCCCAGCAGGCGCTGGTGGCCCGCCAGGTGCTGGTCCGGGCCATCGAAGAGCAGGCGGCGTCGCTGGACAACATGGAGGCCATCACCGCCGAGATGGCCCGCCTCGAGGTGGAACTGGAGACGGATACGGCGCAGGCCGGGGACCTGCGCCTTGAGGCCGAGGCGGTGGCCGCCCGGATGTACGAGCTGCTGGCGGAGCGCGAGACGGACCTCGCCTCCGCGAACCAGAACCTGACTGCCGCCGAAGCCGCTCTCGCCGAACGGCGCCGCCTCGAGGAGATCGAGAGGCAGCGCCGCCTGAGCCGGGAGTACCGGCAGGAGGTGATCCGCCAGGCCTTGCTCAACCCGGCAGGGGGTGTGGCCGACGAGGCCACCCCCGGGTTCGTCTGCCCGGTCGCCGGGCCCAACTTCTACACGAACTCCTGGGGGGCGCCGCGGGCCGAAGGCCGGCGCCACGTCGGCACGGACCTGATGGGGCCCAAGGGCACGCCGCTGGTCGCCGTTGCCGATGGGATCATCCGCCCGGGGAACAGCCTCCTCGGAGGGAACAACCTGTGGCTCCACGCCGACTACGGCGCGGCCTTCCTGTACGCCCATATCGACGTCTACCCCGCGGGGCAGGTGTCGGGTCAGTGGGTGGCGGCGGGCACGGTCATCGGCTACATGGGAGACACCGGCAACTCGGCACCGGGGGCCTACCACCTTCACTTCGAGATCCGCCCCAACGGATACGGCACCTCGCCGGTGAATCCGTATCCCACCCTCAGCCGCCACGCCTGTTGAAACCCGGCGGCGATGGGATAGGCTGGCGCCCGTCCACCCTTCCATTGCCGTGACCCACCCCCCCCGCCGCCGCATCGACTTGATCCAGTCGCCGGAGTTCACCTCCGGCCTGGAGGACTTGTCCCTCGAGGAACTTCGGTCGCGGCGCCGCATCTGCGTCGACCTCGATGTCGAGTTCTCGTACTATCGGCGGCTGCTGCAGGGCCGCCTCGACCTCCTCGCCTTCGAGGTGCGCCGCCGGGGGGGAGAGGAGCAGCGCAGTCTCCTCGAAGCCCTTCCCGAGGTGCTGGCCTCGTGGACCGCCGGCGAGCCGGGGCTGCCCGAGCGCCGGGTGCCGGTGAAGATGCCCAATCTGCCGATGCAGGGTCGCCGGGCGGTGGACCTGGCCCTGGCCGACGACTTCCTGGCCCGCCTCCCCGAGATGGGCGACCCCGAACTGGGCGTGGCGCAGCATCGCCTGGCCGAGACCGAAGCCGAGATCTCGCGGCAGCGCCGTGTCGTGTTCGAGGCCTCCGACCTCCTCCAGGCAGAACTGGTGCGCCGCTACCACCGGAGCCTGCGGGGCGGGGACGCCGTACCGCCGGTGTAGCCGTGCTCATCGGGATGGTTCGCTCCGGGCTGGTCGAGTCGCGTCACCCCGTCACCGTGGCCGCGGTCGACGCCGGAGGGGCTGTGGTGTTCCGTTCCGGGGAGGACCAGGCCACCCGCTTCTTCTTCCGCTCGGCGGCCAAGCCTTTCCAGGCGGCGGTCTCGCGCCGCCACGGCCCCACCCTGGCCCCCGAGCAACTGGCGCTGGCGGCCGCCAGCCACGGCGGCCAGCCGGTCCACGTCGCGCTGGCGGAGCGCATGCTGGCCGAGGTGGGCCTGGGCCCTGAGCACCTCCTGTGCCCGCAAGCGTGGCCCTCTTCGGAGAGAGCGGCGCGCCGCCTCGCCGCCTCCGGGGTGGGCGCTCCCCACCGCCTGTTCCACAACTGCTCCGGCAAGCACGCTGCCATGCTGCGGGCCTGCGTCGCCCGGGGTTGGTCGCTGCAGTACACCGACCCGGGTCATCCCCTGCAGCAGGAGATCCGGGAGGAGGTTGCGGACGCCAGCGGGGAGTTACCGGACCCGGTAGGGGTGGACGGCTGCGGCGTGCCCACCTTCCGCGGCACGACGACCGGCCTCGCTGCGGCCTTCGCCCGCCTGGCCACGGACCCGGCCCTGGCCCCCGTCGCCGACGCCATGGTGCGCTTCGCCTCGCTCACCTCCGACGGCGACCGGCCCGAGGCGCAACTGGCTCGCTGGTGTCACGCCGCGGTCAAGGGCGGGGCGCAGGGCTGTGTCGGGGTCGCCTGGTTCGGCGGCCTCGGGGTGGCCGCCAAGGGCTGGACGGGCCAGGACGCTCCGGCCATAGTGGCTGTGATCGCTGCCCTGCGGCACCTGGGCGCCCTCCCGGACTACGGTGCCGAGATGCTCGCCGGCGTGGCCCGCCCGGTCGTGCTGGGCGGCGGCCGCCCCGTCGGCCACCTCCAGGTGCTGGAAGGCCGCGGGTGAGACCGGCCTCCGACGACTGGGGCTCCTCCGGATTCGGCCTCCCTCCCACCGCCGATCTGTGCGGCCCGTTCCCGGAGCGGTCCTTCCTGGAAGCCTGGTGGCGCCACCGGGGGGAGGGGGAGGCGCTCATCTTCGAATCCGCCACCGCGCTGCTCCCGGCCCGGCGCCTCCCCGACGGGTCGGTGGAGTTCATGGGGGAGGCCGACCTCACCGACTACCACGCCCCACTGGGCCCCGGGGCCACCGGCCTGGTGGCGCAACTGGTGGCGGGTCTGGAGCCGGGGACCCCCTTTCGCTTCGACTCGATGCCGGAGGAAGCCGCCGCGGTGGTGACCGCCGGCGCCGCCGCGGCCGGGGTGCCGGTGCGTTCCGAACCGCACGCCGCGGCGGTGATCCTCGACCTGCCGGCCACCCGCGAGGAGTACCTGGCCGTCCTGGACGGCAAGGAGCGCCACGAAGTGCGGCGCAAGCGCCGCCGTTTCGAGGCGTCCTTCGGTCCCGGGCGCCTTGAGAGGGCGGGGGACGATGGCCTGCCCGTCTTCGCCGCCATGCACCGCGCCGCCCCCGGGGCGAAGGGGGGCTTTCTAACCGGCGAGTTGGAGGACTTCTTCGGAGATCTGCTCGAGATCGAGGGCGCCCGCCTCGACCTGCTGGCGGGTCCCGGCGGGACGCCGGTGGCGGCCGCGTTCGGCTTCCAGGACGAGCGGGCCTACTACCTGTACCACTCGGCCAACGACCCGGCAGCGGCCGGCGCCTCACCGGGAGCGGTGCTGGTGGACCTGCTGGTGCAGCAGGCCATAGAGGCCGGCCTGGCCCGCTTCGACTTCCTCAAGGGGGATGAGGCCTACAAGTTCCGCCTCGGGGGCCGGCCCCGGCCCCTGTTCGTGGTGGAGGGAGTGCGGTGATCGCGCGGGTCGCCTACCTCAGCATCCACACCTCGCCGCTGGCCGCGCCCGGTTCGGACGACGCCGGGGGGATGAACGTCTACGTCCACGAACTGGCCCAGGTCATGGCAGGGCGCGGAGTGCAGGTGGACGTGTTCACCCGGGGCGCCGCCGCCGGGGAGGTCGAGGTGGTCCCCGGCTACCGCGTGGTGCAATTGGCCTCGGGCCCCACGGGCGGCGCCGGGGACGACGCCCTCGCCGAGGCCGTGGGAGATTTCGCCGAGGGGGTGGCGCGCTGGGCGGTGCGCCACCGCGCCGCGTACGACGTTCTCCACAGCCACTACTGGCTGTCGGGTTGGGCCGGGCTGCTGCTGCACGAGGTGCTGCGAGTGCCCCTCGCCATCTCCTTCCACACCCTCGGGCGGGTGAAGGACGCCACCCGCCGGGCCGACCAGGCCCCCGCCGGACTGCTGCGCCTCGCCGCCGAGACCGAGGTGATCGCCCGGGCCGGGTGCGTCATCGCCTCGACCCCCGTTGAGGCCGCCCAACTCATCGAGCACTACGCGGCCAACCCGGAGCGCCTCTGCGTCTCCCCGCCGGGGGTGGACCACGGTGTGTTCTCCCCCGGGTCCCGGAGTGAGGCGCGGGCGGCGCGGGGCCTGGCGGCCGACGGGCCCCTGGTGCTCTTCGTGGGGCGCCTCCAGCCGCTCAAAGGAGCAGACGTGGCCGTAGAGGCCTTCGCCCGGCTGGCGGGCTCCCTGCCGGGGTGCCGCCTGCTGGTGGTCGGAGGGCCGAGCGGCCCGCAGGGGGCGGAGGAGGCCGCCCGGCTCCGGGCCGCCGTCGGCGCGGCCGGCTTCGGCGGCCGGGCCCGCTTCCTCCCGCCCGTGCCGCACACCGAGCTCGCCGACTACTACCGGGCGGCCGACGTGGTGGTCGTGCCGTCGCGCAGCGAGTCCTTCGGGCTGGTGGCCGTCGAAGCCCAGGCGTGTGGCGTGCCGGTGGTGGGCGCCGCGGTTGGCGGCCTGGCGCACGCCGTGGCCGACGGCGAGTCGGGGATCCTGGTCTCCGGCTGGGACCCGGGCGACTACGCCGCGGCGCTGCTCCGCATCCTCACCGAGCCGGGTCTGTCGGCCCGGCTCTCGACCGGGGCGCTCGCCCAGGCCGAGAGGTTCTCCTGGCCTGCCACCGCCGACCGCTTGCTCGAGCTGTACTCGGGGATCGCCCGGCCGTGAGCGTCGAGGAGGCGCGCCCACTGGTCGAGGGGGTCACCTGCCGGTGGGCTGCCGACCCGGAGAGCGCAGTGGTTTGAGCCGGGTGCCCGTGGCCGAGGCGAGCGCGACGGAACTGGAGCTCATCCTGGGCGAGGCCCACGAGGCCGAAGCGGTGGCGCTGACGGCCCTGATCGGGTCGGCCCGGGAGCGCGAAAGAAAGCTCTAGTGGGCTTGCCCACAGGGCCTGTGGACAACCGCCTGTGGATGGCTGTGGATACTGTGGATCACCCGGCGCGGCGACTGCGGTCTGGGGGCAGTTGACCTCAAGTAGCCCCGCCGTGGTCTCGCAGGCTCGCGAAATCGCGGCGCGCCCGGACCGATTGACGATCCCCGCCGCGCCCCGTATCTTCGATGGTGCGAGGCCCAAGGTGCCGGGCCGGTCGAGTACCTCGTCTGGGGAAGTGCGGGGGATGGAGCCGGCGAGGTTCCTTGGGCCTTCGCACGCGCCCCGATCGCCGGGTCGGCGGCCGCCGCCCTCAGTCCAGCCCGAACATCACTTCGTTGAGGCGCACCCGGTGTACGTCCCAGGTGGTGAGGTCGATGGTGAGCGACCCCAGACGCAGGCCGCGCATTTCCTCGCCGCTGTTGGTGAGCACCCGCAGGATGCCCTGCTCGTGCTCCAGCACTCCGAGGCCCCGGCAGCGGCCGGCGCCGTCCGTGAGGCCGACGAGCACCCGATCGAGGCGGGCCAGGTCGAGGCCGGCGGGGAGCGTGGGGGCAAACACCGTGGGGCGCACCCGCCAGCGCTCGAGAGGGGAGGCGAAGGCGGTGGTGAAGGCGGCGGCGCGCCGGGCGCGGCGGTCCTCGGGGGAGGCGGGGCGCACTTCGGGATCGGCACCGGAAAGCTCGACGGTGGCGTTGAAGAACCGGCGCAGTATGCCGACCAGGGGCTCCAGTTCACCGCCCCGATGCAGGCCCACCACAACGTCGGGGCGGCACAACTCCATCTTGTGGTATTTGAGGGTCTGGCCCACCACGCCCGAGATGGCCCCGGTGGTGTCGATCACCACCAGTTCGGCCTGAGAGCGGGCCAGTTCCACCAGCTTGGCGGTGGCGACCACGTGCTGCAGCACCACCCCTTCGGGTTTGATGGACCCGACGTATTCGAGGGCGTCGGCCCGGGCCAGGTCGGCGAGGTCGCCGGGCCGGCGCACCCAGTGGAGCCCGACGCAGGCCGGCGGCCCCGTAGTGGTCTGGTCGACGTCGGCGTCCACGTAGGCGGTGCTCACCCCGGCGGCGGCGGCGACACCGAGCAGGCGTCGGGCGAAAGTCGATTTGCCGGTGTCGGGGGCCCCGACGAGCAGCACCACGCCGCGACGGCGCACCAGGTCGTCCATGAGTGGCGTGTGGACTTGGTCTCCGTGCAAGGGGGCCCTCCGCGTCGCGGGAGGGCGATTGTATGGGGGAGGCGGAAGCTGTGAGCGCGGCCCGGTGGGACACTGCCCGGAGCCGCCGGCCGGCGGTCGGGGTCGGCGCGGGTTCCGGCCGGGGCTTTCGGGAGCGCTCCCTCTATCCTCGGCGCCCGTGGACCCGCAACCCGTGCTCTCCCCCATGTCCCCCATGTCTCCCATCTCCTTCTTGTCCGACTACGGCCTCGGCGATGAGTTCGTCGGCGTGGTGCACGGGGTGATCCTGCGCATCGCCCCACAGGTGCGGGTCGTGGACGTCACCCACGGCGTGAGGCGGGGCGATGTGCGCGGCGGGGCCCTGGCCCTGGTGCGCGCCGTGCAGTACCTGCCGCCCGGCGTGGCCTTGGCCGTGGTGGACCCGGGGGTGGGGACCGCTCGGCGCGGGGTGGCGGTGGCCACGCCCTGGGGGTTCTTCGTCGGCCCGGACAACGGCTTGCTCGCTCCGGCGGTGGCCATGACCGGCGGGGCGGAGCGGGCGGTGTCTCTGGAGGACCCCCGCTTCCGCCTGCCCGCGGACGGCGTCACCTTCGATGGGCGCGATGTGTTCGCCCCGGCGGCGGCGGTGCTCGCCTCGGGCCAGGCCGGTCACACCGACCTGGGCCCGGAGGTGCCGCCGGCCTCGCTCACCCCTCTGCTGCTCCCCCTGTCCGAGGTGGGAGAGGGAACGGTGCGGGGGCAGGTGTGGTGGGTGGACGGGTTCGGCAACGCCCAGACCAACGTGGCCCCCGATGACCTGCTGGCGGTCGGCCTGGTACCGGGCGGCCCGATGCTGGTGGAGGCGGCCGGCGCCCGCCACGAGATGGTGTGGGCCGCCAGCTACGGGGAAGGTCCGGGCGGGGTGGTGCATGTGGACTCCTACGGGATGGTGGCGGTGGCCGTCCCCGGCGGGCGCGCCGACGAGAGCCTGGGCCTGGTAGAGGGCGCGGCGGTGTCGTTCGGGGCGGTGCGGTAAGCGGCGGCCCGGGTCTCGAACGGAGGGAACCACCCAGCGGCGCGGACGAGTGCACCTCGCTGGAGGTGTGGCTGGAGTTTCACCGGGCCACCCTGGCGATGAAGGGCCGGGACCTCGCCCCGGAGCAGTTGGCCCGACGCGCTGTGCCTCCCTCCGGCCTCTCCCTGCTGGGCCTGGTGCGCCACCTGGAGGAACTGGAGCGCGCTTACCGCCGATGTTCCTTCGCCGGAGAGGACACCCCCTGGTTGTGCGGGGATCCTTCGGATCCGCACGCCTGGCATGACTTCGCCGGCGCCGATCCCGCCGGCGCGGCGGCCGACCTTGAGGCCTGGCGGGCCGGGTGCGCCCGATCGCGGGCAATGGCCGCGGCGGCGCCGTCCCTGGACGACCACGCCGCCGCCGATGCTGCGTTGATGCTGCGTTGATGCTGCACTGGACGATGGTGAAGATGATCCAGGAGTACGCCCGGCGCAGCGGCCACGCCGACCTGCTGCGGGAGTGCCCCGACGGGGCCGTCGGGGAGTAGGGGCGGGGTCGAGAGGGCTTCCCCCTCCCGGCTCTGGAGGAGAAGGCTGGAAAGAGGGCAGAGGAGCGACTCGCCTGTGCCGCGGTCTGCCCACTCCGCTCGGCCCCGGCGGGCCTCGAGCCTCCCCCGGCGCTGGGCGCGGGGAGAGGGCGCTGGATGGAGCCTCTATATTGTGCGCTTGTGAAGCACGCCGTTCCCGGAGTCGCCGTCCCCCGGCTCACCGTCTACCTCCAGTGCCTGGAGGATCTCCCCGCTGGGGTGAGCCGCATCTCCTCGGAGGATCTGGCCGCCCGGGCCGGGGTCAACTCGGCCAAGGTGCGCAAGGACCTCTCCTACCTGGGCTCCTACGGAGTGCGGGGGGTGGGCTACGACACCGAGCACCTCCGCTTCCAGATCCGCCGCGAACTCGGCCTCACCCACGAATGGCCCCTGGTCATCGTCGGGGCGGGCAACCTGGGCCGGGCGCTGGCCAACTACGACGGGTTTCAGGAGCAGGGGTTCCGGGTGGTGGGGGTCTTCGACGACGACCCGCTCAAGGTGGGGACGTGGGTGGGGAGCCACCGGGTGGAGCCCCTGGAGGCGCTCGCCGGCGCCGTGGGGGAGCGGGGGGCGCGTATCGGGGTTATCAGCACCACGCCCGACGGGGCGCAACCGGTGGCCGAGACGCTGGCCGGCGCCGGCGTGGCCTCCATCCTCAACTTCTCCCCCACCGTGGTGCGGGTTCCCGACCACGTGAAGGTGCGCCGCGTGGACTTCTCCACCGAACTGCAGGTGCTGGCCTTCCACCTGCACCAGGGTGCGGCGGGCGGCTGAGCCGGGCCGGTGACCTCCTACGCCCTTCCGCCTGGCCTCCGGCCGATGACCCCCGATCCCGATGTGCTCGTGGTGGGCGGCGGCCCGGGCGGCGCCGCCGCCGCCTACTGGCTGGCGCGCCGGGGGCACAGGGCCCTGCTGGTGGAGAAGGGCGAGTACCCGCGGCCCAAGACCTGCGGTGACGGCCTCACCCCCCGCGCCGTCCACGAACTGGGGACCATGGGCTTCGACTTCGCCGTTCCCGGCCTGCACCTCTGCCGGGGCTTGCGCTCCCACGCCGGCGGGATCACCCTGGAACTGGACTGGCCGGAGCACCCCGTGTACCCCAACTGGGGGGCGGTCCTGCGGCGCGCCGACCTCGACGGGCGGGTGGCCGCCCTGGCGGCAGGGCAGGGGGCCATCCTGGCTACCGGGACCGAGGCCCGCCCGCTGCTGGACGAGGGCCGCATCGCCGGGGTGGCCCTGCAGCGCGGCGGCGAGGTCGAGGTCGTGCGCCCCCGGGTGGTGGTGGTCGCCGATGGCGCCCTCAGCCGCTTCGGGCGAGCCCTGGGGGCGCGGCGCGATGGCGACCTCCCCTTCGGTCTCGGGGCCCGGGCCTACTTCGCCAGCCCTCGCTCCGCCGACCCGTTCCTGGACAGCTACCTCGACCTGCACGACGTCGCCGGCAAGGTGGTGCCCGGCTACGGGTGGGTCTTCCCCCTGGGCGACGGCACGGTCAACGCCGGGGTCGGGGTTGTCTCCACCTTCCATCGCTGGCATGCGGTGAACACCCGCGATCTCATGGAGGCCCTCGCGGCCACGGCCCCTTCGTCGTGGGGGTTGTCGGCGCAGACGGCGCAGGGCCCGGCGACGGGGGGCATGCTGCCCATGGGCCTGTCGGTGGGGCCGGTGGTGGGGCCCAACTGGGTGCTCGTGGGCGACGCCGCCGGGGCGATCAACCCCTTCAACGGGGAGGGCATTGCCTACGCCCTCCAGACCGGGCACCTGGCCGCGGAACGGGCGCACCGGGCCCTCGCCGCCGACGATCTCGGCCTGCTGCAAGCCTATCGGCAGGACCTGGCCGACCACTTCGGCCTCTATTTCCGGATGGGCCGGGTGTTCATGCAGGCCCTCGGCCGCCCCGGGGTGATGCGATCCCTCACCCGGGTCGGCTTCCGCGCCCGCCCGCTGATGGAGTGGACCCTGCGGGTGATGTCGAATCTCCTCGACCCGGCCGAGTGGGGCGCCGGCGCCGCCGCCTATCGCGCGCTCGAGCGCCTGGTGCGGGTGGCGCCGGGCCGTTAACCCCGGGGCACCGGGGACCGCGGCTCGTCTATCCTCTGCCCGTTCCCGACCGGCCGGGGGAAGGGTGCAGCAAACAGACCTGAGCGCCTATCTGCCCATCGCTCTGATGTTCTTGCTGGTGGTCGGGTTCTCCGTGGTCTCCCTGGCCTTGGCCCGCGTCCTGGCGCCGCGTCGGCCCACCCCCGAGAAGGTGGAGCCTTACGAGTGCGGCATCGTCCCCCTGCAGGAACCGGCGCAGCGCTTCCCGGTGAAGTTCTACCTGGTGGCGATGCTGTACGTGGTCTTCGACATCGAGATCGTCTTCCTGTTTGCCTGGGCGGCCTCGTTCGACGACCTCGGCTGGTACGGCATGGGGGCGGTGGGCCTGTTCACCCTGTTGCTCGTCGAGACCCTGGTCTACGTGTGGCGGCGCGGTGCCCTCGACTGGAACCTGCCGCGGCGCCGGCGCTACCAGCACGCCGCGACGGCCCCGGCGGAGACCGAACGGACGGCCGCCTGATGCCCGGAACGGCCTCGCTCCCAGGCTTCCTCACCACCACGCTGCAGAAGGCGGCGAACTGGGCCCGCACCCGCTCCATGTGGCCTGCCACCTTCGGCCTGGCCTGCTGCGCCATCGAGATGATGGCCGCCGGGGCGGCGCACAACGACCTGGCCCGCTTCGGCATGGAGGTGTTCCGGGCCTCGCCCCGCCAGGCCGACCTGATGATCGTGGCCGGGCGGGTCTCCCAGAAGATGGCCCCCGTCCTTCGCCAGGTCTACGACCAGATGCCCGAGCCCAAGTGGGTCATCTCGATGGGGGCCTGCGCTTCCACCGGGGGCATGTTCAACAACTACGCCCTGGTCCAGGGGGTGGACCAGGTGGTGCCGGTGGACGTCTACGTACCCGGGTGCCCCCCGGGGCCCCAGTCGCTGATACACGGCATCCTCACCCTCCACGAGAAGATCCGCACCGGGGAGATCGCCCGATGAGCGCCGCCGCCGCCGCCCCCGGGACACGCCGAGACACTGTGCTTGCCGGCCTCGCCGAGCGGTTCCCCGGCGCCTCGTTCTTCACCTCCCGGGGCGACCCCGTAGCGCGGGTAGGGCGCGAGGACCTGGTGGCCTTGGCCCGGGCGGCACGAGAGGCGGGCCTGGACACGTTCCTCGACCTGTGCGCCGTCGACTACCTGTCGCGGGCCGAAGGGCGTTTCGAGGTAGTGGTGCACTTGCTCTCCATGGAGGCCCGTCTCCGCTTGCGGATCCTGATCGCGGTGCCGGGGGACGACCCCCGGGTGCCCTCAATCACCGGGGTCTTCGCCGGGGCCAACTTCTACGAGCGGGAGGCCTACGACCTCTTCGGGATCCGCTTCGACGACCATCCCGACCTCACCCGCCTTCTCCTCCCCGACGAGTGGGAGGGCCATCCCCTGCGCAAGGACCACCCGGTGGGCTCGGTGCCGGTGCAGTTCAAAGCGGTCGAGGACGCACCGTGAGCCAGTCTCCCGACATCGTCAACGGCGACACCGAGGCCCCCGCCGTCGGGATGCGCCCGCTCCCGGAGGCGACCCGGGCCGATGACTCCCGGCGCCGCACCCACGACCTGTGGATGTCGGGCACCGAGGCCCCGGTGGACCTGGGCCGGTTCACCGACGAGGGCGCCCAGGAGATGTTGGCCGACGAGGCCCCCGCAATCCTCGCCGAGCAGATGGGCGCGCTGGTGGACGACGACTACACGGGGAGCGCGACGCCCGGTTCGGGCGACACGCAGATCATCAACATGGGACCGCAGCATCCCGCCACCCACGGGGTGCTGCGTCTGCACCTGGAGTTGCAGGGGGAGACCATCCGGCGGGCCAAGCCGATCATCGGCTACCTGCACACCGGCATGGAGAAGACGGCGGAGGCCCTCACCTACGTGCAGGGGCCCACCAACGTCACCCGCATGGACTACCTGTCCCCGTTCTTCAACGAGTTGTGCTTCTCCCTGGCGGTCGAGCGGTTGGCGGGCATCGAGGTGCCGCCCCGGGCGCAGGCCATCCGCATCCTGATGACCGAACTGAACCGGGTGGCCAGCCACCTGGTGTGGCTCGCCACCCAGGGCCTCGACGTGGGGGCGCTGTCGATGATGCTCTACGGCTGGCGGGAACGCGAGCTGTTCCTGGCTTTCTTCGAGAAGGTGACCGGCCTGCGGATGAACCACGACTACATCCGCCCCGGAGGCGTGGCCGCCGACCTGCCCGACGGCTGGGAGGACGACATCGCCGGCATCCTGGCCCAGGTGCCGCCGGGCATCGCCGACTATCAGGCTCTCCTCGACGCCAACCCCATCTTCAAAGGGCGCACTGTGGGGGTGGGGGTCATCACCTCCGAAGAGTGCCGGGCCTACGGGGTCACCGGGCCCATCCTGCGGGCCACCGGGGTGGCCTGGGACCTGCGGCGAGCGTTCCCCTACTCGGGCATCGAGCAGTACCACTTCGATGTCCCCATCGGCAGCGGCGGCGACGTCTACGACCGCTACCGGGTGCGCATCGAGGAGATGAAGCAGTCCCTGCACCTGGTGGAGCAGGTGACCGCCGCCATGCCCTCCGGCGACTACCGCAGCGACGACCTGAAGGTGACCCCGCCACCCCGGGCCCGCCTCGACCAGTCCATGGAGGCCCTGATCCACCACTTCAAGCTCTTCACCGAGGGCTTCAAAGTGCCCCCCGGCGAGGTGTACCAGGCGGTGGAGTCGCCGCGGGGCGAATTGGGCATGTACCTGGTGTCGCGGGGTGGCGCCAGGCCGTGGCGCCTCCACGTGCGGGGCCCCTCCTTCGCCAACACCCAGGCGCTGCCGGTGATGCTGGCCGACTCGCTCATCGCCGACACGGTGGCCACCGTGGCTTCGGCCGACCCGGTGCTGGGAGACGTGGATCGATGAGCGCCTGGGCCCCCGAACTCGAGGCGCGGGCGCAGGCCCTGGTGGCCCGCTACCCCGAGCCCCGCTCCGCCCTGGGGCCCCTGCTCTACCTGGCGATGTGGCACGACGGCGGCCTCACCGACGAGGGCCTGCGCCGGGTGGCCGAACTGACCGGCACCACCCCGGCCCAGGTGCAGGGGATCGCCTCGTTCTACACGATGTACCCGGAGGCCCCGGGCCGCTTCCTGGTCTCGGTGTGCACCTCGATCTCCTGCCACCTCATGGGGGGCGAGGAGGTGCTGGCCGCGGTGGAGGCGGAGACCGGGGTGGCCGACGGCGCGACCGACGGGGAGCGCCTCTTCTCGGTGGAACACGTGGAGTGCCTGGGAGCCTGCGGGGGCGCCCCGGCCCTTCAGGTGAACTACGAGACCGTCGAGGGGGTCACGCCGGAGCAGGCTCACCGGCTGTGCCGCCGACTGCGCGAGCAGCGCCCGGCGGTGGTGCGCTCCGACGCCCTGCAGGAGGAGTACGGGGGGCAGCGGGCCTTCGACTGGGGCCCGGGTGAGGCGGCCGGGGCGGTGGCCCCCGTGCCCGCTTTCGAGCCCTACGGCACGGCGGGGGAGGGGCCATGACCGAGCGCATCCTCTTCGCCCGCATGGAGGCGCACCGCGCCGACAGCCACACCCTGGAGCGCTACCTGGCCACCGGCGGCTACGCGGCGCTGCGCCGGGCACTGGCTGAGATGACCCCGGAGCAGGTGACCGCCGAAGTCAAGGCGGCCAACCTGCTGGGCCGCGGCGGGGCCGGCTTCCCCTGCGGCGTCAAGTGGGGCTTCCTGGCCCCGGCCACCCCGCACTATCTGGTGGTGAACGCCGACGAGTCCGAGCCGGGGACCTTCAAGGACCGCCAGTTGCTCGAGCGCGACCCCCACCAAGTGGTGGAGGGGGCGGCCATCGCCGCCTACGCCCTGGGGGTCCACCAGGCCTTCGTCTTCGTGCGAGGCGAGTACGCCCGGCCGGCCCGCCGCCTGCAGCGGGCGGTGGACGAGGCCTATGCCGCGGGCTTCTTGGGCAGGGGTATCGCCGGGTCGGGCTTCGACCTCGACCTCACCGTGCACCTCGGCGCCGGCGCGTACATCTGCGGCGAGGAGACCGCCCTGCTCAACAGCCTCGAGGGCCGCCGGGGTGAGCCGCGGATCCGGCCCCCCTTCCCGGCGGTGGCCGGCCTGTACGGCAAGCCGACCATCGTGAACAACGTCGAGACCCTGAGCAACCTCCCCTGGATCGTCACCCACGGTGGCGCCGCCTACGACGCCATCGGGCCGCAGGGCTCGCGGGGCACCCGCCTGTTCTCGCTGTCGGGCCACGTCCGCCGCCCGGGCAACTACGAGGTGGTCATGGGCCTCACCTGGCGGGACCTCATCTACGGGGAGCACCTGGGCGGGGGCATCCGGGGAGGGCGGGCCCTGAAGGCCTGGATCCCGGGCGGGGCCTCGGCCCCGTGGCTGGTCCCCGAGCACCTCGACGAACCGATCACCATCGACGACGCCACTCGCCTGGGGACCATGCTCGGCTCGGGGGCGGTGGTGGTCATGGATGAGACCACCGACGTGGTGGCGGCGGCCCTGGTCATCGTACGGTTCTTCTCCCACGAGTCCTGCGGCCAGTGCACCCCCTGCCGTGAGGGCACCACCTGGACCCTTCGCATCCTGGAGCGGATCCTGCGGGGCTCGGGGCGGCCGGCCGACCTCGACCTGCTCCTCGACATCTCGGACAACATCTCCCCCGGGCTTTGCTGGCCGCCGGCGCAGACCACCATCTGCCCGTTGGGCCCCTCGGCCACCGCCCCCATCGTCTCGATCATGCGGCACTTCCGCCCCGAGGTCGAGGCTCGCATCGTCCCGGGTGGCGCTCGTGGCTGAGCCCATCACGATCACCCTGGACGGGCAGGCGGTGGAGGCCACCGCCGGGGAACTGCTCATCGCGGTGGCGCAGCGGGCCGGCGTCTTCATCCCGCGCTTCTGCTGGCACCACCGCCTGGAGCCGGTGGGGATGTGCCGCATGTGCCTGGTGGAAATCGAGGGGCCGCGGGGTCGGGCCCTCACCGCTTCCTGCACCACCCGGGTGGCCGAGGGCATGGTGGTGCACACCGGCTCCGATGTGGTCAAGAAGGCCCAGGAAGGGGTGCTGGAGTTCCTGCTGGCCAACCACCCCCTCGACTGCCCGGTGTGCGACCGGGGCGGGGAGTGCCCCCTGCAGGACCAGACCATGGCCTACGGGCCGGGGGAAAGCCGCTACGTCGAGGAGAAGCGCCACTTCCCCAAGCCGATCCCCATCTCCGATCTGGTGCTGCTCGACCGGGAGCGCTGCATCCTGTGCGCCCGCTGCACCCGCTTCGCCGACGAGGTCGCCGGTGACCCCCTGATCGAGTTTGTCTCCCGGGGCAACACCACCGCGGTGCTCACCTTCCCCGGAGAGCCGTTTTCCTCCTACTTCTCGGGCAACACCGTCCAGATCTGCCCGGTGGGGGCGCTCACCGCCACCCCCTACCGCTTTCGGGCCCGGCCCTGGGACCTGGAGGCGGTGGAGAGCACCTGCCCCCACTGCGCGGTGGGTTGCCGCATCGCCGTCCAGGCCACCACCAACCGGGTGGTGCGCTTCCTGGGCGTGGACAACGCCCTCACCAACCAGGGATGGCTCTGCGACAAGGGCCGCTTCGGCTTGGAGTACATCGCCTCTTCCGAGCGCCTCACCACTCCCCTGGTGCGGGGCAAGGACGGGGTGTTGCACCCGGCCACCTGGGGCGAGGCCCTGGAACGGGCCGCCGCCGAATTGCGCCGGGTCATCGACGGGAGCGGCGCCGACGCCGTCGCCGGCCTGGGCGGGGCGCGCAGCACCAACGAGGAGGCCTACGCCTTCGGCAAGTTCCTCCGGACCACGGTGGGCACCAACCACCTCGACGCCCGTCTCGGTGACGCTCTGGGTGCCCGTTTCCTGACCGGCCTGCCTCACCGGGCCTCCTTCGACGACCTGGAGACGGCGGGGGCGGTGCTGGTGTGGGGGCCCGACCTCAAAGAGGAACTGCCCGTCCTCTATCTGCGGGTGCGCCGCGCCGCCGCCCAACTGGGCGCCCTCCTGGTAGTGGTCCACCCCCGGGGCAACGGCCTCGACCCGGTGGCAGCCCACACCCTGCGCTACCGGCCGGGGGAGGGGGCGGAGATGCTGCGCCGCCTGTCCAACGGGGAGGGCGACGCCGCCGCCGCCCGGGCTGCCCTGGAGCAGGGGCCCCTGGTGGCCGTTGTGGGGCGCACCGGCCTCGCCGAGGACCCGGGCCTGGCCGAGGCGGTGGCCGCCTTCGCCGAGGGGTTCCCGGGGGCCAAGGTGCTGCCTGTGGCACGGCGCTCCAACCTCTACGGCGCTCTCGACATGGGGGTGGCCCCGGATCTGCTCCCCGGGCGGGTGCCGGCGGCCGACCCCGCCGCCCGGGAGGCCCTGGAGCGGGCCTGGGACGGCCTGCCCGGCGGCGCGGGCGACGCCGCTGCCGGCATCGTCGCCGGCCTCGAGGAAGGGCGGATCCGGGCCCTGGTCCTGCTCGGCTCCGACCCGGCCTCCGACTTCCCCGACCCGGCCCGCGCCACCGCCGCCCTGGAGAGGGCCGAAGTGGTGGTGGCCGTCGATTTGTTCCTCACCGAGTCGTCGCGCCGGGCCCACGTGGTCTTCCCCTCCCTGGGCTTCGCCGAAGTGGAGGGGACGGTCACCAACCTCGAAGGCCGGGTACAGAAGGTGAATCGCCTCGTCCCCGGGCCCGGGCAGGCCCGCCCGGCCAATGAGATCCTCGAGGAGTTGGCCGGCCACCTGGGGCACTCCATCGGCGCCGAGTCGGCCGAGGCCCTCTCCGCCGAGATCGCCGCCGTCGCCCCCGCCTACTCCGGGGTGACCTGGGCGGCGCTCGATTGTGGGGCCGGGAGAGAAGGGCTGCTTCTGCCCACCCCGGCCCCGTACGGCCTTCCTCTCGAGGCCCCCGACGAGGACGCCGGGGACCTGGTGCTCCACCTGGCCCGGGTGCTCTATGACCGGGGCACCCTGGTGCAGCAGGGCCCCTCGCTGGCTCGTCTCGTCCCCGCCCCGGTGCTGCGCCTGCACCCCGCCGACGCCGCCCGCCTGGGGGTGGTGGAGGGGAGCCGGGTGCGCCTGGTGGGGAGCGGCGGCGAGGCCGAACTTCCGGCGGCCTTCGACCCCTCCCTCGCCCCGGGTACGGTGTACCTGCCGGCCAACCTGGGGGCGGCGGTGGGCCGCGGCTTGCGGGTCACTGTGGAGGCGCTGCCATGAGCCTGCTGGAGCGCCTCTTCGCCAACGTCTGGTTCACCGCCACGGTCAAGGTGGTGGCCGCCTTTGCTCTGCTGCTGGTGGTGGTCATCCTGCTGGTGTGGGCGGAGCGCAAGATCGTCGCCGACATGCAGAACCGCATCGGCCCCAACCGGGCCGGGCCCTGGGGCCTGCTGCAGACGGTGGCCGACGGGCTCAAGTTGCTGTTCAAGGAGTCCGTGATCCCCCGCAAGGTGGAACTGGGGGTGTACCTGGCAGCTCCCATCGCCGCCATGGTCCCCGCCTTCCTCATCTTCCTGGTGATCCCGGTCGGCCGCCCCTTCCACATCGGGGACACGCCGGTGACCCTGCAGGTCGCCGATCTCAACGTGGCCCTGCTCTTCGTGCTGGCCATGTCGTCGCTGGCGGTGTACGCCGTAGTGCTCGCCGGCTGGGCCTCGGGCTCCAAGTACCCGCTGCTCGGCGGGGTGCGGGCCACTGCCCAGATGATCTCCTACGAGGCGGCCATGGGCCTGGCCCTCGTGCCGGTGGTGTTGCTGGCCTCGGCCCAGTCGAGCGGGCAGGCGGGCCTCGGCTCCATGTCGCTCTCCCGGATCGTGGAACTGCAACAGGGGTCGTTCCGCTGGATCATCCCGGGGTGGTTCGTCTTCTGGCTGGCACCCTCGTTCGTGCTCTACTTCATCGCCGCCATCGCCGAGACCAACCGGGCCCCCTTCGACCTGGTCGAAGCCGAGTCCGAACTGGTAGGCGGCTATCACACCGAGTACTCCGGTTTCCGCTTCGCCCTGTTCTACCTGGCCGAGTACTTGAACATGTTCAACGTCTCGGCGCTGGCGGTGACTTTGTTCTTCGGCGGCTGGCTGGGCCCCGACTTCGGGCTGCCCGCCTGGATCGCCTGGGTGATGCCGCTGTTCTGGTTCTTCCTGAAGACCTTTGCCCTGGTATTCATCTTCATCTGGCTGCGGGCCACCCTGCCCCGGCTGCGCTACGACCAGTTGATGGACCTGGGCTGGAAGCGGCTGATCCCCCTCGCCCTGGTCTGGCTCATGCTCTTCGCCCTGGTGACCGCATTGCGCAGCTGGGGGGCGCCGTGGTCGGAGGCCCTGGGCTGATGGGCGCCTTCTCCGGCTTCGCCGTCACCCTGCGCCAGATCTTCCGGCGCCGGGTGACCATCTCGTACCCCGAGGAGAAGCGGGCCAAGCCCACCCGGTTCCACGGCCGCCATGTGCTCAACCGCTACCCCGACGGCATGGAGAAGTGCATCGGGTGCGAACTGTGCGCCGGGGTGTGCCCCGCTCGTTGCATCTACGTGCGCGCCAGGGAGAATCCCCCCGAAACCCCGGTCAGCCCGGGGGAGCGCTATGGGTACGTGTACGAGATCAACCTGCTGCGCTGCATCTTCTGCGGGCTGTGCGTGGAGGCCTGCCCGACTGAGGCCGTCACGATGTCCCACCTGTTCGAGATGTCGGTCACCCACCGCCGCGACGCCATGTACACCCGGGGCGAGCTGCTGATGGATGGCGAGGGCAACGTGCCCCACCCCCAGCCCGCCGGGCCGCTGGTGGACCTCGACGAGCTGCGCCGGCCCGACGGCTGGATGCGGGCCACGGCCCCTTCGGGGCGCGCCGCCTATGAGGGCTTGGTCGCCTGGACTCCCATCGCCGGCCGGGGCCTGCCCCCGGCGGAGCGAGGCCAGTCGGCGACCCCGGCAGGAGAGGAGGGGGAGGGTTAATGGTGGAGTTGGTGCTCTTCGTCGTCTTCGCCCTGGCGGCCGTCTTCGGGGCGGTGACCACGGTGTGGGCTCGCAACCCCGTCTACTCGGCCCTGGGGCTGATGCTCACCCTGTTCTCGGTGGCCGTCTTCTACGTATCCAACGGGGCCCACTTCGTGGCCGCGGTCCAGGTGATCGTCTACGCCGGGGCGGTCATGACCCTGTTCCTCTTCGTGATCATGCTCGTGGGGGTGGACCGGGCGGAGGACCGCAAGGAGAACCTGCCGGTGCAGCGCCCCCTGGCCCTGGGTCTGCTCGCCCTGTTCGGCGCGGCGGTGTTGGCGGCCGGCCGCTTCACCTGGGTAACCGGTCCGGCGGCAGGGGGGGGCGACGAGGGCACAGTGGAGGCCCTGGGCAGCGAGATCTTCCGCCGCTGGGTGCTCCCCTTCGAGCTCACCGCTCTGCTGCTCATCATCGCTGCCGCCGGGACCGTCGCTCTGGGCCTGTTTCACCATGCCGGCGAGGAGTCGCCCGACGAGGAGGAGACGGCATGACCGTCACCCCGGGCTGGTACCTGGCGCTGGCGGCGCTGCTCTTCGTCATCGGGGCGGCGGGCATTCTGCTGCGGCGCAACGCCTTGGTGATGTTCATGTCGGTGGAGTTGATGCTCAACGCCGCCAACCTCTCCTTCGTGGCCGCCGGACGGCAGTTGGGTGTCCTCGACGGCCAGGCGGCGGTGTTCTTCGTGATGGTGGTGGCCGCCGCCGAGGTGGTGGTGGGCCTGGCGATCATCGTGACCGTGTTCCGCCGGCGGGCCACCGCGTCGGTGGACGAGTTGTCCGGGCTGAAGGGATAGGCGATGGAGGCGAGCGAGGTGATGGTCTCCCTGCTCATTCTCCTCCCGTTGGGAGGCAGCGTCCTGCTGCTCGCCGGGGGCCGCCGCCTGCGGGAGCCCTGGGCCGGGGTGCTGGGCACCCTCACCGTGGGTGCCGGCTTCGTCCTCGCCGGGTCGGCGGGCTGGGGCTTCCTCGCCGGGACCGGCGAGGCGCTCCACATCCCCTGGTTCGACTGGCTGAGCCCCCTCGGGGTGCGGGCCGGGCTTCTGTGGGACCCGCTGTCCGCTTTGATGGCGCTGGTGGTCACCGGGGTGGGCGCCCTCATCCACCTGTACTCGATCGGGTATATGAAGGGCGACCCCCGGTTCGGGCGCTTCTTCGCCTACATGAACCTCTTCGTGGCCTCGATGCTGATCCTGGTCCTGGCCGATGGGTTCGCCCTGCTCTTCGTGGGCTGGGAACTGGTGGGCCTCTGCTCCTACCTGCTGATCTCCTTCTGGTTCGAGAAGCCCGTGGCGGCGGCGGCCGGGAAGAAGGCCTTCGTGGTGAACCGGGTGGGCGACGCCGGCTTCCTGGTGGCGCTCATGCTGGTGTTCGCCACCTTTGGCTCGCTCGGCTATGAGGAGGTGCTGGGCCGGGCCTCAACGGAACTGACCACGGGGATGGCCACCGTCATCACCCTGCTCCTGCTGATGGGGGCGGCGGGCAAGTCGGCCCAGTTCCCCCTGTACGTGTGGCTCCCCGACGCCATGGAGGGTCCCACCCCGGTGTCGGCGCTCATCCACGCCGCCACCATGGTGACCGCCGGGGTGTTCATGGTGGCCCGCACCGGGGCCCTGTTCGACCTGGCACCGGCCTCGGCCGCGGTGGTGGCCGCGGTGGGCATCGGCACGGCTCTGTATGCCGCCACCATCGCCGTGGCCCAGCACGACATCAAGCGGGTGCTGGCCTACTCCACCATCAGCCAACTGGGCTACATGTTCGCCGGGGTGGGGGCCGGGGCCTACGTGGCCGGCATGTTCCACCTCACCACCCACGCCTTCTTCAAGGCCCTGCTCTTCCTGGGTGCCGGGGCGGTGATCCACGCCCTGGCCGGAGAGCAGGACCTGCGGCGCATGGGGGGCCTGTGGCGCAAACTGCCGGTGACCGCCCTCACCATGGCGGTGGCCTGGCTGGCCATCTCGGGCATCCCGCCCCTGTCGGGGTTCTGGTCGAAGGACGAGATCCTGGCCACCCTGTTCGCCCGGGGCGGGGCCTGGCGGGTCATCTGGGCGCTGGGCCTGCTGACGGCTCTGCTCACCGCCTTCTACATGAGCCGGATGATCTACCTGACCTTCTTCGGGCAGCCGCGCTGGGCCGAGGGGGCCCACCCGCACGAGGCCCCGTGGGTGATGACCGGGCCCCTGGCCGCCCTCGCCGTCCTCGCCCTGGCCGGCGGGGTGGTGAACACCCCCTGGCGCCCCGGCCTGGAGCACTTCCTGGAGCCGGCCTTCGAGGGCCTCGACCTGGCTCACCTGCCGGCGGGAGGGACGCAGGTGGTGCTGGCCATCGTCTCGGCAGGGGTGGCCCTGATGGGCATCCTCCTCGCCGCCGCCGCCTACCTGCGGGGCCGCCGGCCCGCCGAAGAGGGGCCGGCCTGGGACCTGGTGCGCCGCGGCTACCGGGTGGACGAGGGCTACGCCCGGGTCTTCGCCGCCGGGGGCGAGGCCGCCGCCCGCTTCACCGCCGACACGGTGGACCAGAAGGGCGTCGACGGCCTGGTGAACGGGGTGGGAGTGCTGGTGCGCACCGTGGGGGAGCGCCTGCGGCCGCTGCAGACCGGTTTCGTGCGCCAGTACGGCCTGGGCATCGTGGCCGGGACGGTGGCCCTGCTCGCCTGGTTCCTGTCGCGAGGAGGGTTCTGAGTGGACTTCCCCATCCTCTCCACCATCGTCCTCCTCCCCGCGGTGGCGGGCCTGATCGTCCTCGCCCTGCCCCGGCGTCGCGGGGAACTGGTGCTGCCGGTGGCGGTGGCGCTGAGCCTGCTGACCCTGGGGGCGGCTTGCTGGCTGCTCGCTTCCTTCGAGGTGGGCCCGGCCGGGTTCCAATTCGAGGAGCAGGTCACCTGGTACGAGCCCTGGGGGGTCTCCTACCACCTGGGAGTGGACGGCATCTCCCTGCTCATGGTGCTGCTCACCGCATTCCTCTTCCCCATCGCCCTGGTGGCCAGCACCGCCATCACCACCCGGGTGAAGGGGTACTTCGCCTCGATGCTCTTCCTGGAGGCGGGGATCCTCGGAGTGTTCGTCGCCCTCGACCTGCTGGTCTTCTTCGCCTTCTGGGAGGTGATGCTGGTCCCGATGTACTTCATCATCGGGATCTGGGGCGGGGAGCGGCGGGTGTACGCCGCGGTGAAGTTCTTCCTGTTCACCGCTCTGGGCTCGGCCCTCATGCTCGCCGGCATCCTGGCCCTGGCCCTCCTCGCTGGCGACCAGTTGGGGCGGCCCTCCTTCGACTTCGTCGAAATGCTCGGCGTCGACCTGAGCCGGGCCGTTCAGTTCTGGCTGTTCGGGGCCTTCGCCCTGTCCTTCGGCATCAAGGTGCCCCTGTTCCCGTTCCACACCTGGCTCCCCGACGCCCACGTCGAGGCCCCCACCGCCGGGTCGGTGATCCTGGCCGGGGTGCTGCTGAAGATGGGGGCCTACGGCCTGATCCGCTTCAACCTCACTCTGTTCCCCGAGGCCACGGTGGACCTGGTGCCGGTGCTGGCGGTGCTGGCGGTCATCGGCATCATCTACGGGGGGGTGGTGGCCACGGTGCAGAAGGACATCAAGCGCCTGGTGGCGTACTCGTCGGTCAGCCACCTGGGCTTCGTGGTCCTGGGCATCTTCGCCCTCACCACCCAGGGCCTCCAGGGCGGGGTCATCCAGATGGTGAACCACGGCCTCACTACCGGCGCCCTCTTCCTCCTGGTGGGGATGATCTACGAGCGGCGGCACACCCGCGCCATCGCCGACTACGGCGGCCTGGCCGCGGTGATGCCGGTGTTTGCCGGGATCTTCCTCTTCACGGCGCTGGCCTCCATCGGCCTCCCCCCGCTCAACGGGTTCGTGGGGGAGTTCCTGGTGCTGCTGGGCTCCTATCTGTCGCTGCCGGGGTTCGCCATCGCCGCTTCCCTGGGGGTGGTCCTGGCCGCGGTATACCTGCTGTGGGCCTACCAGCGGATGTTCACCGGCCCGATCACCGCGGAGGCCAATCGGGGCCTGCGCGACCTGGGGTTCCGTGAGGTGGCCTTGCTGGTGCCGATCCTGGCGCTGGTCCTCTTCCTGGGCATCTTCCCCAAGCCGGCCCTGGATCGGGTGGAACCGGCGGTGCAGGGCATCTTGGACCGCATCGAGATGACCACCGAGTATGAGGTGCCGCAGTTCGGCACCGAGGCCGACCTGCCGGCCGCGGAGGTGCAGCCGTGAACGTCTCGCTCACCTTCCTGTCGGTGGCCCCCGAGGTCGCCGTGGTTGCGGCGGTGGTGCTCCTGCTGATGGTCGAGGTGACCTTCAAGCCCCGCGCCGCGGTGTGGGGAGCGATCGCCGGGGCCGGCCTGGCCGCCGGGGCGGCGCTCTCCGCCTGGCAGTGGGTGGCCGGCCGGGGCTCCGACGCCGGGGTGTTCTGGCACGAGATGATCGCCGTGGACGGCTTCTCCGCCCTGGCGGGGATGCTGGTGTTCCCCCTGGCCGGCCTGGGGCTGATGTCGGCCTGGCGCCTGGCGGCCTCGCAGCGGCGGCGCGGCGCCGAGTTCGTCGCCCTGGTGATGCTGGCGGCGACGGGGGCTCACCTGATGGCCGCCTCCGCCGACCTCATCATGCTGTTCATCGGCCTGGAGATCTTCTCGATCAGCCTCTATGTGCTCACCGGCTTCACCCGGGAGCGCAAGGATGCCGACGAGGCCTCGCTCAAGTACTTTCTGCTCGGGGCCTTCGCCTCAGCGGTCTTCCTGTACGGGGTGGCCCTGGTCTTCGCCGCCACCGGGTCCACGACCATCTACGGCATCGGCGGCATCGCCGACTACCTGGCGGACACCATCATCTTCCGGCCGGGGGTGCTGCTCGCCGGCCTGGCGCTGCTGCTGGTGGGGATGGCTTTCAAGGTGTCGGCCGCCCCCTTCCACGTGTGGGCTCCCGACGTGTACCAGGGGGCGCCGGGAGGGATCACCGGGTTTCTCGCCGCCTCCGCCAAGGTGGCCGGGTTCGCCGCCTTGGCCCGGGTGCTCACCGGCGCCCTGGGGGCTCGGGCCGACGACTGGGTGCCGGCGGTGGCCGCGCTCGCCGCGTTGTCGGTCGTGGTGGGGACGCTCCTGGCCATCGCTCAGGACGACGTGAAGCGCCTGCTGGCCTACTCCTCGGTGGCCCACGCCGGCTTCATCCTCACCGCCCTGGTGGCCGGGCGTAGCGGCATCGGCGACATGTGGTTCTACCTGGCCACGTACGCCGTCCAGGTGCTCGGCTCCTTCACCGTGGCCGCGGTGGTGTCGGGCGACGGTGCCGGGCGGTCCCCTATGTCACATTGGGCCGGGTTGGGGCGCCGCGCCCCGTGGCTGGCGGCGGCGATGTCCCTGATGCTCCTGGCCATGGCGGGGATCCCCCTCACCGCCGGGTTCGCCGGGAAGGTGGCGGTGTTCCGCTCCGCCATCGATGCCGGCTACCTGTGGCTGGTGATCGTGGCGGTGCTGGCCACCGTGGCCGGCCTCTTCTTCTACCTGCGGGTGATCGTGGCCATGTACCTCTCCGATTCGGAGGAGGCGGCCGAGGTGCCCGCCGGGCCGGCGGTGGGCTGGGGGGCCCGCGTCGTGCTGGCGGTGGCCGCCGCGGCCACGCTGGTGTTCGGCATCGCTCCTTGGCCGTTGCTCGAGGTGCTGCGCGATGCCCTTCCTCTTTAGGAGACTGGTAGGGATCCTCCTGCTCGCCGGGGGCATTGCCCTGCCCGCCGGCCCTCTGCTGGGGAGCATCCGCACCGCCAACCAGGTCATCGTCACCGCCGACGACCTGGTCGCCGAGGACCTCTACGCCGTGGGTGGGCGCACCATTGTGGAAGGGGTGGTGCAGGGCGATCTGGTGGTGCTCACCGGGGAGGTGATCATCACCGGGACGGTGGAGGGCGACGTCGTCGGCCTGGTCGGCGGTCCGGTGCGGATCTCCGGCGAGGTGGGGGAGTCGGTGCTGCTCGCGGCGGTGCGCCTGGAGGCGGGGGGCCGGATCGGCGCCGACCTGAGCGCCTTCGTGGGTGAGGCCCGGGTGGGCGGCGAGGTGGCCCGGGACGTTCTGGTCATCGGCGGCTCTGCCGAAGTGACCGGCAGCGTGGGCCGTGACGTGCGGGCGCAGGCCTGGCGGCTCACCGTGGACGGCCAGGTGGGGCGCGACGTGGCGGCCCGGGTGGACGACATGGTGCTCGGCGACGCCGCCCGCGTGGCCGGGGACGTCACCTTCCGGGCCAGCGACGATGTGCGGGTCTCCGACGCGGCCACGGTGGGCGGGTCCCTGGTGCGGGCCGAGGTGCTGGCCCCGGTCTGGGCCAAGGCGCTGACCCGCCTGGTCGGGTGGCTGTCGGTGCTGGGGTTCGTCGTGGCCGGGGTGGCTGTGTTCTGGGTGTTTCGGGGGACCGCCCCGCGCGCGGTGCGGGTGGCCCGGGAGCGCCCCAGGCGCTCCGCCCTGGTCGGCCTGGGGGTGCTGGTGGTGCCGCCCATCGTGGCCCTCCCCTTGTTCCTCACCCTGGTGGGGCTGCCGGTGGCCGTTCTCATCCTGCTTTTCTGGGTGGTGGGCCTCTTCGTGGGCCCGACCCCGGCGGTGGCCGCCGCCGGGGAACGCCTGCTGGGCGGCCGGGGCGGGATGCTGGGTGGGTTCGTGGTGGGGGCGCTGCTCTGGCGGGGCGGGATGTGGCTGCTCTCCCTGGCGGCCGCCCTGCTCTACCTGGTCCCGCTGTTGGTGGGCCTGGGGGCTTTCGCCATAGGCGCCTGGGAGACGCGGCGGGGGGCAGACGAGGCCCCGGCCGCAGCGGGGGCAATGGTGGGGTCGGCCTGACCGGTTACCCAAGGCGACTCCGGCATCGCTGCGGCCCCCCAGACGGACCCCCGGGAAGCGGGCGCCGATGACGGCATCGGGACCGGGTCAGATCTCGCGGGTGCCGGCCATCCGTGCTGCCAGGGCGAGCAAGCCGGCGGTGGCGGCCAGGCTCACCGCCATGGCTCCCAGGTACTCGGTGAATCCGGTGCGTCCGGCCACCAGGGCATCCGGCGCTCCCACGAGGTAGCTGGGCAGCCAGGGCGCCACCGGGCTGAGCAGGCCCAGCAGGGGGAGGGCGAGCAGGGCGATCAAGCTTCCGGCTGCCGTGGCCAGCAGACCGGGGGACCGGGCGGCCACCGCGGCCACCACTCCCACCACGAACGCGAGGTAGACCAGACCCAGGGCGGTCCCGGCGAGTACCGCCCCGGCCGGAACCGTTCCCAGCAGGATGGCGGTCTCGTACCAGGCGGCCGCGGTTCCCACGACCAGGGCGATGGCGGCGGCGCACCAGGTGACCGCGGCCCGGGGGACCAGGAGTCGCCCGACGGAGCGAGCCCTGGTCCTGAGGAAGATGGCCATCTCAGGCAGGGCGTGAAAGGTGAGAGCCCCGGCGGCGATCACCACCAGCACCAGCAGACCCACCTGTTGGGCATTGGCGCCGAATTGGGCCATGCCGTCGGCGGGCACCGGGTCGGGAACGATCACGGTCATCTCCCCGCCGAAACGCTCGATGATCTGCGGGAGGTAGCGGGCGGTGAGTGGGCCGAGCAGTCCGAAGAAGGTGTAGACCCCCACCAGCACCAGAAGACGTCGGGTGCGGAGCAGGCGGAGCCACTCGAGGCGCCATAGGGTCATCGGGTCACCTCGAGGAAGACGTCTTCCAGGGTGAGGGCCTGGGGCCGGACCGAGACGACCCGGGCTCCGCTACCGGCCAGGGCGGCCGCCCACCCGGCCTCGGCCTCTTCGAGGGAGGCCACCCGCACCCTCAAGGTCCGGTCGTCGAGGCGATCCCGGCGGTGGACCCAGGGGCAGCGCCTCAGAGCGCCTTCGGCCTCGGCCAGGCCGAGGCGTACCGTGACCAGGTAGGTGGGAGCGGCGTGGTGCACCAGCAGATCGGCCACCGGGCCCTGGAAGAGCAGTCGGCCCCGGTCGAGAATGCCCACCCAGTCGCTCACCTCCTGTACGTCGGCCAGGATGTGGCTGGAGAACACCACCGTGGCCTCTCCCCGCAGGCGGCGTACCAGGTCGAGCACGTCGCGTCGGCCTCCGGGGTCCAGGGCGGCGGCGGGTTCGTCGAGCAGCAGCACCCGGGGTTCGGGGACCACGGTGGCGGCTATGCCGAGACGCTGCAGCATGCCGCGCGAGTAGCCGCCCACTCGGCGAGAAGCTGCGTCGGCCAGGCCGGCTCCGGCGAGCACCTCGTCGATCCGGGCCCGGCCCCGGCCGGCGAGGTGGGCGGCCAGGGAGACCACCTCCCGCCCGGTGAGCCAGGGTTCGAAGCGGGGGGCGTCGGGGAGGACCGCCACCTGGGAGCGGTCGGCCTCGACGTGGACCGAACCGGAGGTGGGCCGGCGCAGGCCCGCCAGGATGGAGAGCAGGGTGGTCTTCCCCGCCCCGTTGGCACCCACCAGTCCGTACACCATTCCCGGGGACACGGCGAGGTCCACGCGGTCGAGGGCGACGTGATCGCCGTAGCGCTTCACCAGGCCCCGGGTGGCGATGGTCACGTGGCCTCTCGGCCGGCCAGGAAGTAGACGACGGCGCCGGCGGGGATGCTGATCAGGATGATCACCGCCCACGCCCACTTGGGCAGTACCTTCACGGTCGAGCGGCGCAGGTCCCAGAGGGCGTAGGCGGCGAAGGCGGCCGCGGCCGCGATCAGGGGAGCCAGGGCGGCAAGGAGCATGGGGCCTTCTCTCCGTCCGGGAACCCCGGCAGGTTAGGGCACCGCGCCACGGGCCGTCCAGCCCAGAGTGTCGAGGAGGCCCCGGGCGGCGATCGCGGCCCGGTAGGGGTGGGCGGCGGCGTCCTGGGCCAGGCGGCGGGCCGTCCGCTCCAGCAGGAAGGCACTCAGCAGGAGTCGGAGGTGGGCGGGGCTCGACGGGAGCAGGTGGCCGGCCTCAGCCTCGCTCAGGTAGCCCCCGAGGAAGGCGGCCGACGCCCAGCGCTGCCAGGCGTCCGCCCAGGGCTCCAGGCTCGCGGCGGGTGGGCCTCCCGCCAGGGCAGCGTGCTCGGCGGCCGTCGAGAACGCCGCGGCGTAGAGGGAACGAAGCATGTCGGCCACATCCCACAGGGGGGAGCGGCGCAGGCGGCGGTCTCCGATGGGGGTGGTGGTGTCCCCGGCAAACTCGTAGAACACGAACTCAGCGCCGTCGACGAGCACGGCGTCGAGGCCGAGATCCCCGTGGATCCGGATTCGGGTGGCGTCGATGGGTTCGGCCGCAACCTTGCGGAAATGCTCCAGCATCGCGGCCTCCGCTCCCAGCGCCGCTTCCACCGCCCGGCGGGTCTCGTCGGGGAGGTTCGCCAGCCCGGTGCGGCCCCGCCGCAGGCTGCGGCGCAGCGAGGAGCGCAACGCCTGGTGCAGCGACTGCCGGTACAAGTCGGTGAACCGCTCGGGACGGAAGTCGGGATCCTGGTCGTCGGACGCCAGGCCCCGGTGCAGGCCGGCGATGCGCCCCCCCAGAACGCGAAGGGCGGCCAGGTCGGGTCCCACGGAGTCGGCCAGGACGCCGGGCGGGGAGACGTCTATCAGGTCGAGCGGCCCCCCCTGGGGGAGCGCCGGCTCGTCGGCCGCCTCCCCCGAGGCGACCGCATCGAAGAGTCGGCCGAGCGAGCGGCGTGCCTCTCCGGCGGCGGTCCCGGTGTGGCGCACGTACTCCTGGAGGATGGCGAGGGCCGCCGGGTCGAGGTCGGGCCGCTGGTACTGCACCCAGGCGTAGACCTGGGGGAGATTGGTGAGGGAAGTCCGCTCGGTGAGGAAGAGGCGCACTTCCAGGTCGGGGTTGATCCCCGGCCCGAAGCGCCGGTAGAGCTTGAGCACGTAGCGGCCGGCCACCGCGATGGTGGTGTGTCCCTCAGGATTGTCGGAGACCTCGACGTCGGGGTCCTCCAGAGGGGAGAGCGGGGGCATGCCCGCAGCCGCGTGGAAGGCGAGGGCACCTTCCTCACCGCTCTGGCTCTTGCGCCGCTGCAACATCTCGAGCAGCGCGGTCGCGAAGGGGGGCCAGCCGGCGGCGTCGAAGGCGATCCCCCGCAGGTCCTCCTCGGCCACCTCACAGACCACCCATTCCGGGTGGTGTCGGCGCAGGTCGTCGGCTTCCTCTCCGAAGGCGATGCCGAGGGGAACCAGGAACCATTCGGACTCGTGGCCGGCGTAGTCGGCCTCGAGCAGGCAGAGGTAGGTGTCGGGGAGCCGACGACCCAGGGGCACCACGTCCTGGAGGACGACCCCGCGCAGGCCCCGGCCTTCGGAGCCGAACCAGGGACGCGTCGACAGGTAACGGGCCAGGGCCAGTTCCAGGTCGTGGCGCACCGGGTCGTGGAAGGCAGTCCCGCTGGAGCCGGGCAGAGTGAGCGGCCCGCCGGCCGCCGGCACCGCGGGCCGGTCGGCGGCGAGGAGGAACCACAGGTAACCGTGGGGGCCGAGGGTGAGCAGGTAGGGAAGGCTCCCGACGGGAGGGAACTCGGTCTGGCCGAAGAGCTCGAGGGGCCGGATGCCGGCGAACTCGGCGAGGTTCAGTTCCACGTACTGCGAGTAGCGCGAGAGGTTGGCCACTACCAGCACCGTCTCCTCGGCCCCCCGTCGCAGGTAGGCGAGGACCCGATCGTTGTCCGGGTGGAGGAACTCGAGGCCTCCCCGGCCGAACACCGGGTGACGCCGCCGCTGGGCCAGCATGTTGCGCATCCACCACAGGAGCGAGCTGGAGTTGCGAACCTGGGCCTCGACGTTGACCGTCTCGTAGTGGTACTCGGGGTCGACGATCACCGGTAAGTAGAGGCGCTGTGGGTTGGCCTCGGAGAACCCGGCGTTGCGGTCGCTGCTCCACTGCATCGGGGTGCGCACGCCGTTGCGGTCCCCCAGGTAGATGTTGTCGCCCATGCCGATCTCGTCGCCGTAGTAGAGGAAGGGGGTGCCCGGCAGCGAGAGGAGCAGGGCATTGACCAGTTCGATCTCCCGCCGGCTGTTGGCCAGGAGCGGCGCCAGGCGGCGGCGGATGCCCAGGTTGACGCGGGCCCGGCGGTCCCGGGCGTAGTGGCGGTACATGTAGTCCCGCTCCTCGTCGGTGACCATCTCCAGGGTGAGCTCGTCGTGGTTGCGCAGGAAGAGCCCCCATTGGGCGGTCTCCGGGACGGGTGGGGTCTGTTCGAGGATGTCGACGATCGGGAAGCGGCTCTCCATGCGCAGCCCCATGAAGATGCGGGGCATGAGCGGGAAGTGGAAGGCCATGTGGCACTCGTCGCCCTCCCCGAAGTAGGCCACGGCGTCCTGTGGCCATTGGTTGGCCTCGGCCAGGAACATCCGGTCGGGGAAGCGCCCATCGAGATGTCGGCGGAGGCGTTTGAGCATGGCGTGGGTCTCCGGCAGGTTCTCGCACCCGGTGCCCTCGCGCTCGTAGAGGTAAGGCACGGCGTCGAGCCGTAGGCCGTCGACCCCCATCCCCAGCCAGAAGTCGATCACCCCCTGGATCGCCCGGGGCACCGCCGGGTTGTCGAAGTTGAGGTCGGGCTGATGGGAGAAGAAGCGGTGCCAGTAGTAGGCCCCGGCCACGGGGTCCCAGGCCCAGTTCGAGGACTCGGTATCCCCGAAGATCACCCGGGCCTCCGCGTAGCGGGCCGGGTCGTCGCTCCAGACGTACCAGTCCCGCTCGGGGGAGCCGGCCGGGGCCCGGCGGGCGCGCTGGAACCAGGGGTGCTGGTCCGAGGTGTGGTTGATGACCACTTCGGTGATCACCCGCAGGCGCCGCCGGTGGGCCTCCCGCAGGAAGCGGCGGAAGTCACGCAGCGTCCCGTACGCCGGGTGGACGCCCCGGTAGTCGGTGATGTCGTAGCCGTCGTCGCGCAGCGGCGACGGGTAGAAGGGGAGCAGCCAGACGGCGCTCACCCCGAGGTCCTGGAGGTAGTCGAGGCGCTCGGTCATTCCCGCCAGGTCGCCGACTCCGTCGGCGTTGGAGTCCTGGAAGGCCCGGACGTGGGCCTGGTAGACCACGGCGTCCCGGTACCACGATGGCTCGTTGGGCGGCCAGCCGGCCATGGCCTCCAGCCTAGACGGGGGGCGGAGGGCTCGGCTTCTTGTCGGGGGAGGTGTCTCGGTGGGGCGGGGGAGGGCCTTGGCGGGGACACCCGTGGCGGTGACGGTGACTTCGGCGCACGGCGCGTTGTGGCACCGGGCCATTCGACGCCGCCGCGCCGCCCGGTGACGAACCGTCGCCGGGGCCGGTGCACCGTCCCGCGGTGCTGTACCCGGTGGACGATCACGACCTGTTCCGCTTCGGGGATCTCGTAGGTGATGCGGTAGTCGCCGCGTCGGGCCGAGTAGAGGCCGAGGAGCTCTCCGACCAGGGGCTTGCCCGCCCTCCGGGGGTTTGTCGCCATCCGTCCAAGGACGGCCTCCAACGCCGCGACCCTGATCTTCTCCGGCAGCCGCCGCGCGTGACGAAGTCCCTCAAGGGTGATGTCGACCTCGTGCCCGAGGCCTCAAGACTCGCGGCGCAATACGGGCGTCTGTCCACGGCCACCGGACCGCCAGAGAGGCCTGATCGCCGGTAGGAGAGGGGCACCGGGAGAATCGCGACGCTTTCGTCGAATCGGCATCGAGCCGGCCTTCAGAAACCCGCTGAACCCTATTGGGCCGCAGATCTTCAGATGTGGTCTTCGAGGCGCAGTCGCCGGCCCGCCTCCGCCTGTCGGCGGGATCGACGGATCGAGGTGATCAGTTCCTCATCCCGGAGGCCGTCCAGGGTCGGCCAGTTCTGGCGACTCGAGGTCGTCGGGACTCGCGGGGACGAAAGAGGGTCGGCCGTTGCGGTTGACGAGGACGGGTCGTGCCCGGTCTCGACTCGATCCGCCGGTTCCGACGGCTGGGCCCTGGCTTCGGAGAAAGGAAGGGCACTGGTCATAGGTCAGGACCATGACCTGCTGGGCGGGGTGGTGTAATATCCTCACCCTCCTGCCACGAGCAGCGGCACCCGCAACTCCTCCTCGGTCAGGCCTCCGTGCTGGCCGATGAGGCGGTCGTCGCTGAAGCGGTGGAGCAGGGCGTAGCCCGGGTCGGCGAAGAGAGCGCCGTCGGGGGCCCGTTCGGCGAAGCGGGGGTGGGGCTTCCCCGATCCCCACCACGCCGTCATCTCCTCGAAGGGCACCCAGGTGGCGGGCAGGCCGGCGGCCAGGGAGGCGCCTTCGCCGCGGACGAAGGTCACCCGGGGGTCGCCGTAGAAGGTGCGCCCCTCGTGATCTTCCTTGTCGATCCGCACCTGGCGGACCGTGGGGATGTCCACGTGGCCGTGGTCGGCGGTGCCCACCATCACCACGTCCGGGGGCAGGGCGGCGGCGATGCTCTGCCAGATCCCGGCAGCGAGGCGCAGCGCCTCGGCGTAGCCGTCGGATTCTTGGCCCCACACGTGGGCGGCGAAGTCGACGTGGGGGATGTAGAGGGTCACCAGGCGCTGCCGGGGCCGGGTCAACTGCACCGCCGCGGCCACCGCCTCCCCGGGGTCGGCGTAAGGCTCCCAGCGACAACTCCGGTAGAGCACCCGGGTGAGCGGGCTTCCGCCGAAGTTGAGCGGTTGCATGACGATGGGTTCCACCCCGGCGGCGGCGACCCGCTCCCAGGTGTTGGGGTGGGGGAGAAAGCGCTCGAAGTCCAGGTCCAGCGGGTCGCCCCACAGGGTGGTCCACTTGATGGTGTTGGCCACCCGGCCCAGGTCCGGGAGCCACAACTGGTAGGCGATGAGGCCGTGGCGAACCGGGGGCAGGCCGGTGGCCACCGTGGCCAGGCTCACCGTGGTGGTCGTGGGGAAGGGGGCGTCGAGGGCGCCCCGGCGCGTCGCGGCGAAAGGGGCGGCGGCAGGGTGGCCCAACTGCATATCGCCCAGGCCGTCGAAGAGCACCAGCAGGTAGGTGGCGGCCTCGGGGACAACGGCGGCGAGGTCGGGGTGGAGCCCGGGGCTGGGCGCGTTCCCGGCGAGCCGCCGTTCCAGTTCGGCCACCAGGTTGACCAACCCGCTCCCCGTGTAGTCCGGCAGGCGCATGGCGGCGAGGGTAGCGGGCGGGGATTCTCCCTTCGGGAGGAGTGGCGGCCCGCCGCGGGGAGGACCGGGCCTCTCCCCCTTCCTATACTCCGGCAGTCCGCGTGCGGGTAGGAGCACAGTGGCGGAGTACTTCCAGGACTACATCACCGTCGCCGCGTTCGCCAGCTTCGGGGCGCTCCTGGTGGCGGCCGCGGTGGGAGTGGGTTGGCTGCTTCGTCCGAGCCGTCCCTCGGCTACCAAGGCGCAGAGCTATGAGTGTGGCATCGACCCGGTGGGGAGCGGCTGGGCCCAGACCCACATCCGCTACTACATCTTCGCCCTGCTGTTCCTGATCTTCGACGTCGAGGCGGTCTTCATCTTCCCGTGGGCGGTGCGCCTGGAGTCGCTGGGTCTGTTCGCCCTGGTGGAGATGGTGATATTCATCGTGATCTTGCTCGCCGGCCTGGTGTATGCGGTGCGCAAGGGAGTGCTGAAGTGGGAGTCCTAGACCGCTTCGACGCCCCCAAGCCCCTCACCTGGCTGCTCAACTGGTCCCGCAAGTACTCGCTGTGGCTGTTCCAGTTCGGCCTGGCCTGCTGTGCCATCGAGATGATGGCGGCCGCCGGCCCCCGCTACGACTTCATGCGCTTCGGCATCATCCCCCTGCCCGCCAGCCCCCGCCAGGCCGACCTCATGATCGTGGCGGGCACGGTGACCGACAAGATGGCCCCGGCGGTGCGCAAGCTGTACGACCAGATGGCCGAACCCAAGTACGTCATCTCCATGGGATCCTGCGCCAACTGCGGTGGCCCCTACTGGGACTCCTACTCGGTGACCAAGGGCGTGGACCAGATCATCCCGGTGGATGTCTACGTCCCCGGCTGCCCCCCCCGACCCGAGGCGCTCATGGAGGGCATCGTCGCTCTGCAGCGCAAGATCCAGGGCGAGAACATCCGCGAGAAGTGGACCGCCGGTGAGTGAGCCTGAGGCCCCGGACGCCAGCCCGGCCCCGCCCCCCGAGGCGCCGCCTTCTCGTGCCGCCCAGTGGGCCGCCCTCGCCGGGTCCGGTGAGTGGAGCGACGCTTTCCGCACCGCCAAGGTCCGGGTGCCCCGGGAGCGCTGGGTGGCGGCGCACCGGGCCCTCAAGGAGCACCTCCCCTTCTTCGCCTGGCTCTCGGCCATCCACTGGTCGAACGAGGTGGCGGTGGGCGACGCCCTCGAGGGCGACCCCATTGAGGAGCGCTACGAGATGATCAGCCGCCTCGCCGACGTCACCGTCGGGGAGGCCGTGATCCTCAGCACCGACCTGCCCCGCGACGACCTGCGGATCGACTCGCTGACCGGGGTCTACGGCGGGGCCGACTGGCACGAGCGCGAGGCCGCCGACATGTTCGGCATCCGCTTCGAAGGCCACCCCAACCCGGTCAACATCTACCTGCCCGACGGGTTCGTGGGCCACCCCCTGCGCAAGTCCTATCCGCTGCTCAGCCGCGAGGTGAAGGCCTGGCCGGGAGCCGTCGAGGTGACGCCGCTGCCCGCGGGCGAAGCGGCCCCGGGAGAGGCGAAGGGGGGCGGCGCGTGACCACCCCTGCCGACCGCCACCTCCTCGCCATGCACCGTTCCGAGGCGGCGGTTGCGGTGGAGATCCAGACCCCCGAGATGACCCTCAACATCGGCCCGCAGCACCCCTCCACCCACGGCGTGCTCCGCCTGGTGGCCACCGTGGCCGGGGAGCGGGTGGAGAAGGTGGAGCCGGTCGTCGGCTACATGCACCGCGGCTATGAGAAGCTGGTCGAAGCCCGCACCTACGCCCAGATCACCGCCCTGGTGAACCGCATCGACTGGGTCTCGGGCTTCGCCAACGAGGTCCCCTTCATCGTCGCCGCCGAGCGGCTCCTGGGGGTGGAGGCGCCGGAGCGGGCGCAGTACATCCGCCTGATGCTCACCGAGATGTTCCGCATCTCCAACCACCTGGTCTTCCTCTGCTCCTTCCCGGCCGAACTGGGGGCGCCCACCCCGCTCATGTATGCCCTGCGCGAGCGGGAACGGGTGCTCGACCTCATCGAGGGGGTCACCGGGGGCCGTTTCCACCCCAACTTCAACCGCATCGGCGGGGTGCGCCCGGCGGCGGGGGGCGGGGCCGAGCAGCGCACGGTGTCCCAGGACTTGCCCAGGGGCTTCAGCGACGGCACCCGCCGGGCCCTGGCGGCGGTGCGCCGGGTCTGCGACGACCTGGAGGGCCTGGTCCTGGGCAACGAGATCGTGCAGCAGCGCACCATCGGGGTGGGGGTCCTGCCCGCCGAGCGGGCCATCGAATACGGGGTCAGCGGGCCCAACCTGCGGGCGTCGGGGGTGGCCTTCGACCTGCGCAAGGTGGAGGACTACCTGCCCTACAACCGCTTCGACTTCGACGTGGTCACCATGCCCGGCGGCGACGCCTACGACCGCTGCCGGGTGCGCCTCGAGGAGATCCGCCAGGCCGCTCGCATCATCGAGCAGGCCCTCGACTCCCTGCCCTCCGGGCCCCTGCAGGCCAAGGTCCCTCGGGTCATCAAGGTGCCCCGCGGGGAGTGCTACGTGCGGGCGGAGAACCCCAAGGGGGAGATGGGGTACCACATCGTCTCCGGCGGGGGGCGGCGGCCCTACCGGGTCAAGATCCGCTCCGCCTCGTTCTGCAACCTCTCGGTGCTGCCCTGGCTGCTGGAAGGGGCTCTGATCCCCGACATCATCGCCATCCTGGGCAGCCTCGACTTCGTCCTCGGGGACGTGGACCGATGAACCTGCCGGACAACGTCTGGGTGGTGCTCGGGGTCAAGCTGGCGGTGGCCGTCGTGGTGGTCTTCGCCGTGGCTCTGGTCATCATGTTCGCCGAGCTCAAAGTGTCGGCCCACATGCAGAGCCGCATCGGCCCCTACTTCGCCGGGGGCCGCTGGGGCTGGGCCCAGGTGTTCGCCGAGGCCCTGAAGTTCCTCCAGAAGGAGGACCTGGTCCCGGCGGAGGCCGACGGGCCGGTGTTCCGCCTGGCCCCCATGGTGTCGCTCCTGGGGACCTTCGCCGTGATCGTGATCATCCCCTTGTCGCCGGTGCTGGTGGCCGGCGACCTCGATGTGGGCATCTTCTACGCCCTGGCCGCCGGGTCGGTGAGCACCATCGCCATCCTCATGGCGGGGTGGTCTTCGGGGAACAAGTACTCCCTCATCGGGGGCCTGCGGGCCGGGGCCCAGCTCATCGCCTACGAGCTGCCCCTGGTGCTGGCGGTGGTGGGCGTGGTCATCCAGGCGGGGACCATGTCGATGGTGGGCATCACCGAGGCCCAGGCCCAGCCCCTGTTCCACATCGGCAGCGTGGGCATCAGCCTGCCCTACGCCCTCCAGGGGCAGATCATCGGCTTCGTCATCTTCATGATCGCCGCCCTGGCCGAACTGGTGCGCATCCCCTTCGACATGCCCGTCGCCGAGTCGGAACTGGTCATGGGCTACCTGACCGAGTACTCCGGGATCCGCTTCACCATGTTCCTGCTGGGGGAGTACGCCGGGATGCTGGCCATGTCGGCCATCGCCTCGGTCCTCTTCCTGGGCGGCTACCACTTCTGGGGAGTGAACGCCGACTGGTTCGGCCCCTTCGTCCTGCTGGGCAAGTCGCTGTTCCTGGTCTTTGTGATGATCTGGTTCCGCTGGACCTGGCCGCGTCTGCGCGAGGACCAGCTGCAGTCGCTGGCCTGGCGCTGGCTGGTGCCCATCGCCCTGGCCAACATCGCGGTGACCGCCACGCTGAAGGTGATCCGGTGAGCGCCCCCCGGTCCTCGTCCGGCAAGCGCCTCCGCTCGGCGGTCCCCGGCCTCGGCCTCTTCAAGGGTATGTGGCTGACGCTGCGCACCTTTCTGCGCAAGCCGCCCACCATCATGTACCCGCTGGAGAAGGAGATCCCCCTGCCCCGGGCCCGGGGGGTCATCGCCCTCGACGCCGAGGCCTGCACCGTGTGCATGCTCTGCGCCCGGGACTGCCCCGACTGGTGCATCTACATCGAGGGCCACAAGGAGCAGCGGCCTCCCGCCGAGCCGGGAGGGCGGGCCCGCACCCGCTCGGTGCTCGACCGCTTCGACATCGACTTCGCCTTGTGCATGTACTGCGGCACCTGCGTCGAGGTCTGCCCCTTCGATGCCCTGTTCTGGTCGCCGGAGTACGAGTACTCCGCCGAGAGCGTCGCCGACCTGCGGCACGACAAGGCGCGCCTGGGCGAGTGGCTGGCGACCGTCCCCGAGCCTCCCGCCCTGGAGGGGAGTGAGCCATGAGCTGGGGCGAGTGGATCGGCCAGAGCGAGAACCTGGTGTTCCTGGCGATCGGCATCGTTGTGCTGGTGGCCGGGTGGTGGGTGGTCACCACCCGCAACCTGGTCCACGCCGTGCTGATGCTGGTCGTGGCCCTGGCCGGGTCGGCCGCCCTGTTCCTGCTGCTCGGCGCCGAGTTCGTGGCCTGGACGGTGGTGCTGGTCTACATCGGCGCGGTGGTGGTCCTGTTCCTGTTCGGGCTCATGATCACCCGGGCGCCGCTGCGGCGCGACCCGGTGCGCCTCGACCACGAGCGGCGCTGGCCGGCCATGGCGGTGGCCGGGGCGGTCTTCGCCACCCTGGCCTATTCCACCACCACTTTCTTCGGTTGGGCGGAGGGCGCCACCGTGGAGCGAAACCTCACGGGCGACCTGGGCGACCTGCTCTTCAGTCGCTTCGTGATCCCCTTCGAAGCCGTGTCGTTCGTGCTGCTCGCCGCCCTCATCGGGGGCATCGTGCTCGCCCGGAAGGACCCGAAGGAATGACGATCAACCAGTTCCTCATCCTGGGCGCCCTGCTCTTCTCCCTCGGGGTCTACGGCGTGCTGGTGCGGCGCAACGCGGTGGCGGTGCTGCTCTCCATCGAGCTGATGCTGGCCGCGGTGAACATCAACCTGGTGGCCTTGGGCTCCCTGCTCCTGGACCCGCTGCGCACCGGTCACGTCTTCGCCCTGTTCGTCATCACGGTGGCCGCCGCCGAAGTCGGCATCGGCCTGGCCATCGTGATCCTGATCTTCCGCAACCGCTCGTCGGCCAACGTCGACGAGCTCGACCTGATGAAGTGGTGATGCCCGGGATGCTGTCTTTCGCCGCACTGAGCACCGCCGAGGGCGGGCACGCCGCCGCGGCCGCCGAGCCCTCCGGGTTCCTCGGCCTGCTGGCGCAGGGGGCCTGGCTCATCCCGGTGGTCCCGCTGCTGGCGATGGGGCTCATCGTGCTCTTCGGCAAGCGCCTCCCCTTCAAGGGCTGGGAGCTGGCCGAGGGGGCCCTGGCCTTTGTCGCCCTCTACGGGACGGCGCTGCTCATCGGCAACTGGGTGGAGCCCTTCGCCTTCGAGCGCCACATCGAGATCGCCCGCATCGGCGTGCTCCCCGGCGGCGCCGACCTGGTGCTCGAGTGGGGCTGGCTGGTGGACGGCCTGTCCACCATGATGTACTTCGTCGTCGGCATCGTCGGCTTCTTCGTGTTCACCTACTCCAAGGGGTACATGAAGGGCGACGTCCGCTTCACCTGGTTCTTCGCCGCCTTCTCCCTGTTCGCCGGCGGCATGCTGGTGCTGGTCTCCTCCCCCAACACCATCCAACTGATCGTCGGCTGGGAACTGGTCGGCGTCGCCTCCTACCTGCTCATCGGACACTGGTGGGAGGACCATGCCAACAACGCCGCCGCCATCAAGGCCTTCATCGTCAACAAGGTGGCCGACGTGGGCCTCTTCCTCGGGGTGATCATCGCCGGGGTGGCGGTGGGGTCGTTCCGCTTCACCGACCTGCTCGACGCCGTCGGGGCCAACGACTCCGCACTGGCCGATGTGGGGGTCTGGGTGGGCCTGGCACTGTTCGTCGGGGCCATGGGCAAGAGCGCCCAGTGGCCCTTCCACGTGTGGCTCCCCGATGCCATGGCCGGCCCCACCCCGGTGTCGTCGCTGATGCACGCCGCCACCATGGTGACCGCCGGGGTCTACCTGCTCGGACGGATGTTCCCCTTCTACCAGGCGGAGGGATTCGGGGCCGGGCTCAAGCCGTTGATCCTGGTGATCGGGGCGCTGACCCTGTTCCTGGGCGGCCTGCTCGCCATGGTCCAGGACGACATCAAGAAGGTGCTGGCCTACTCCACGGTGAGCCAGTTGGGCTACATGACCGCGGCCATGGGAGCCGGGGCCTACACCGCCGGCCTCTTCCACCTGTTCACCCACGCCTTCTTCAAGGGCCTGCTGTTCCTGGCCGCCGGGTCGGTGATCCACTCGGTCCGCTCCAACAACATGAGCGACATGGGCGGCTTGCGGAAGTCCATGCCGGCCACGTTCTGGACCTTCGTTGTCGGGTCTCTGGCCCTGGCGGGCGTCGTCCCCCTGGCCGGCTTCTGGTCGAAGGACGAGATCCTGGCCTCGCTGTACTACGACTCGCAGCACGGGGGCGGGTCGCTGGCGACGTTCGTGCTGGTGCTGGCCCTGGCCGGGGCTTTCGTCACCGCCTTCTACATGGCCCGCGCCGTGAACCTCACATTCTTCGGGAAGTACCAGGGAGCCGGCCACCCCCACGAATCGCCGCTGGTGATGACCTACCCGCTCATCGGCCTGGCCGCCCTGGCGGCGGTGGGCGGCCTGGTCAACGTCCCGGGGGCCTTCACCGCCCTCACCGAGTGGCTGGCGGCCCGGGCCCATCCCATCGTGGAGCACCACGCCGAAGGCCTGGACCTGGGCCTGGCGGCCATCGGCACCCTGGCGGCCCTGGCCGGGATCGCGGTGGGGACGGCGGTGTTCGGGCGGGACCGCGCCACCCAGAAGGAGCGGGATCGCTTCCGCATTCCACTCCTCTACCCGCTGCTGGAGCGCAAGTACTTCGTGGACGACCTGTACGACTACGCCCTGGTGCGGCCCATCCGGGGGCCGCTGGCCCGGGCGGCGAACTGGTCGAACAACGTGGTCATCGACGGTGCGGTCAACGCCTTCGGGGTGGTGGCCCGCCGGCTGGCCTCGCTGGTCTACGGCGGGCTGGACCAGCGGGGCATCGACCTGGGCATCAACGCCGCCGCGGCCGCCGCCGGCGAAGTGGGCGGGGCGCTGCGCCGGGTGCAGACGGGCAAGGTGCAGCAGTACGCCGCGGCCCTGTTCCTGGGGGCGGTGCTGCTGGTGGTCGGCTTTCTGATCTTCGGCTAGAGGAGGGCGAGCGACATGGGCTGGTTCGAGAACGGGTGGGGGCTGAGCCTCATCGTGTTCCTCCCCCTGGTGGGGGCGGCCGTGGTGCTGGCGGTCCCGCGTGCCCGGGAGACGGCGATCAAGGCCATCGCCCTCGGTTTCGCCGCCGCCTCCTTCGCCGTGTCGGTGATCGTCACGATCCTCTTCGACTTCGCCGAGGCCGGCTATCAGTTCGGCACCGACAAGTCGTGGATCCCGGCCATCGGGTCCAACTTCCACATCGGGGTGGACGGGATCAGCCTGCCGATGGTGGTGCTGTCCACCTTCATCACGCTGCTCTGCGTGATCTACTCGTGGAACCACTGGCCCGAGCCGCACAATCCCAAGGCCTTCCTGGCGCTGATGCTGGTGCTGGCCACCGGCATGGCGGGCACCTTCGTGGCCCTGGACCTGGTGCTCTTCTTCATCTTCTTCGAGCTGGTGCTGCTCCCGATGTACTTCATGATCGGCATCTGGGGCGACCGCAACCCGATGCGGCTGCCGGGGTTCCGCAAGCCCGTGGAGACCCGCCTCTACGCCGCCATCAAGTTCTTCCTCTTCACCTTCTTCGGCTCGGCCTTCATGCTGCTGGGCTTCCTGGCTCTCTACTTCCGCTCGGGCGACGCCGCCGGGGCCGGGCGCACCTTCGATATCGAAGTGCTCTCGCAACTGGGGGCCCAGGGGCGGTTCACGGGCACCTTCGCCTTCTGGGTGTTCTTCGCCCTGTTCATGGGCTTCGCCGTCAAGGTGCCCATGTGGCCGCTGCACACCTGGCTCCCCGACGCCCACACCGCCGCTCCCACGGTAGGTTCGGTGCTGCTGGCGGCCATCCTCTTGAAGTTGGGGGCCTACGGCTTCATCCGCATCGCGCTGCCCGTCCTCCCTCAGGAGGCCAGAGCGTGGGCTCCGGCCGTCGCCGTGCTGGCGGTGGTGGCCATCATCTACGGGTCGCTGGCCTGCCTGGCCCAGACCGACATGAAGCGCCTGATCGCCTTCTCCTCGGTGGGGCACATGGGCTTCGTGATGCTGGGCATCGCCACCCTCACCGACGTGGGCATCAACGCCGCCATCGTCGGCATGGTGGCCCACGGGGTGATCACCGGCTTGCTGTTCTTCCTGGCGGGGTCCATCCAGCACCGCTACCACACCCGGGAGATGGCCCGCCTCGGTGGCAACCAGAAGCTGCTCCCCGTCCTGGGGGGCATCCTGGGCTTTGCCGCCATGGCCTCCCTGGGCCTGCCCGGCCTGGCCGGGTTCTGGGGAGAGTTCATGGCGCTGCTCGCCGCCTACAACCCCTTCGCCGGGGCCAACCTGGCCCTCTTCCGCACCGCCATGGTGGTGGGGGCCATCGGCACGGTGCTCACCGCCGGCTACTTGCTGTGGATGCTGCAGCGGGTCAACCTGGGGGAGGTTCCCGAGGAGTGGCGCGAGGAGCCACTCCACGACGCCGACCGCTACGAACTGGGGGCCTGGGTGCCCCTGGTGCTGGTCACCCTGGCCATCGGCGTGTACCCGGCCATCGTCTTCGGCGCCACTAACGACTCCGTGGTGAGCCTGGTGCGCCGCGCCTTTGGAGGCTGAGCGAGTGTTCGATTACCACGCCCTGCTCCCCGAGCTCATCCTCGGCGCCACCCTGCTGGTGGTGCTGGGGGTGGACCTCGTGGTGGCGCCGCGTCGCCGCTGGCTCGCCGGGGCGGCCGGGATAGCGGGGCTCCTCGCCGCTGCCGTGCCCCTGCTGACGCTGGCCAACTGTGAACGGCTCTTCTCATGCGCCGCCGGGCCGCGGGAGATGTTCGGCGGGTCCTATGTGGTGGACGACTTCGCCCTGGTGCTCAAGGGCCTGTTCCTGGTGGCCGGCGCCATCGTGCTGCTGGCCTCGGTGAGCTACCTGCGGGCCGACCGCTACTACGAGGGGGAGTACTACTTCCTGGTGCTCGCCTCGATCACCGGGGCGGTGGTGATGGCCTCGTCGCGCGATCTCATCACCATGTTCATCGGCCTGGAACTGGTCTCCGGGCCGGCGTTCCTGCTCGCCGGCTGGCGCAAGGGGGACCTGCGCTCCAACGAGGCGGCGCTGAAGTTCTTCCTCATCGGGGTGCTCTCGTCGGCCGTCCTGCTCATGGGGATGTCCCTGGTCTACGGCACCACGGGGGAGTTCACCTTCGCCGGGATCGCCGCCGCAACGGCCGCCGTCGCCGGGGAGCCGGCCTTCGTGCTCGGCGTGCTGTTCGTGCTGGTCGGGTTCGGCTTCAAGATCGCCGCGGTCCCCTTCCACTTCTGGGCCCCGGACACCTACCAGGGGGCGCCCCTGCCGGTGGCCGCCTACCTGTCGGTGGGCTCCAAGGGGGCCGGCTTCGTGGGCCTCTTCACCATCTGCTACGTCGCCTTCGCCGGGGCGCGGGACGTCTGGGGCCCCGCCCTGTGGATCCTGGCGGCCCTGACCATGACGGTGGGCAACCTCACCGCCTTGCGCCAGAGCAACGTGGTGCGTCTGCTCGGCTACTCCTCGGTGGCCCACGCCGGGTTCATCCTGGTCCCCTTCGCCATGGCCGCCGCCTTCGAGGGGCCGGCCCTGCAGGACGCCTTCTTCGGCTCGCTCACCTACCTGCTGGTCTACGCCTTCATGAACCTGGGGGCCTTCGCCGCGGTGATCGCCATCGCCGAGCGCACCGGGAGTCGGGAGATCGACGACTGGGCCGGCCTGGCGCGGTACTCGCCGGGGCTGGCGACCCTGCTGGGGATCTTCTTCTTCTCCCTGGCGGGTATCCCGCCGCTGGCCGGGTGGTTCGCCAAGTTCGTCATGTTCCGTTCGGTCCTGGGCGACCCGGGGAACCCCTGGGGGGTGGCCCTGGCGGTGGTGGCGGCGGTGAATGCGGTCGTCGCCCTGTTCTTCTACGCCCGGGTGCTCAAGGTGGCGTTCATGGACCCGTCCCCCGACCCGATGCCGGAAGGGGCGCCGCTCGCCCGCCCCCTGGCCGCCGCCCTGGCCATCACCGCGGCGGTGGTGCTGGCGGCCGGCTTCTACCCGCAAGTGCTCGCCTTCTTCGGCGAGGCGGCACGGGGCCTGGCGCTGCCGTAGCCTGGGCGGGTGCTTCGCGAGCGTCTCGTCGGGCGCATCCAGCAGGAGGGCCCTCTCCCCTTCGACGAGTTCATGCGGGCCGCCCTCTACGACCCCGATGAGGGCTACTTCTCCTCGGGCCCGCTGCGCTCGACGCGGGAGGGGGACTTCCTGACCAGCCCGGAGGTCAGCCCCCTCTTCGGGGCCACCCTGGCCCGCTTCGTGGAGGCGGAGGCCGCTCGCCTCGGCCCCGATCCCATCACCGTGGTGGATGCCGGAGCCGGTTCGGGCTCGCTACTGCGCGCCCTCCTCGACGCCGTGCGGGTGGGGGTGCGCCCCTGGGCGCTCGAGGTGTCCCCTGCCGCCCGTGAGTCCCTGCGCCTCTTCGTGCCCGAGGCGGCCGTCGCGGAGGGCCCGGCGGCCATCGTGGGCCCTTTCCGGGGGGTGGTGGTGGCCAACGAACTGGCGGACAACCTGCCGGTGGCCCTGGCGGTGCGCCGGGGCGCAGGATGGGTGGAGCTTGTGGTGGGGGCGGCCGGGAGGTCACTGTGCTGGTTGGAGGGCCCGGCGCGCCCCGAGGTGGCGTCGTGGGCGACCCGTCACGCCGGCCCGGTGGCGGAGGGCGGCGTGGTCGAGACCCAGATCGCCGCCGGGGAGTGGCTGCGGGGGACACTGCAACTCGTTGCCACCGGGGCGGTGGTGGTCATCGACTACGGCGGCACCGCTGCCGGCCTGGCCCGGAGGCGGGCCGAGGGGACCCTGCGCACCTATAGGCAGCACCATCTGGGCCCCGGCCCTCTGGTGGAACCGGGAGGCACCGACATCACCGCCGACGTGGACTTCGGGGCGCTGTCGCTGGTGGCCGTGGAGGAGGGAGCCGAGGCCGAGGTGCTGCCGCAGGCGGCCTTCCTCGAGCGCTGGGGCCTGCGGGACCTCCTGGCGGCCCGGCGCGGCGAGGAGATGGCCCTGGCGCGCGACGGCGACCCCATTGAGCGCCTCCGGGTCCGCAGCTTGATCACCGGTGGCGAGGCTCTGCTACATCCGCGCGGCCTGGGGGACTTCCGGGTGCTGGTGGCCCGCCGCTGAACGGATGCCGGGGTGGCGGGGACCCGGATCGGAGCCCGCCCGGCCTCCCGGTTGGCCGCAGGGGCGCCTTTCGCCGGGATCAGGGCCCACTCACCCGACGCGGGGGGCAGTTGCGCGCGCTAGATTCAGTGGCGGGCACGTCCTATGGGCGCGCCGGAGGCAAGCGACGAGGAAGGGAGTGGGCTGTGAAGCGCACACTCGTGCTGGTTGTGGCCCTGATCACCCTGCTCGGGACGGCCGCCATGGGCAGCGCCCAGGAGGCCGAACGACCCGAGCGGGCTCTGCCCGATCACGTGGCCGATCTGAGGCTGGATACCCCGGCCTCCGCTTCGGGCGTGGTCGTGGACGACAAGATCGACCTGGGCCTGTTCGGCGCCGAGGGCCGGGTGAGGGTCAGCATCCGCCTCACCAGCGACCCGGTTGCCGCGGTCGCCGCCACCGGGGCGCGCGCCGACCTGCAGAAGATCCAGATGCGGACCGTGCTCGACCAGCAGGCGCAATTCGCCAGTGTGCTGCGCCGTCAGGGAGGGACGATCCTGGGCGCCGCGCAGGTGGCCCTCAACACCGTCTTCGCCGATGTGGACGCCGCGGCCCTGCGGAGTCTCGCGGCCAACCCGAACGTGGCCTCCATCCGGCGGGTCCGGGACTTCGAACTCGACCTGTCCGAGACCGTGCCCTACATCGGCGCCACCGCGGTGCAGGACCTCGGGTTCGACGGCACCGGCGTCACCGTGGCCGTCCTCGACTCCGGCATCGACTACCTCCACGCCGCGTTCGGCGGCAGCGGCGACCCGGCCGAGTACGCCGCCAACGATCCCACCATCATCGAGCCGGGCTCCTTCCCCACCGGGAAGGTCGTCGGCGGGTACGACTTTGTGGGCGGCGACTGGTACGGCTCCGGCGGACCGGCGGAGGCTCCCGATCCCGACCCGCTCGACGACGGCACCGACGGCGGGCACGGCACCCACGTGGCCGACATCATCGGCGGCCTGGGCGGGGTTGCCCCCGGGGTGAGCCTCTACGGCGTCAAGGTCTGCTCTTCGGTTTCCACCGCCTGTAGCGGCATCGCGCTGATCGAGGGCATGGACTTCGCCCTCGACCCCGACGGTGACGGGTCGGTGGCCGACCACGTCGACATCATCAACATGTCGCTGGGGGCCGGCTACGGCACGGCGATCGACGACGACCTGTCCCAGGCTGTAGAGCTTGCCTCTGCGGTCGGCGTCCTCACGGTGGCTTCTGCGGGCAACGGGGCGGACAAGCCCTACATTCTCGGCACTCCGTCGGCTGCTCCCACCGCCCTCTCAGTGGCGCAGACCAACGTGCCTTCGGCCGTCCAGCCGCTGCTCGAGATCACCGCTCCGGCCGGCATCGTCGGCGACTACCCGGCGGTGTTCCAGGACTGGTCGGTGCCTCTCGAGACCACCGGGAAGATCGAGGGATTGGTGCAGTACGGTGACGGGGCGGGAGGCAACTTGAACGGCTGCGCCCCCTTCGCCGCCGGGTCCCTGACCGGGAAGATCGTGCTGGTCGACCGCGGGGCCTGCAACTTCACCTTGAAGATCAGCAACGTCGGCCAGGGCGGTGCCGTGGCGGGGATCATCGGCCTCATCGCCCCGGGGGACCCCTTCGCCGGGGGCGACGGCGGCGATCGACCCATCGACGTTCCCGGCTTCATGGTGAGCCAGGTCGTTTCCAATACCCTGAAGTCGGGCATCCCAAACACCTACGTGGTGTTCGACCCGGCCAACGGTATCCCGCTCGTGCAGCACATGGTCGGTTCCTCGTCGCGGGGCCCGTCCATGGGAACCAGCATCATCAAGCCGGAGATCGGCGCCCCCGGCGCCTCGATGTCGGCCATCTACGGTACGGGCACCGAGACCGGCCCCTTCGGCGGCACCTCGGGGGCGGCTCCCATGGTGAGCGGCGCTGCGGCTCTTCTCGTGCAGGCCTACCCGACCCGCACGCCGGCCGAGATCAAGGCGGTGCTCATGAACACCGCCGAGACCGACATCATGAACATGGCCGCCTTCTTCGGCGGCGACCTGGCCCCGATCAGCCGCATCGGCGGCGGCGAGGTCCGGGTCGACCGGGCGCTCGCCTCACCGGCGGCGGCCTGGGCCTCCGGCCCCATCAAGGCAGGCGCCCTGTCGTTCGGGTTCATCGATGTGTTCGGCATCAAGAGAGTGACCAAGAAGGTCACGATTACCAACTACAGCGACGCCGAGGTGCTTTACACCATCGCCAGCAGCTTCCGTTTCGCCGACGATGAGGCGAGCGGGGCGGTGAGCATCAAGGCCCCGGCGCGGATCAAGCTGGACCCCTACGAGACCCGCTGGTTCCGGGTCACCATCACGATCGACGGCAGCCTGCTGCCGACGAACTCGATGAACTCGGGCGCCAACGGAGCCAACGGGGCGGCGCTCACCCTGAACGAGTTCGACGGGTACCTCACCCTGACGTCCGCCGACGGGTCGATCCACCTGCCCTGGCACGTCCTGCCTCGCCAGGCGGCCAAGGAGCGCGCCCTGCCCATGGTGTTCGATGCGGGCATGGCCACCGTGACCCTGAGGAACAAGGGCGTGGGTTTGGCGCAGAACGACGCCTACACCCTGCTCGCCGTCAGCCCGAACCTCCCCACGGGTGGTGCCGGGACCGGAGCCCCCACCCCCGACCTGGCCGCAGTGGGCGTCAACACGTTCCCCGTGCCCGCGGGCTACTGCTCTGGGGAGGAGTCGTTCGTTTGGGCCTTCGCCATCAACAGCCACGAGCGGCAGTCGCACCTGCTGCCGGTGAGCTACCAGCTGTTCCTGGACATCGACCAGAACGGCGTGGACGACTACATGGTGACCAACGCCGACCTGGCCGGCCCCTGGGGGGCCTCCGACGGCCGGCAGGTCACCTGGGCCATCGACATGGCCACCGGCGGCGCCAGTGCCTGGTTCTATGCCGAGCACGCCACCAACACCGGTAACACGGCGCTGTACCTGTGCGGCGAGCAGGTGGGTCTCACCGGGACCGACATGGCCTACGTCGGGCCCGGCACCAACGTGGGCCTGGACGTCTACGCCGCCGACATCTACTTCGGCGGCCCCGGCGACCTGGTCTACGGCCTGGTGGTCACCCCCTACGGCGAGGGCTACTACGCAGTGCCTTCAGACGTGGCCGGGATGTCGGTGGGCACGATGACGGTGTTCGACTTCGGCCTCTGGCCGGGTAACACCCCGGAGCTGGGCGTCCTGCTCTTCAGCAACGGAGATCGGGGAGGCGGCTACCGCGGTGGTGCCACCGAGATCACCGAGGCGATCACGCTCTTCCCGGCTGTGCCCTAGCGCACGATCGGTCGAGTCAGAGGAGGCGGGGCCCGCCGGGCCCCGCCTCCCTCGTTCGTGGCCGGCCCGGTGCCGGGCAGAGCACGATGAAGCCGGTGCCGGTGCGGACTCCGCCGTCGGCCGTCCCTCGCTATTCCGGAAAGGCACCGGCCCCCCTACCATCCCGGCCATGCGCAACAGCTTCAAGACCCTGGTGCTGATGTCGGCCCTGGGGGCGCTCTTCGTGCTCGTGGGCCAGTGGATCGGCGGCACCAGCGGGGCGCTCACCGCCCTGGCCGTCGCCGGCGGGTTGAACTTCCTCATCTACTTCTTCTCGGACAAGCTCGCCCTGGCCTCGACCGGGGCCAAGCCCGTGGAGGAGCACGAAGTGCCCAACGTGTATTCGATCGTGCGCTCGCTCACCCAGCGCGAGGACATGCCGATGCCGCGCATCTACCTGATCCCTTCTGCCCAGCCCAATGCCTTCGCCACCGGCCGCAGCCCCCGCCACGCCGCGGTGGCCGTGACTGCGGGGATCCTCCAGGTCATGGACCTCCAGGAGCTGGAGGGGGTGCTGGCCCACGAGCTCTCCCACGTGCGCAACCGGGACGTGCTCATCGCCACCATCGCCGCCACCGTGGCCGCCGCCCTCAGCTTTTTGATGCGCATGGCGCTGTGGGGAGGGCTTGGCAGCAACCGGCGCCACAACGACGCCTTCAGCATGGCCATCGGCCTGGTCGGCATCATCCTGGCGCCGCTCGCCGCCGTGGTCATCCAGATGGCCATCAGCCGCTCGCGGGAGTTCGAGGCCGACCGCAGCGGGGCCGAGATGACCGGCTCGCCCCTCTCCCTGGCCCGGGCCCTGGAGAAGCTGGAGGCCGGCACCGCCCGGATCCCCATGCCCCTGAACCCCTCCACCGCCCAGCTGTTCATCGCCGACCCGCTGAAGGCCCTGGGCCGCGGCAGCGGCGGCGGTGGCGGCCTGAGGCGGATGTTCTCCACTCACCCGCCCATCCCCGAGCGGGTGGAGCGGCTCACCGAGATGGCGCAGGGCATTCGCTGAGAGTCACGGCGCCACCGCCTGCGTTGGGGGGGGGCAAGCCGGACGGGGCCGGGAGCTCCGGCGGCTGCGGGGGGCTATGATCGCGGCGCCTCGGGGGGATGCCCGAGCGGCCAAAGGGAGCAGACTGTAAATCTGCCGGCGAACGCCTACGGAGGTTCAAATCCTTCTCCCCCCACCGGTGCGGTAACCTGACCGCTCACTGCCCCCTTAGCTCAGTGGTAGAGCACTTCCATGGTAAGGAAGGGGTCCCCGGTTCGAGCCCGGGAGGGGGCTCAGGGTGACGACCCGGGCGTCACCCCGGCCGGGGCAGCGGCCCCGGGGCGGCGAGGCGGCGTAGCTCAGTGGCAGAGCACCCGGCTCATAATCGGGTAGTCGGTGGTTCGAATCCACCCGCCGCTACGATCGAACGGAAACGGTAACAACACCAAGAAGGAGTCCGCTGCGATGGGTAAGGAGAGGTTTGAGCGTACGAAGCCGCATGTGAATGTGGGGACGATGGGTCATATTGATCATGGGAAGACGACTTTGACGGCGGCGATTACGAAGGTGTTGGCGGCTCGTAATCCGAAGGTGGTGTATACG
>JBDROA010000200.1:0-9080 GCA_043810615.1 Actinomycetota bacterium | reverse complement strand
CAGCCACGCCAACAGCCGGGTCACCTCGCCGACGCTCGGCACGATCCCCAGCCGAAGAATGCCGAGCCCCGCCACCACCAGCGTCACCGTGGACAGCAGCACGGTGACGGTGATCAGCCCGGCCAGGAATTTGCCGTTGATGACGTCATCGCGATAGATGGGCTGCGATACCAGCCGGGGTAGCGTCCGCTGTGCCCGCTCGCCGTTGATGGCATCGAACCCCAGAGCGATGCCGAGCAGCGGGGCCAGGAACCCCAGGAAGGCATAGAAGGAGAACGGGATCGGGTCGACCTGGATGGTGAACAGCTTCAGGAAGAGGGCCGGGGTCCCCGCCGCCTCGGCGGCGACGTCACGGATCCCGCTGCCGGCGGAGTACGCCGCCGCGACCGTCGCCAGTCCCAGCACGACGAGCAGGGCCACGAAGCGCACCGACAACAACTGGTCGGTCAGTTCTTTGCGCGCCACGATCGCCCAGCCACCCCCCCGCCGCCTGGTCGCCGTGCCGCGGCCCCGAGCGGAGCCGGGGAGGGTGTCCGCGGTCATCGTGCCTCCTCGAAGTAGCGGCGATAGACCGAGTCCAGGTCCTCACCGATTCGTCGCAACGACCGCAGCCGCAGGCCGGCGGCCACCAGCGCCGCCGCCACATCGGCGGACAGGTCGGTCTCGGCAGTGACCCGCCAGGCCCGGGGAACCCGCTGGTCGGGTTCGACGCCGGTGACACCACCGACACTGTGCAGGGTCGCCAGTACCAGGCCGGGGTCACCGTCTACACCAACCTCGAGCACCGTGGGCCCCAGCTCCATTCCGGCCACCAGTTCATCGGTCTTCCCCTGGGCCACCATGCGCCCCTCGATGAAGATGCCGACGCGGTCGCAGATCACCTGCACCTGATGGAGCAAGTGCGACGACAGCAGCAAGGTCACTCCCCGCTCCTCGGCCAACCGCCGTATCAACACCAGGATTTCGGCCACCCCGTCCGGATCGATGGCCACCGTGGGCTCGTCGAGGATCAGCACCGCAGGATCCTTGACCAGGGCGTCGGCGATGCCGAGCCGCTGCCGCATCCCCCGTGAGTAGGTGCCCACCCGGTCATCGGCCACCCCGCTCAGGCCGGCCTCGGCCAGCAGAGCATCGATCCGCGGCTCGGCCTCCGCTCGCCGGAGCCGGTTGAGCCGGGCGGTGTAAGCCAGGTTCTGGCGCCCGGTGAGGCTCTCATAGAAGCCGACGGTGTCGGGCAGGTAGCCGACGAGGGCCTTCACGTCCAGCGGCTGGCGGACCGGGTCGAGCCCGGCCACCCGGATCGTCCCCCCCGACGGCTGGGTCAGGCCCAGGAGCATGAGGATGGTCGTGGTCTTGCCTGCCCCGTTGGGCCCGACCAGGCCGAATACCTCGCCGGAGAAGACATCCAGGTCGAGCCGGTCGACCACGGTCCGTTTGCCGTAGCGCTTGGTGAGAGCCCGGGCGGAGATCCTGATCTCAGTGCCCACCGAATCACCTCCTACCGAAGCGCCAGAACACCACCGCCAATCCGCCCAGGGCAACCACGATCACGATGATGCCCACCAGCCCCCACACCGTCGAGGTCTCCACCGTCACCCTCAACTCGACCTGATCGGAGGCCTGGTTGGCTTCGACACCTACACCGAGCACGTAGTCGCCGGCTACGGCATCCTTTGACGCGACGACGGTGGCAAGTATCGGCACCTGATCGCCGGGGGCAACCTGCGCGACCAGATCCGGAGCGAACCGCACCGTCCACCCCGACGGTGGCTGGGCGCTCAGCGTGATGCCGATGAGCGGCCCGGTCCCGGTGTTGACCACCAGGAGCCGTAGCTCGCGGGAGCTCCCCGCCTCGAGGTCGAAGTTCAACAAGCCGCCTGCCGTCGTCAGGTCCATGCTGTAGCGCCCGGTGATCTCGGCGGTCAGTTCCGCCTCCACCGTCTCGCCGGACCCGGAGGCGCGCACCCGCAGCGAATAAGTTCCGGCCGTGATGTCGTCCGGAGGATCGGCCTGCACCGTGATCAGGGTCGAGTCGCCACCGGCCAGGGTGATCGTGGAAGCGCGAGCCTGCGCGGCAGGCTGGGCATCGACCAGCCAACCGTCGGGTCCCTCGGCGGTGAGGGCGAACTGGATCTCCTCGGGGGTGTCGTTGCTCAGGTCCAGGACGTAGTTGAAAATGGCCCCCGAAGCACCCTTCAGCGCAGGGAACTCGGCGACGAGGCCGACCCCACCGGTGACGCCCGCGGCGACCTGCAGGTGCAGTTCGAGGCGGTCGGTGCCGGTTTCACCGGCGGCCACCACGGTGATGGTGTAGTCCCCTTCGGCGGCCTCCGGTGGGACCGACACCTCGAGCGTGGGGCCGGCGGGGTTGTCGGCCGTGACGATGACCTCCCTGATGAGAGCGCCTCCCCCGCGCAGGCTGGTCGTCCAGCCCTGGGGCACGCCGCCCACCTCAAGTGCCACCCGCTCCCCATCGGGCGCGGTGATGGCCAGGGTGAAGGAGACGCTCTTTCCCGGTGCCACGGCCACGCCGGGAAAGGGGGTGGTCACCTTGACGCCCGCCGGCGGTGCTTCCTGCGCCCCGGCCGCCGGCGCCAGTAGCACCGCCGCCGCTGCCGCCAGGATGGTCAGCCCCCAACGTGGTGCTCGCATGCGAGTTCTTCCTCCATGTCGTCGAGGCCCAGGAGATGCCGTGCTGGAGACGGGAACCTGGGCTCTGCTCGCGGCCCGCTACCCGACCCGGCGGAGGGTGAGACTAGACCGATCCCGGGGGGGCGCAACCGGGCCGGGTGCCCCGCGGGCACCGGCCGGGCAACCGGTGGGTGGGAACGTAATTGTCCCCGGTCCCACGATCGGCCGCCGCGGCTGTCGCGCCGGCTCGGCCGGTGCCCTTTGCCCTCCATCGCCGCCCGCCAGGGCGATGGTCCGGCCCCCCTTTCCCCGGCGGCACATAGACTCCCATCGGTTATCTCCCGCCTGGAGGCGCAATGGCCCGCATCGGGATCGTCGGCTTGGGAATCATCGGAACCGCCGTCGCCCGCCATCTCCTCGAAGACGGCGACGAGGTCGTCGGCTTCGACATCGACACCGGCCGGGGGGAAGTGCTGACCTCCCTCGGTGGCGTCGCGGTGGCGTCGCCGCGAGAGACGGCGGATCGGTCCGACCTCATCTTCACGGCGGTGGCGTCCCTGGGCGCCCTGTCGGTCATCGCCACCGGGCCCGACGGGTTGGCCTCCTCCACGCGCCGCGGCTTCGCCCTCGTCGACTTCAGCACCCTTCCTCTCCAGGAGAAGGAGACCGTACGCGCCGCGTTGGCGGCCGTCGGCATCCCGATGGTGGACTGCCCCATCAGCGGGACCGGGGCCCAGGTGGAGGCCAGAGACGCGGTCTTCATGGCCAGCGGCGACCCGGCGGCGGTCACGGCGGTGCTGCCGATCCTCCGCCGCTTGGGCAAGGGCGCCTGCAACGTGGGACGGTTCGGCGACGGGTCGAAGATGAAGTTCATCGCCAACCTGATGGTGGCCATCCACTCGGCAGTGGCCGGCGAGGCCCTCGCCCTGGCCGAGAAGGCCGGGCTCGACCCGGCCCAGGTCCTCGAGGTGATAAGCAGTGGGGCGGGGAACTCCCGCATGTGGGAGGTGCGGGGGCCCCTGATAGTCGAACGCCGCTACCAGGAACCCACCGCCCGGGTGAGCATGATGATCAAGGACACCCACCTCATCACCGACTTCGCTCGGAGCGTGGGGGCGGCCACACCTCTCCTCGACGCGGCGCGAGGCCTCTACGAGCAGGCGGCCGCCTCCGGCCTGGCCGACTGGGATGTGGCTGCCGTCCACGCGCTGATCGCGACAATGGAACCTGGCGGCGCCGGCGGCTGAAGCGGCAGCCGGGCCGGGGAAGGAGCAGTGACCATGGAGCACCTCGACCTGCCGACCGCCGATGCGATCATCGGCGCCGTGTTCACCCGGGGTGTCGAGCTGGGCTGCGGGCGGCTCACCGCCGCCGTCCTCGACCCCGGGGGCCACCTCATCGTGCTGAAGCGTCAGGACGGCTCGGAGTTCCTGCGTGTCTCCGTCGCCATCGGCAAGGCCTACGGGGTTCTGGGCATGGGGCTTCCGGGCCGGGTCATGGCGGAGCGGGCGACCCACGTGCCTCTCTTCTTCGGCGCCCTCTCCGACATGTCCGGCGGGCGGGTTGTCCCAGTGGCCGGAGGTGTCATCATCCGCTCTGAGGACGGAGCCGTCCTCGGGTCGATCGGCGTATCGGGCGACACCTCCGATCGAGACGAGGCTTGCGCCGTATTCGGCATCGAGTCGACAGGGCTCTTCGCCGACTACGGGCAGAACCCGGGGTGGCGCCGCCCGTAGCGGCTACTGCCGGCGCCACCCCGTAGAGGGCACCGCCGGCCCACCCCGGGCGGCCGGGGGGGTTGCCGGGACAGGTCGCGGGTCGATCGTGTAGGGTAAAGCTGCCAATGTGAGTTGGCGGTGGGCCACGGGCCCTGCGGGGACGGCAGGCCGGGATCGGCAGGCCGGGCAGCGGAGCGTTCGGGTGACCGAGTTTCTCCGCTTTCCCGCGGGGACCAGCAGCCTACGGCATACCAGCCACCCCTGAGGGAGGGTAAGGCATGAGACACAGCAGGTCACTGGCAGTCTGTTGCGCCGCGGCCGCGGCAGTGCTGCTTCTAGGCATGGTCGTCACCGCCTGCGGTGACGACGACGGGGCGACTGCGACCGCGCCCAGCGACAAGGGGGTCATCCGCTTCACCTTCGCCCCCGACCCGGCTTGGGACTACCTGAACGACTCCGGGATCAGAGACGAGATGGAGCAGGCGGCCGGCATAGTCATCCTGGCCGCCCCAACTTGGGACGAGTTCGGGATCTACGCCGGCGCCCATGCCGACGTCATCTCTACCGGAGACATGGAAGTGCCCCTGCTGGAGGTCGAATCGGGCCGTCCGGCAGTGGTCTTCGGCATGTACAACCTGTCGCGCAACGTCCTCGTGACGTCCGCCGACAATCCCTGGGAGACGATCTGCGACATCCCGCCGGGCTCCAAGATCGCCATCTACAGCACGGTGGGCCCGACCCTGCAGTGGGGCGTGGTCGCCAAGAAGGAGTGCGGCACCGACTACCGGTCCGACGGTGGTGACTTCGAGCTCGTGCTCGCCGACATCACCAGCGTCGCCCAGCTGGCCCTCGACGGAGAGGTCGCTGTGGCCCAGGCGCTGCCCGACTTCTCGGTGGCCCAGTTCATGAGCGGCGGGCTGAAGGTGCTCAACGGCGGACGGCCGACTCCCGAGATCCTGCCGCAACTGGCCGGAGTTCCCGGGTACATCGGCCCTCTGGACAACATCTTCATGTCCGGCGCAGACTGGTACGACGGCCACGTCGAGGAAGTCGACTTCTTCCTCAAAGTCTGGCAGCGGGCCCTCGACGAGTGGGCCGCCAACTGGGAGACGATCATCGAGTCCTACCCGCAGCACTTCTCGGTCACCACGGACGAGGAGATCCAGTGGATGAAGGACTACGTCGCCGCCCACAGTTGGTTCGTGGACTCCGTCTACCTCACCCAGGACTGGATCGACTCCGCCAGGAGCGTCTACGCCCTGATGCGCGAGACCGGCTTCATGGGCGAGGAAGAGCTGGATCCTCGCATGGAAGTCTTCACCCCGTAACCTATGGCCGGCCCAATCGCAGATATCGCGGCTTCCGATGAGCAGCTCAATCTGCGGGCTGTGCGGTCCGCCGCCAGGGAACGCTGGCGGCGGGCCGCTCTGGTCGCCCTAGGCTGGATCGTCTTCTTCGGTTTCTGGGAAAGCATGACCCGCTTGGTGGGCGGCGTCCGCCTGCCCAGTCCGGTGACGGTCGGCGAGAAGATGTGGGACATCGTCCGATCCGGGGTGTTCCTCGACGACTTCGCCTCCAGCATCCTGAAGATCCTCTACGGCTTCGGGTTCTCAGTGGTGGCGGGGTCGATCATCGGCTTCTCTATGGGGCGGAGCCGGTATTGGAAGGCCTTCTTCCAGGATCTGGTGATGGCCTCCGGCACCATCCCGGGGCTGGCCTACGCGATCATCTCCCTGGTGATCTTCGGCATCGCCCTGTGGGGCCCGGTGCTCTCGGTGGCCCTTATGTCGATGCCCTACATCGCCCTCAACGTCGCCGAGGGGCTCGAGGGTGTGGACCGGCAGTTGCTGCAGATGTCCAACGCCTTCCATCGCACTCCTCGGCAAGTGCTTCGCCACGTTTTGGTGCCGGCCATCGTTCCCTTCGTCTTTGCCGGAGTGCGCCTGTCGTTCGCCCTGGCCTGGAAGGTGGAACAACTCACCGAGGTGTTCGGCTCCAGCAAGGGGGTCGGCTTCCGCATCCGGGAATCCTTCCAGAGGTTCTCGGTAACGGGAGTGCTCGCCTGGGTCCTCCTATTCATCGTGTTCATGATCATCGTGGAGAGGCTGATCCTGATGCGCATCGAGCGCCGGCTGTTCCGGTGGCGGACCGTGGGAACGGAGCCCCAATGACCGCCGATACCGCCAGGGTCGACCGACCCACCGAGCCCAGCCCGCCGCGCGGCTTCTTCCGCAAGCTGGGCGCGGCTCTCACCTCGCCCATGGCCGCTCGGCCGACTCTGTACCTTTCTCTCCTCGCCAGGTGGGTCCTGGTCACAGAACTCCGCCCCCGGGTTCCAACTCCGTGGGCGGTCACCCGGTTCGTTTTCCTCGAACTGACCGGAGGATCACACGGTGGGGTCCTGAAGGGCATCTGGATCCCCCACGTGAACGTGACCCTGCAGCGCTTTGCCATCGGCCTGGTGATCGCGATCCTGTTGGGGTTGGCCGTCGGGGTCCTCATAGGGTCGTGGCGCTACTTCCACGCCTTCTTCAACGACACCCTGCTGGTCTTCCTGACACTCCCGGCGATCATCTGGGCGTTCATCACCGTCATCTGGTTCGGCCTGGGAAACCAGGCGCCGGTGTGGACCACCGTGCTCACCGCCTTCCCCTTCGTGGCGGTCAACGTCACCCAGGGAGTCCAGGCGGTGACCAAGGACTTACACCTCATGTCGGACGCCTACGGCGTCTCGTTCGCCAAACGCCTGCGTCACCTCATCTTCCCGGCGATCACCGGGTACTTCTTCGCCGGCATGCGGTTTGCGGTCATCGTCGGCTGGAACGGGATCCTGCTCGCCGAGTGGTTCGGGTCGGCAGACGGCGTCGGCTGGCGTGTCCGCTACTGGTACGACGCCAATCGGTATCAGGGCTTCCTCGGTTGGATTCTGCTGGTCGTCGTGTTCATCATCCTGGTCGACCAGTTGATCCTGGCCCCCATGGAGAGGCGAGCCTTCCGATGGAGAGACATCCAGGGCCAGCAGGTCAAGATGAGCGAACAACCCGAGGCCGCGGAGATGGCCTAGCCCCATGACGGATGCAGGAGCGTGACATGGCGACGGTGAAGATCAGCCACCTCTCGAAGGTGTTCCCGCCCCCGCGCAAGGGGGCCGCCCCGGTGAGGGCAGTCAACGACGTCAGCTTTGAGTTGTCGGGGCAGGTGTTCGTTTCGATCGTTGGCCCGTCGGGGTGCGGCAAGAGCACCCTGCTCAACATCATCTCCGGTGTCGACACCCCCTCGATGGGAACGGTCGAGGTGACCCAGGACGGCAAGCCCGCCCTGCGGGGATACGTCTTCCAGGATCCCCGGCTGCTCCCCTGGCGGACGGTGTTGCAGAACATGCTCTACGTCTCCGATCTCCCGGACGCCGAGGCCAAGGAGAACGCACACCGCTACCTGAGAATGGTGGGATTGCCCAGCTGCGACGAACTCTTCCCCAGGCAGCTCTCCGGCGGCATGCAGCAGCGGGTCGGCATCGCCCGCGCCTTCTCCGTGAACCCCGACATCCTGCTCATGGACGAGCCCTTCAGCCACCTGGACGCCATCACCGCTCGGTCGCTGCGGCTCCACCTGCAGCGCATCTGGAACCGGACCGGCAAGACCATTGTGTTCGTCACCCACGATGTGGTGGAGGCCGTCCAGCTGTCCGACCGGGTCATCATCATGGCCAAGGACGGCGTCCTGCTCAGCGATGTGGCGATCGACCTGCCCCACCCCCGGAGAGTGTCCGACCCGAAGGTGGCGACGAAGCAGGCCGAAGTCCTGGGGATGTTCGAGGACTTGGTCGAAGAGGGCGTCGCGGACCTGGAGTTCGAGACCGAAGAGGCCTCCTGATCGTCGGCGCTCCCCGAGGTCGGCCTTCCTCTCCTCCCCCGGTTTGAGCGGCACCGACCCGCTCGGTCGCCTGGTGGCCGCCCCACCATGGGGCGAGGGGTAGCGCCGTCCGGTCGACACGCTCACGCCGACGAAGACGCTCAGGGATACCGCCGGGGGGAACGAACGTGTCGAGCCCGGCGATGGCGTAGGGCATCTCCAGGGGGCCTAGCGGATAGGGCCACTGACCAGGCGGAACGCTTTCCGACATCCCGACCCCGCGCCGGGTGTTACCGCAGGCCAAGGCGCTTTCGACGCCGAGTTGGGCCGGCGCGGGCGATGAGCCTCCTTCCCTACCCGCGCGGCCTCTAAAGGGCCTAGGTGGCCGCCGAAGAAGTGGCGTTGGGCAGGTTGGTGGGTCGGCGATCCGGTGCGTCAAGGGGCTGAGTGGGCGGGGGCGTCGGTGTGGCCGGTGACCTGGACACCTCCGGGTGTGTCGAGGAGGGTGAAGAGGCGTTTGAGGTTGAGCAACCCGACGGTGAGGCGCTGTTGGAGCAGGACCTTGCGGGCGCCTCGGTAGCAGGCGTTGCCAATACCGTGACATTTGGCTTCGGCGATCCGCACGAGCGACACAAGAGGCAAGGGCGGCGCCCGGCCGGGCGGCGGCCCACCGGGACCGTGCGAGGACACCCTCCCCTGGGCGAGCGTGCGGGAATGTCATCAGAGCGATGGGGCGGGGAGGTCAGAGGTGCCGCGGGGTCACGGGTGGTAGTGGCGGTCGCGGCTACGACCGCCTTCGAGATAACGAGGCGCGCCATACCTGCTGATCCTGCACCACCCGGATAGAGCGTCGGGGCGCCCCGCCGAGGGGGGGCCCCC
>JBDROA010000199.1:0-4299 GCA_043810615.1 Actinomycetota bacterium | reverse complement strand
CCAGGGTAAGGGTCGCCACGTAGAGCCAGAAGACGGCGGTGCCCACGCTTCCCTTCCTATCGCTCCCTCGCCAGGGCGTCGAGGAAGGCCCGGATCGCCCGGTACTGACCCTCGCCGTCGAGGCCGGCCTCGGCGATGACCTTGTCCCCCTGACCGCTCCCCAGGTAGTGGCCCTTGACGAAGGGGTGCAGGGTGTGGGCCCGGCCCAGGTCGCTGCGGATCCAGCGGTACATGGTGGGCAGGGTGAAGCCGGTGATCCCCATGGCCCGGTGGGCCAGCGCCTCGGGATAGACGGCCGTTCGCTGCTCCGGGGGGAGCAGGTCGAACAGTTCGGCACTCGCCACATAGAGCACGACCATGTCGAGGCCCTCCGCCCGCAGCCGGGGGAGGACCTCCTGCACGAAGGCGTAGGCCACGTCGGAGCCCTGCAGCACCACGGCCGCGGCCGGGTCGGGAGAGTCCCACATGCGGTACATGCCCTGGACTGCTGCCTCCGCCGGGGGGAAGCCCAGGGCGGCGCGGTCGGGGACCGGTTCGGTGGGACGAGTGACGAAGGGGGCGATCAGGGCGGGCCGGGCCCGGAAGGCTGCGGCGATCAACGGCCACACCTCGCCGGGCTCCCACGGGGTCAGGGTCACCGATGTGCCCGCCACGAAGTTCTCTTGCAGCAACTGCAGCGCCTGCGGGTCGGCATGTGTGGGGCCGTCCTCGCCGGTCTTCATGCCGGCGTGGCCGCAGATGAGCACGAAGGGGCGGCCGGGGCCCGGCTCCACCTGGGGGCGCATCTGGTTGCCGATGGCGTGGAGGCGGGCGGCGATGTGCCCCAGGGGGGCGAGGAAGGCGCCGTACGAGGCTCCGGCTCCGGCGTGCCGGCCGAAGGCCGACAGGCCCGACAGTACGCAGGAGAGGCCGTCCTCGCAGATTCCTCCCACCGACAGGGTGCGACTGCCCGGATTGGCGCCGAGATGGAGGAACCCCGTGGGGAACCCCTTGGCCGCCGCCGAGATGGCAGTGGAGTCGAGCAGGTCGGCCGCCCCGATGAGGATGGCTCCGCCGGAGACCTGGTTGAGGTGGCCGAGGGCCCGGCCCAACTGCTCCCGCAGGGCGATGCTGCCCCCCGGAACCGGGGCCAGGCCGGCAGGGATGGCGGCCGGGTCGGCGGCGGCGTAGAGGCGCGCGATGTCGGGGGCGCCCTCCCGCGGGGTGCGGCGGCGAGCCTCGAGGCGCTCCCGGGAGGTGGCCACCCGGGCGGCCAGGACCCGGCAGGTTCCAGCATCCTCTTCCAGCAGGCGGCGCAGCAGGAGGAGGGTCTCCCAGTAGCACTCCTCCAGGGCGGCGGGGTCGTCCCCGCCCCGGCAACGCCCGCCCTCGCAGTCGGGGAGCCCGGGGGCGCCGGGCCCGAGCAGCGGCTCCAGGGTGGCGCGGAACTCGGGGCTGCACAGCTTGTGGCCGGCGCCGTGCGACTTGCGGCCCTCGATGCCGTACTGCCACCCCTTGGTGGTGCGGTAGACGATCGCCGTGGGCTGGCCGGTCGCCATGGCCAGGGCACGGCGCTGGCCGGTGAGAACCAGGGCGAAGTCGAACCCGTCGGGCACCTCGACCACGTTCCAATCGTGCAAGTAGAAGAACTCTCGTGGGTCCCACTGCACGTAGTCGCCGGGCCGGTCCCCGTCGCGGGTGACGGCATTGGAGTCGATGGAGGCCTGGTTCCAGTCGAGGTGGACGATGGCGTTGCTCAGGCCGGTGGTGCCGGCGAAAGCGGCCGCCTCGGCCACCCGGCCCGGGGTGAGGCCGCCCTCGCCCTCGACGAGGTGCACCCGGGGGGCGTCGGCCCCGTAGTAGTCGGCCGCCCCCAGCGCCAGGCCCAGGGAGCTGCCGAAGCCCACGCCGGAGGCGCCGGTGGCGAGTTTCACGAAGGGGGTCGCCGGGGTGGGGTGGCCGTCGAGGGCCTTCGACCCGAAGCGGCAGAATAGAGGGGTGGACTGCGTCGGGTTGCGGCGGAAGCCCAGCAGGTCCTCGAAGCGGAGACGGAGGCGGGCCTCCTGGGGGAGCGCGTCCGGGTTGCCGATGCGCACCACCTCGTCGCGCAAAGCCAGCATGGCGTAGAGGCCCAGGGCCTTGTGCCCGGCGGCGTAGGAGAGCAGGTCGGCGTCGCGCCGGTTCGGGTTGCCGATGTCGTAGTCCATGGCGTCGAACAGGGCGGCGGCCACGAAGCGGCCCGACGACACCGAGCCGCCCGGGTGGCCCGACTGGGCGTAGTTGAACAGCACCGAGCACAGCGAGCGATAGACGAGGTCGTAGCGGGTGAGGACGCCGATCGGGCCGTCCCCGGCCAGGTCAGGGTCGGGGCGGGTCACCTCGACCCACTCGGCCCGCCGCGGTCCGAACGCTCGACTCATCTCTCCTCCGTTTTCGTGCTGTGGGGTCGGGACACTGCCGCGCCGCCGCTCAGAAGGTCAGTCGCTCCCCGGAGCGGACGAATTCGCCGAAGCCCCGGGGGTCGGCGGCGGCCTGCTCCAGGCGGCGCAGCGCTTCCCGCAGGTCGTCGTCCCCGGTGGCAACGGACAGCCGCAGGAAGTGCTGCCCCTCGCTGCCCCGCACCCCGAACGACCGCCGGTCCATGGTCGCCACCCGGTAGCGGTAGAGCAGGAACAGGGCCACCAGTGTGGAAGGGCTGGAGCGCTCCCGGATCCCGTCGGGCAGGCCCCGGTGGGCCTCCTCGGCGCCGAGTGCCGCGACCACCCCGGCGATGTTGGGGAACGCGTAGAAGGCGCCGCGCGGCATCTGGCAGCGGACACCGGGGATGCGGTTGAGGCCTTCCACCACGAAGTCCCGCCGTCGCCAGAAGGCCTCCACCATGGCGGCAATGGCCGGCGCGGACTCCGGGGATTCCAGGGCCACCTTGGCCCCCAACTGGCTGTAGGGGGGGATCGAGGCGTAGTAGTTGATGTTCAGGTTGCGCTGGACGAGCGCCTCCTCGATGGTGGGGAACACCGCCCAGCCCACCCGGCCGCCGGTCCACGAGTAGGTCTTTGAGACGGCCGAGGCGATGATGGTGCGCTCCGCCATGCCCGGCAACGAGGCGATGGAGATGTGGCGGGCGCCGTCGAAGGTGATGGCCTCGTAGGCCTCGTCCGAGTAGACCCGGGAGGCTGGGGGGGTGCGCTCCAGGATGGCCTGGGCGATGCTCTCCAACTGCTCCGGGGTGGCCACCCCGCCGGTGGGGTTCGAGGGGAAGTTGAGGTAGACCAGGCGGGTGCGTCGGGACAGGTGGGGGGCCAGTTCCTCTCCGGTGAGGGCGAATCCGGCGTCCTCGCACAGCGGCACCGGCACCGGGGTGCCCCCCACGTAGGCCACGAACGACTCGTAGAGCGGGTAGCCCGGCGTGGGGTAGACCACCTCGTCGCCGGCCCGCACGTAGGCGTGCTGGGTGAGGCCGATGGACGGCCGCGAGCCCGGGTAGACCACCACCCGCCGCGGGTCCACGTCGAGTCCCCGGGCCTGCCCCACCGAGGCGGCGATGGCCTCCCGTAGTTCGGGGAGGCCCTGAGGGTCGCAGTACGTGGTGTGGCCGGCGCGCAGGGCGGCCACGACGGCTTCCGTGATGTGGGCGGGCAGGGGAAAGTCGGGCTGGCCCAGGTTGCAGCGGATGACCCGCCCGCCGTCGGCTTCCACCTCCCGGAGCAGCGGCCCCAGTTTGAAGGCCTCTTCGGTCCCGATGCGGCTCACCCGCTCGGCGAAGAGGCCGGGCGATGCCACCGGTGCGGAGTCACTCATGTTGGCCATCTCCTGACTGCGGCCCAACGGGGATGGTACCCCCCGGGCGGAATGGCCGCCCGGGGCTTTCAGCCTGAGGGCGGCTGGGCGGACGGCCCCGTCCCGCCCTTGCGTCGTTCCCTGGCGGCCGTGTGCGCCGCTGCGGCGTGGGTGGCGATCCGGGTCACCAGGGCCACCACGATCCCCAGGCCGACCAGCACGCGGAAGATGGCGGCGGGGCGCCCTGCCGTGGTCTGGGAGGCGAAGTCACCGTACCCCGCGGTGGTGAGGGTGAGCACGGCGAAGTAGAACGACTGGAACAGCGTTCAGCCCTCCACCCGGTGGCAGAAGAACATGCCGGCCAGCAGGAGGATCACCGCGAGATAGAGCAAGCCCCGGAACTGAGGCTCGGTCCTCCCCCGGCGCAACCCTGGGGAGAGACGGCGGAACACCACCAGGAACGACAGCACGGGCACCTCCACACAACCCTGAGCGATGTCCTGAGGCGTGCCGACTGGGCCCTTCTCCCTCTCCCGCGGCAGC
>JBDROA010000198.1:0-2850 GCA_043810615.1 Actinomycetota bacterium | reverse complement strand
GGCGTCGAGCGGCCAGGCGGCGGCGTCGTCGCCGAGGGCGACCCCGACGACCCGCTGCATGGCGGCGGCCCGGTCGTCGAGTGCACCGCGGAACAGGAACGGCGTCGCCGCCGGGTCGTCGTAGCCGACGTAGGGGTTCTGCCCGTAGGGGCGGTCGTGCCCGGTCGATTCCCGATCGAGGACGAGGCCGTCGGGGTGGGTGGCCTTGAAGTCTCCCCACGACAGCAGGGGAGAGGCGATGGGCTCCAGGGTGCGCCCGGTGAGGACCCCCACCACGGCTCGGCCGTCGAAGTGGGTCCACAGGCTCTCGGTGGCCCGGTCGTACATGACGAGGGCCGAGGCGAAGAGGAGCCCGGACGTCCCGAAGGTGGTCTCGACGCCGTCCACGATGCGCCGGTAGCTCACCGCGCTGTTGCACAGCGGGCAGTAGGTCACCGACACCGGGACGCCCCCGATCGTGTCGTTGACGATCTCGTGCCAGATGAGGATCTGCACCGGATAGGCCCGTGCCTCGCCGCCGACGGCGAGCACGACCACCGGTTCGGCGTCCTCGAGCCACTCGTCGGCCGCGGCGGCCGTCACGAACCCCGGGTCGTCGATGGGAGGGATGCCGTCCGGCGGAGGCCCGCCCGGGAAGATGGCGGTGATGTCAACGAGGGGGTCGGGGAACTCCTCGGCGAGCATGGAGTCGAGCGCCGACGGGCCGGTCGGCAGGCCGCCGGGCCCGTTGGCGGTCGGGCCATCCGTCGTGGGCGTCGTGGGGGTAGCCGGATCGGCGATCGAGGTCGACGGTGCGGCGGCCGGATCGCCGGTGGTGGAGGGGGCCGTCTCGGCGGCGTCTCCTGGGTGGCCGCCGCCGCACGCGGCGACCAGCAGGGCGAGTGCGGCGACGGCCGGGATGATGCGTCTCATGATCCCGACAACGCCTCTCCGGCCCGAAACTGCTCCCATATGTCGGGATACCGACATTCGAGGGGCCGGGCCCCGGGGTGGCCCGGCGGCCCCAACGGGACGGGTCCGCGCCAACGGGACCGCCCCGGGTAGGGACGGTCCCGATGCACGCCGGCAGGGGGGTTACGACACCCCGGCGACCTCACGAATCCGGATCGACTGGAACCGCAGCACGTGGATGATCGCGCCGAGGCCGAACGTGATCCCGAACAGGTAGAGGCCGACGCCGAGGCGTCGGACGCCCTCGAGGGCCTCCGACCAGGTCTCGATGGAAGCGGCCGGCCAGACGGTCACATTGGCTGCCACCACGAAGTGGAGGGCCACGGCGGCCAGAATCCCCATCATCCCCATCATCATCGACAGGAGGAAGATCCGGGCGGTCGCCGGCATCTTCAGGGTCTTCACCTCACTGCCGGCCGCCTCCTGGACCTCACCACCGCCGGCGCGGAACCGGCCGAGGATCCGGGCGATGGCGAACGAGACGGCGGCGAACACGGCGGCGAAGCCGATGAACTGGAAGGCGGGGACCAACTGGCCGAGCGTGGCGATGGTCTCGCCGTCCGGGGAGGCCGAGGCGATCTCGGCGGCCCGCACCCACGAGAGGACGAGGGCGACCGGGAAGGCCATCAGGGCCATCACGAACATGGGGAGCCACAGCCGGCGGCCCATCTTCTGGGGGAGGTTCTCGCCGAGGCTCCGGGTGGAGGCCTCGGTGGCGAAGTCTGCTGAAGTGGTCATGCTGGGTACCTTCACTTTCCGGTGGTGATGATCGAGCGGATGCGGTCGAACTGGAATCCGAGGACGTTGCCGATGGTGACCAGCGCAAGGACGATGCCGGCGAGGATCATCGCCAGGCTGAACTCGCGGAACGGGCCGAGCCAGGCGAACCACGCCGCCGGGTTGTCGACGCCTGCGGCAACGACCCCGTAGAGCACCAACTGCAGGATGCCGGCCATGAGGCCCAGGGCCATCAGGCCGACGAACAGCTTGGCGGTGGTGGGCATCCGCAGCGTCTGCACCGGAAGCCCCAGCGCTTGCTGGACGTCCCCGCCTCCTTCGCGCAGGCTGGCCAGGATCGATCCGAGCAGGAACGCGATGCCCGACAGGATGAATGCCTCGCCCAGGAACTGCAGTCCCTGCGTCCAGGCGGCGGCGGCGACGCTCGAGGGATCACCGGTCCACACGAACGAGGCGATCAGTCCGGCGACGACGGCCATGGCGCCCATTCCCAGCATCGGGAACCACAGGGTGCGGGCCATGCGATGGATGGGCAGCGGCGCCGGCACGGCGGCGGTCTCGGTGGCCGGTCCGTAGCCGGTCTCGATGCCGCCGCGTGGTGGCGTCGGCAGGGTATCGGCCTGCAGCGCCGGGAGGGCCGCCTTCATGGAGTCGACCCGAATCCAGAGCCGGAGCAGGATGCCGGCGAGGACCACCGCGATCGCCAGTTTGACGATGGCGAAGCCGGTGGTGTTGAGGCCGAACCCGATCGCCTTCAACTCGGCGAAGGTCTCGACGTCCTCGATGTCTCCTGCGGCGACCCACAGGACGATGGCGGCAATCGCCGTCACCATGAGACCGGCGAACGCCAGCAGGAATCCGATCGGCCGATGCCGGGACGGGGCCCGGAAGTCGGCAATCGACGCCGGGCGGGTGAGCGTACCGAGTGTGGTCATGAGACCTCCTTGTAGGGGTGGTACGCCCCGGTCAACCCCCAAGGTGGGTGGCCGCCGCCGGAATTGTCGGTCTCCTGACCATGTACGTCGGGTGGGCGACGATCTACTCGGCGGCAGCCCGGGCGGCCGCCGGACGGTCGATCAGTCGTATCACCCGGTAGCCGGTTTCCACCGCCCCGCTGGAGCGCAGTTCGGCGAGCGCCTCGTTGACCGATTGGCGGCTCGT
>JBDROA010000197.1:0-15141 GCA_043810615.1 Actinomycetota bacterium | reverse complement strand
GGGGGCCGAAGCCCTGGCCGACCCGCGGCTGGGCCGCGCCCTGGTGGCCCTCGCCGGGGCCAGCCCGGCGTTGTCCCGCCCGGCCGCCCTCGACCTGGATGCCCTGCGCCGCGCCGTCGCCGGCCGGCCCCCCGAGCCGTTCTCGGTACCGTCCGGGGACTTGCCGGCGGCGATGGCCGCCATCCGGCGGCGCGTGGCCGCCCGCCTCCTCGCCGTAGCCGCCGCCGACCTCACCGGGCGCATCGACATGCCCGCCGTGGGCGAGGCACTCGGAGACGCCGCCGACGAGGCCGCCGCCGCGGCTCTCCAGACTGCAGCCGCGGCGGCCGGGAGCCCTCTCCCCTTCACCGTGGTGGCCATGGGCAAGTGGGGAGGGCGGGAACTGAACTACGCCTCGGACATCGACGTCCTCTTCGTCTACGGAGTGCCCGACGGCGAGGACCCGGCATCGGCCGGGGAGCGGGCCCAGCGCCTCGCCGCCGCCTTCCTCGACTGCCTGGGCCGGCGCACCCCCGACGGCATCGCCTACCGGGTCGATGCCGATCTGCGGCCGGAGGGGCGCTCCGGGCCACTGGCCCGCACCCTGGATTCATACCGGGCCTACTGGGAGCGCTGGGCCCGCCCCTGGGAGTTGCAGGCGCTCATCAAGGCCCGGGTGGCCGCCGGGGACCCCGGGCCGGGCCGGGCCTTCCTGGAGGCGGCCGAGCCGTTCGTGTACCCGGAGACCCTGGCGCCCGACGCGGTCCGCGAGGTGCGGGCCATGAAGGCCCGGGCCGAGGGCCTGGCCGCCCGGCGCGGCGACGAGGTCAAGCGGGGGGTGGGCGGCCTCCGCGACATCGAGTTCGCCGTCCAGTTACTCCAACTGGTCCACGGGAGGGCCGACCTCTCCCTGCGGAGCGGCCGGACCCTGGAGGCTTTGCGCGCCCTCGGGACGGCCGGCTACATCAGCCCCGACGATGCCGGCGCCCTCGAAGACGCCTACCGCTGGCTGCGCGATGTGGAACACCGCCTGCAGTTGGCCGAGCTGCGGCGCACCCACCGGATCCCCGCTGCCGCTGCCGCCCGGGAACGCCTGGCCAAGGCAATGGGGTACCGCGACGGCCCCGGCGCCACCGCCCGGGAGCGCTTCGACGCCGAACTGGTGGCCCGGCGGGCGGCGGTGCGGGCGATCCACGAACGCCTCTTCTACCGGCCGCTGCTCGAGGCCTTCGCCGCCTCCCCGGCCACCGGGCTCACCGCCGCGGGAGCCGCCCGCCAACTGGCCGCCCTCGGCTTCCAGGACGCCGCCGGGGCGAGGCGCGCCTTCGATGACCTCACTACCGGCTTGTCACGGCGGAGCCGGCTCATGCAGCAACTGCTGCCGCTGATGATGGGGTGGCTCTCGGCTGCCCCGGACCCCGACCTGGGGTTGGAGCAACTCCGCCTCCTGGTGGCCTCCACCCCGGACCATGCCACCCTCATCGCCGCCCTGCGGGACAACCCGCTGGCGGCGGAGCGCCTCTGCACCCTGCTCGGGACCAGCCGCCTGCTCGGGCGCCTCCTCGACCGCCTGCCCCCGGCCCTGGCCCGCCTGGGCGACGACGCCGCCCTGGCCGCCTTCCCCGACCGGGAGGCGCTGGTCGCCGAGGCGAGACGGCGTACCGCCGTGCGCCCCCGCTGGGACGAAGCCATCGCCGACCTGCACCGTTTCGTGGAGGCGCACCTGCTGTGGCTCGCCGCCCAGGACCTGGTCGGCGGAGCCGACGCCGCGGCGATCGGGGAGCGCCTCAGCGACGTGGCCGACGCCGCCGTCGCCGCGGCCCTGGAGGCGGCCCGGCGGCAGGCGGCCGCCCAGGCCTCGCCCCCGCCCCCCCTGGCGGTCATTGCCATGGGTCGTTGGGGTGGCCGGGAACTGCACTACGCCTCCGACCTCGACGCCCTGGTCGTGTTCCGTCCGGAGGGCGACCCGGCCGCCGCCCAGGCGGCCGCCCAACGGGTCGCCGCGCTGCTGCTGGAGGCCCTGGGCCCGGGAGGGCCTTTGGGCCCGGCCCTCGCCCTCGACCTGGCCCTCCGCCCGGAGGGGAAGCAAGGGGCGGCTTCTCGTTCCCTCGACGCCTACGCCGCCTACTGGGGCCGTTGGGCCGAGACCTGGGAACTGCAGGCCCTGCTACGGGCCCGCCCCGCCGCCGGCGAACCCGGCCTCGGGGAGGAGTTCCTGGGGGCGGCCGAGGCGATCGTGTACCGCCCCGGATTCGGCCCCGAGGAAGAACGGGCCGTGCGCCACATGAAGGCCCGCATCGAGCGGGAGCGCCTCCCCGCCCACGAGGACGCTCTCTTCCACACCAAGCTGGGACGCGGCGGCCTGTCCGACGTCGAATGGGCGGTGCAGTTGCTGCAGCTGCGCCATGGGCACGCCCTGCCGGCCGTCCGGTCCCCCGGCACCCTGGCCGCCCTGGAAGCCCTGGAAGCCGCCGGGCACCTGGACCCGGCCCACGCTGCCGCTCTGCGCGCCGCCTACCGCTTCTGCTCCCGGGTGCGCAACCGGCTCTTCCTGCAGGAGGGGCGGCCCCGGGACTCGTTGCCCGCCGACCCCGCCGCCATCACCCGCCTGGCGCGCTCGCTGGGGTACGACGGGAGTCCCCGCTCCAGACTGCGCGAGGAGTACCGCCGGGTCACCCGCCGGGGGCGGCGCGCCTTCGAAGCGGTGTTCTACGACGCAGCGGCGAGGACCTGAGGATCTGCGGCCCAATAGGGTTCAGCGGGTTTCTGAAGGCCTGCTCGATGCCGATTCCACGAAGCGTCGCGATTCTCCCGCTGCACCTCTCCTACCAGCGGTCAGGCCTCTCTGACCGTCCGGTGGCCGTGGACAGACGCCCGTATTGCGCCGCGAGTCTTGAGGGGCAGACCTACCGACCGAGGGCCGCCGCCAGGGCCCGCACCCGTTCCATCACGGCGGCGAACTCATCGGGGGGAAGCGCCTGGGCGCCGTCCACCAGGGCGGTCTCCGGTGCCGCGTGGACGTCGACCATTACCCCGTCGGCCCCCACCGCCAGCGCGGCGAGGGTCAGCGGGGCCACCAGCGAGCGCCGCCCCGCGGAGTGCGACGGGTCCACCACTACCGGCAGATGGGAGAGGGCCTGGGCCACCGGGACCGCCGAGATGTCGAGCGTGTTGCGGGTCTGGGGCTCGAAGGTCCGAATGCCCCGCTCGCACAGCACGATGCGGGTGTTCCCCTCCTTGAAGATGTACTCGGCGGCGTCGAGCCACTCTCCGATGGTGGCGGTGAAGCCCCGCTTCAGCATCACCGGCCGGGGCTGGCGGCCGGCTTCGGCGAGCAGGGGGAAGTTGGACATGTTGCGCGAGCCGATGCGGATGAGGTCGGCATAGGCGGCCACCAACTCGACGTCGCGGGGGTCCACCACCTCGGCGACGAAGGGCAGGCCGAAGCGCTCCCGCGTCTCGGCGAGCAGGTCGAGGCCGGCGCGCCCCAGGCCCTGGAAGGTGTAGGGGGAGGTGCGCGGCTTGAAGGCGTCGCCGCGTAGGATCGACGCCCCGGCGGCCTTCACCGCGCCGGCTGCGGCGGCGAGTTGCTCCCGGCTCTCCACGGCGCAGGGCCCGGCGATCACAGTGAAGCCGCCCGCCCCGATGGGCACCCCGCCCACCTCGACCACCGTCCTCTCGGCCTGGTAATCGCGGCTCACAAGACGGAAGGGGGCGGAGAGGGGCAGCACCCGCTCCACCCCGGGGAAGGCCTCCCAGGGCAGCGACAGGACGGCGGCCGGCCCGCCGGCGGCCACTACCACGGTGCGGCTCGCCTTGGCCGCCACCTCCACCTCGGCGCCCCCGGAGCGCAGCCGCGCCACCACTCGCTCCAGGTCCCCGGGCGCGACGGCAGGGCTCATGACGATGATGAGCGACTCCTCGCCGTTCCTGTCTGACGTCACCTGTGTTCCTTTGGGTTCCCCTCCGAGAAGATAGCCCACCTGCGAAGCTGCCTTTTCCCCCGCCGGGGGCCGGGCGCGAGTGAGGGGCCCCGGACGGGGCCCCTCACCACGAACACCCAGGCTCAGTACTCCACCATGGGAGCCAGCGTCTTGGCGTGGGCCACCCAGCGGGCCACCATGGACTCGGTGGGCAGGCGGCGCACCAGCCGCTTCTTCTCGTTGGTCTCGGTCATCTTGGCGAGGAGGCTGGCCGGGTTCCGGTTGCGCAACTCCTTGACCGTGGCGATGCCGACCGCTTCGAGCAGGTCGGAGTACTCCTCCCCCACGCCCTTGACCCGGAAGAGGTCGGCCCGGTTCACCCATTCCAGGATTTGGTGCTCGCTGAACCCCGAGGCCGCGGCCAGTTCCCTGCGCCCCTTGCGGGTGGCGCCCGCCTTGAGAAGGGCCTCGGTGGTGCGGATCCGCAGCTTGCGCAGCGTGGTGGCGCTCCTCACCCCGATCCCCTCGATTGCATCAATGGACGCCATGGTGCTCCTTTCCCCGGCTCCTGCCACCGGCCGTCCTCTCCGCGCGGCGCAAGCAGCATACCCCAACGGGTAATCCCATCTCTCAGGGCCGTCGAGGCAGATCCTGGAAATCCCCGGGAGTGTCGATGTCCGCCGGAGCGGCGAAATCGAAACGCACCTCGTGCACCCATGCCGGATGGGCCTGCAGCAGGGCCGCCGCACCGCAGTCCCCTCGCAGGCCCATCAGTTGGGCCCACAGGGCCCGGGCCACCAGCACCGGGTTCCCCCGCTGGTATCGGTACACCGGGACCACCGCCGGGCGGCCGCTCTCCTCGGCGCCGGCGAGCAAGCTGGCGGGCACCACGGGCGGGACTTGCGGCTGGTCGCCCAGGACGATGAAGGCGGCCTCGTGACGGGGGTCGCGGCCGAGCAGGTCGAAGCCCACGCGCAGCGAGGCGGCGAGGCCTTCCTCCCAGCCGGGGTTGAGCACCACCAGGGCCGTGCCGAAGTCCACCCGGTCGAGGATCTCCTCGGCGTGGGCGCCGAGGACGACCACCACCCCATCCACCGGCCAGGAGGCCACGGCATCCAGCACGTGCTCCAACAGCAGCCGCCCGCCCCAGTCGAGCATCTGCTTCGGGCGGGCCATGCGGCGGGAGCCTCCGGCGGCGAGCACCAGAGCGGCGGTGGACAGGCGGTCACCTCGTGGTTGGGACGCGATCACGATAGAGGGTGCGGGCCCCGACCAGGACGCCGTGGTCCCCCTCACCCCTCCCGGCAGAGGCCGATCACCCGGGGCTTGCCCTCCTCATCGGGTAAGTGCACCAGCCAGGCGGTCTGGTCGAGGCGCTCCGGCCCGATCGGGTCGGCCCTGATGCTGATGAAGTGCAGGTTGGTGAACTCCACCGGGATCACGGTGGAGGGCACCGCCGTCTGGTCGGAGGCCAGTTCCATTCCAGGGTGGTCGCAGGCGTCGAGCACCCCGGCTGCCACCGCGCTGTCGAACGTGCCCCGGAGGTCGCGGTAGGCCGGCTTGCGGCCCTTCCACACGCGCCCCGCGCCGTCGTCCCGGAGCCCCGCGACCAGATCGGGCGGGTAGTGCCCCCGGGGGGCCGTGGTCACAGGGCGTCCACGAAGTTCTCCAGCGCCTGCCCGGGGCGCGGTCCTCAGCAAAGGAGGGCGGCCATACCCGCCTGGGCCCGGGCCACCGTGGCCGTCCGCAGCGCCTCGGCGGCGGCATGCCGGGCTCCGGCGGGCTGCGCCACGACTTCGGCGTCGACGGGCCGGGCGAAGACCAGGGCGAAGACCAGGGCCAGCCCGACCATGAGGGCGATCGCCGCCTTCGCCATCGCCCCCTGACCGGCGCCGGGCGGTCCCCGGTTGACCGGTCCCTTCCCGGCCCTACTCCCCGACGCTCGCCACCGGGAAGCGCACCAGAGCCCCCGTCTCGAAGCCGGCCAGCGGCGTGGAGGCCAGCACGTAGCGCACCGCCCCTCCGGCGGCCCGCACCGCCTCGGCGGCGGCGTCGAAGAGGTCCGCCACCCGGCGGGTGCCCGCGCCGCACGAAGAGCAGGCACCGCCGGAACGGGCCAGCCAACCGCACTCCGCGCAGGCGGCGCCCGGCACCGTATCCCCGGCATCGAGGAGCAGGAGGTCGACGGCGTGCTGGTTGACGGCGTCGAGGACCCGGTCCAGCCCGAGCACCCCCCGCCCCCGGGCCCCGGTGGCATCCATGAGGTCCGCCACCAGGCGCTCGTCGGCCCGGCCTTCGTGCCCTTGGGCCAGCGTCGCGCAGCGGTCCCGGATCTCGGCCGGAGTGGTGGAGCGAGGGTCCACGACAAAGGTGCCGGCGAGGGCCGCGGTCAAGTCGGGGGGCAGTTCGGCCGCCAGGCCGTCGATGTTGGCCTGGTTACCCCCCACCGCAAGCAGGTCGAAATCCCCGGCTCGGAACAGCGCGCTCAGCCGGACGGCCACGGCGCGGAAGTGCCGCCGGGCCACCTCCCCGGCGTGCCCCCGGGAGGCATGCTCGGCGTACCCGGCGAAGCCCCCGTAGTTGTCCTTGCGCACCTCCTCCTCGGCCATCTCCTCCCACGACTCCAGGACGCCCATGTAGAAGCGGTAGATGGAGGCCAGGCGCCGGTCGGCCACGACGGCGCAATACCGGCGGAAGTGAGCCAGCATCGCCTCGAGGGGGCCCAGGTAGGGGGTGGTGTCCACTACCGCCCGGTCCCGCACCGGGGCAGGCAGGCCGATGTGCTCCTCCAGGCCGGCGGCGGAGCAAACGAAGAGAGCAGTGCCCCGGCCCCGGTCGGCGGAGACCTGCTCGGCCAGGGCCACCACCCGGTCCAGGTCCCGGCGGACACCCCGGACCGCTTCCTCACCCCAATCCCCGGCCGCCTCCCGCAGGGGCTGGACCAGGGCTTTGAGCCGAGGGGGGATCGACCGCAGAAGGTCGCGGTCGGGCCCGAGGCTCAGGTAGACGGAGACGACGGGGTGGCCGGCCGTGTCGGCGCCCCGCAGGCGCTCGACGGTGCTTCGATTGAGCAACGCACCTCCCGCGCTGGGTTCCTTCGAGCCTAGGCGCCCCGGCCGGTCTCGGCCAGGGACATTGCGGGCCGGCGGCCCCGTTCGGTCCCGGGGCGGCAGGGACCGATGGCCCCTGGCAACCCATCCCCCGAGGTGCCAGGCTGTGCGGGACGCGTCGCAGGAGGTTCGTCGCCGTGATCGTGGGCGTCCCCGCAGAGATCAAGCCGGACGAGTACCGGGTGTCGATGACCCCGGCCGGGGTGCGTGAGCTGACCGCTCACGGGCACCGGGTGGTGGTGCAGAAAGAGGCCGGCCGCGGCTCGTCCATCGACGACGCGGCCTACGTCGCGGTAGGGGCTGAGATCCTGCCCACCGCCGCCGACGTGTTCGCCGCCGCCGACCTCATCGTCAAGGTCAAGGAGCCCCAGCCGGTCGAGATCGCCATGCTGGAGCCGCACCACGTGCTCTTCACCTACCTGCACCTGGCCGCCTACCCCGAGCAAGCCCGGGGGCTGGCCCGTTCCGGTGCCACCGCCATCGCCTACGAGACCGTGGCCCTGCCCAACGGGTCTCTGCCCCTGCTCGCCCCCATGAGCGAAATCGCCGGGCGTCTGGCGGTGCAGGCCGGCGCGCACCACCTGGAGCGCACCCACGGCGGGCGCGGGGTGCTGCTGGGCGGCGTGCCCGGCGTGCCCCCGGCCCGGGTAACGGTGCTCGGGGCCGGCACTTCCGGCTCCAACGCCGCCATGATCGCCGCCGGCATGGGGGCCGAGGTCGTCGTGTTGGACATCAACGTGGACCGCCTTCGCCACCTCGATGAACTGCTGTGGGGCCGCCTCTTCACGGCGTACTCCTCCCGGCACAGCGTGGGCGAGTACGTCGCCTCCTCCGACCTGGTGATCGGAGCGGTCCTCGTCGCCGGGGCCCGAGCCCCGGTCCTGGTCACCGACGACCAGGTGGCGGCGATGCGCCCCGGCAGCGTGATCGTGGACATCGCCATCGACCAGGGGGGTTGTATCGCCACCGCCCGGGAGACCACCCACCACGACCCGGTCTACAGCATCCACGGGGTGCTCCACTACTGCGTGGGGAACATCCCCGGGGCGGTGCCCAACACCTCGACGTGGGCCCTGTCGAACGCCACCCTGCCGTATGCCGTGGCCCTGGCCGACGGGCTCCCGGCGGCGGTAGCGGCGTACCCCGAACTGCTCGGCGGCATCAACGTGGCCCACGGAGCGGTGACGCACCGGGCCGTGGCCGAGTCGCTGGGCATGGAGTGCGCCGACCCGGCGGCGGTCGTCGCTTAGGAAGCCGGTCAACCCGCCGCGCCAGACCTCTCGCGAGGACCGCCCGGCGCACCGCGACTAGTGCAGCAGCGTGGCGGCCAGTTCGTCCGCCACGCTGCCGAACAGGGCCAGCAAGGCCAGGCCGGGACTCGGCGAGGCGTCCTCACAGCCCACTGTCGCGACGCCGAGGCGCTCCGCCAGCGACAGGCGGGCTTCGGCGAGCACCCTCAGCCAGGCAGCCGCGTCCTCGGCTCCCAGGGTGCCGCGCTCGAGCGAAGCGGCGTACCGCCTGCGGTCGGCCCCCCGGTCGGCCTGCAGCGACCCGGCGGTCAGGTCGCGAAAACGGGCTTCGGCCTCATCGTCCCCGGGATGGGCCCGGAAGCAGGGGTATCGAGGCGGCGGGTCGCCGGGGTCGCCCGGCGGGGCCGCCTCGAGCAGCGGCAGGGCCAGCGCCAGCAGTTCCACCTCGGCCACGGACAGGTCCAGATCGATCTCCGGGCCGCGGCAGCGGAAGCCGGGCATCACGCCCGCTCCAGGGTGGCCCACAGGCCGTGGTGGTGCAGGCGGTAGCAGTCCAACTCGGCCTTCTCGAGAGGCCCCGAAGTCACCACCGCCCGTCCCTCGTGGTGCACCTGCAACATGAGGCGGGTGGCCTCGGGCAGGGGGTAGCCGAACAGGGAACGGAACACCCAGACCACGTAGGACATCAGGTTCACCGGGTCGTTCCACACCACCACCTGCCAGGGGCGGAGCAGGTCGGCCTCCTCCCCGATCTCGGGGAGGTCGAGGCGGCCGGGGCTCAGCGTGGTCGTGACACCCTCCCGTTCCCCCATCTCAGCCGCCGGTTTGCGGGGCGCGGTCCCGGGCCTCGAGGCGGCGGGCGTTGATCCAGTCTTCGAAGTCCCCCCGGGACACCCGCCACTCGCGCCCGAACTTCACCGCGGGCAGTTCCCCGGAGCGCAGCACCCGGGTGACCACGAAGGTGGACACCCCCATGTACTCGCAGATGTCGGCGACCGAGAGCCACTCTTTGCCCAGGTCCACCGAGATGCGGTCCACGGCCCCCAGCGTATGGGGCGCGGCGGCGGGTGGCAAGGGTGCCGCCCGTCGGTGGGCGGCGGCTCCCGGGCGCCCGGCCGGGACTTCTCCGCCGTCCAGTCCCTACACTCCGGGCGCTATGGCCCAGCCCAAGCCCAAGAAGAAGACCCGCTCCCGTTCGGATCCCGCCCGTCGCGAAGCCGCCGCCCGCCGCGAGGAAGCCCGCCGCCAGGCCGCCGAAGAGCGGCGGCGGGAACAGGAGGCCGCCGAGCGCCGCAAGAAGATCCGCAAGACGACCCGCCGCCTCGCAATGCCCGTCCTGGTTGGCCTCGGGGTCGTGGTGGCCGCCATCGTCCTCTTTCGACCGCAGCAGGAACTGGCCGGTGTCGAGAAGGTGGACACCGCCGCCATCATGGCCGGCCTCGGCTACGTGCTGCCCGCCGACATCGACCAACGGCTCGACTCGCTGCCCACCCCGGCCTGCGGAGTGGTGCAGGACCTGACCGCCGAGCAGTTGTACTCGGACCTGCGCAACGGGGCAGTGGTGCTGTTCCACCAACCGGAGGACGCCGCCACCGCCACCGCCCTGGCTGCGACGGCTGCCGGCTTCGAGACCCACGTGGTGGTGGCCCCCAACGACCGAATCACCCAGGCGGTCCTGGCCGTCGCGTGGGATCGCCGCATGGGCTACGCGTCGGCGGACGACCCCGGACCGGCCGAGTTCACCGACATCTACCGCAAGAGCGGCAAGGCCGGCGCCGACTGCCCCAGCACCGGCGACTGAGCCTCCCCCGCCCGGGAAGCTCTCAATCGGGCGGTGACTAGTGCCGATGGACTAGTCCGTGGAGATCCGCACTCCCTCGCGCCGTACCGCCTGCCCCCCCGGGCTGAGCGACCGCCACCGCGGACTGGTTCCCGTTTCCCTCGGGGTGGTGCTGGTGAACGCCGTTGCCGGCCTCGACTACCTCACCGGCGCCGCGGTCTCGCTGGACCTCCTCTATGTGCTGGTGGTCATGGCGGTCACCTGGGTGGGGGGCCGCCGCCACGCCGTGCTGGTGGCCATCCTGGCCGCCGCCGACGGCCTGGCCGCCCGGACCGCCACCGGTTCCGGCGTGGCACTGACTCTCTCCGCAGTCTGGAACGCCCTCACCGACCTGGTGGTGCTCACCCTGGTGGCGGTGCTCCTGGATTCGCTGCACCGGACCCTGGATCATCAGCGCCACCTGGCCACCGTGGACTCCCTCACCGGGGCCCTCAACCGCCGCGCCTTCGAGATCGCCGCCGAGAGGGAACGCCTGCGGGCCGCCCGCCACGGAACGGTCCTCAGCCTGGCCTACCTGGACGTGGACCACTTCAAGGCGGCCAACGACCGCCTGGGGCACTATGCCGGCGACCGGGTGCTTGAGCAGGTGGCGGCGGCCGTCGCCCAGGCCGTGCGGGCCACCGACCTGTTCGCCCGCATGGGCGGGGACGAGTTCGTGCTGCTACTGCCCGAGACCGATGCCCGCGACGCCATGGCCGTCGTGCAGCGGGTGCGAGCCGCCGCGGCCACGGCGGTCCGCTCTGCCGACTGCCCGGCGGTGCTGTCCGCCGGGATCGCCACCTTCCGCTTCCCCCCCGAGTCGGTGGACGCCATGCTCGCCGCCGCCGACGACCTGCTCTACAAGGCCAAGGAGGCGGGTCGCGATCGGGTCGTGGGCGCCGTCGCCTCCGGCCCCTGGCCCCGCTTCACCGCGGCCTCGCTGCAACCCGACCTGCGGGCGCTGACCCCCGTCCCGCCGCGGCGCTAGCGCGGGCCTCGCCGAGTCCCGGGCGCCGGGAGCGCGAAACATCGCTCCGACGACCCCCTTGAGGCGGCCTCCGCCACCTGATACCTAGATGCTGCCGCCCGGCCCGTGCGGGCCACTCCCCCGGCGGCCGCATCGGGAGGGAGCACCGCTGGAGCCGCTGGGACACCCCGACCTGGCCGCCCTGGGCCGCCGCCTGCGCCGGGAAATGGACGAGACCCTCGATGCCGAGCAGAGCGCCGCCCGCGCCGCCGCCCGGCGCCGCCGCACCCTGCGCGACCTGTTCCTGACTCTCGAAGACCGGGCCGACGCGGCGGTGCTGTGGACCACCGACGGGCGCGGTTACCGGGGCACGGTGCGCGCCGTGGGAGTGGACCATGTGGAACTCGCCGGCGACGACTGCCACCGGATGGTGGCTTTCGCCCACGTGGGGGCGGTGGAGGTGCTCCCCTGAGGCTGAAGGCCCTGCCGCTGCGCTTCGACCGCCGCACTGCGGTGGGCCTCGCCCTGGCCCTGGCCGCCGGCATCGTGGTCTTCGCCCTGACCCGGCCCCCGGCCACGGTGCCGGTGCTGGTGGCCGAGGGGCCACTACCCGCCGGCATCCCCCTGGAGGGCCTGCCGGTGGGGGTGCGCCGCGTCCCCGACGCTGCCGGCCTGGTGGTCGGGGACGACGCCGCCGCCCTGGAAGGCTGGACACTGGTCGCCCCTCTGGCCTCCGGGGAGCCACTGGTCCCTTCCTTGCTGCGGGCCCCCGAGCGCCGCAGCCACCCCGACGTGCTCGCCCTCTCCCTGGACCGCGACCGGGCGGTGCTCGGCGACCTCCAGGCCGGGGACCGCATCGACGTCTGGGTCACCGCGGCGGACGGGGAAGGGCCCCCCGTGGCTCGCCTCGTGGCCGCCGCCGTCTACATCGTGTCGGCCGGCGCCGGCCCTTCCGGCCTGGGCGGCGGCGACCGGGTAGACCTGCTCCTGGCCGTCGACGATTCCCTCGCCGCCGCCCTGGTGAGCGCCCGGCAGGAAGGCGATCTCGACCTGGTGCGGGTATCGCGGTGACCCCGCGCGTCGCCACCGTGCTCTCGGCCCGCGACTGGGAGAGCGGCCTGGTGGTGCAGGCCAAGGAGACGGCCGAGGTTCGCCTGGTGCTGCGGGCCTTCCGCCCCGAGGAAGTGGAGGAGGAGGCCCACCGCCTCGACGTCGTGGTGGCGGGGGCCGAGACCACCTGGGTCACCCCGGCCCGCATCGCCGCCTGGCGCCGCCGCGGCCTGCGGGTGGTGGGCATCTTCCCCTGCGGGGACGGCCCGGCCCGCCAGCGCCTGATGGCCGGCGGGGCCGACGAGGTCCTCCCCGACGACACCCCCGCCGGGGACGTAGTGCGCACCATCCGACTGCTGCGGCCCGCCGCCGCCGTGACGGCCGCAGCGTCGGCGGCGCGAGTCACGGTGGTCACCGGCCCGCCGGGGGCCCCGGGGCGCACCGAGGTGGCCCTGGCCCTCGCCTGGCAATGGGCCTCCCGCCGACGCACCCTGCTCCTCGACCTCGACCCGCAAGCCCCGGCCCTGGCGGTGCGCCTCGGCCGGCGGCCCCGCCCCGACCTGATCGACGCCGCCGAGGCGGTGCACGAGACCGGGACCCGGCCCCCCCGGGCCATCGTGGAGTGCGGGCCCCTGGGCCTGATCGTGGGCTCCACCCGCCGCGGAGAGGCGGCCCTGCCGCCGCATCTGGTCGCCGACGTCGCCGCCGCCGCCGGCTCCCTGGCGGAGTCGGTGGTGCTCGACGCCGGCGCCCGACGCGGCGACGACCCCCTGGTGAAAGGAGCCGACCTGGCGGTGCTGGTCGCCGAGGCCTCCCCCCTCGGCCTGGTCCGGGCCGCCCGACTGACCGCCGACTGGGCCGGTCCCCGCCCCTGGCTGGTGCTCAATCGGGTTCATCGCCCCCAGGCCGCCGAGATGGTGGCCGCCGCCCGGCGATGGACCGGGCTGGAGCCCGCCGCCCTGGTGCCCTGGCGCGCCGCGATCACCGCCGCCTCCCGGGCCGCCCGGCCCCCGGCCCGTCCCCTGTGCCGGGCCCTGCGCCGCCTGGAGCCGGAAGCATGAGCCCCGACCGCTTCGGCTTCCTCGCCCCCCTCCTCGCCGACCCGGAGGTCGAGGAGATCATCGTGCTCGGCGGGCGCCGCACCTTCGTGGTCCGGGGCGGGACGAAGGAACTGCTCCCCGAAGTGGCCGACTCCGAGCAGGTCCGCCGCATCGCCGACCAGTTGCTCGCCGGTACCGGCCGCCGCCTCGACCTGGCCGATCCCATCGTGTCGGCCCAACTGGCCGACGGCAGCCGGGTGCACCTCACCGGCCCCCCCATCACCCACCCCGACCGGCTCAACATCCAGGTGCGCAAGTTCGTGCTGCGCGCCGCCCGCCTGGAGGACCTCGTGGGGCGGGGCGCCCTGGGCGACGACGCCGCCCGCCTGCTCGCCGAAGCGGTACGGGCCGACCGGACCATCCTGGTCGCCGGGGCCCCGGGCGCCGGCAAGACCACCCTGGTCAACTGCCTGCTCGCCGAGGTGCCGCCCGAGCGCCGGGTGGTGACCTGCGAAGAGGTGTTCGAACTCCAGGCCGACCTGCCGGACATCACCCAGATGCAGACCCGCCCCGCCGGGCTCGACGGCAGCGGAGCCATCACGCTGCGCGACCTGGTGCGCGAGTCCCTCCGCCAGCGCCCCGACCGCATCGTGGTGGGCGAGGTGCGCGGCCCCGAGGCCCTGGACATGCTCCTGGCCCTCAATGCCGGGTGCTCGGGCTTTGCCACCCTCCATGCCAATTCCGCCCGCGACGCCCTCGAGAAGCTGGTCGGCTACTGCATGCTCGCCGGGGAGAACGTCGCCGAGGCCTTCGTCCGCCGGGCGGTGGCAGCCGTGGCCGACCTCGTGGTGTTCGTGCGGCGCAACCCCCTCGGGAGGCGGGTGGAGGAGATCGTGGCCGTGCCCTCGCAGTTGGAGTCCGGGGTCTTCACCACCGAACCGCTCTGGGTCTCCGGCCGGGAGCCTGCCCGCCGCAACGGCGCCGTGCCGGAAGCAGTCGAGGGGCGGCGATGAGAGGCCTGGCCGTGCTCCTCGCCGGGGCGGCCGCCGCCACCCTGGCAGGATTCCCCCTCCCGCGGCCGCGCCGTTCGTGCTTCCCTCGACTGCGCCCCGCTCTCGTCGCCGCCGGACTGGCCGCGGCCGGAGCCGCCGGGCTCATCGCCGTCGCCTTCGGGGGGAACCTCGCCACCGCCGGAGCGCTGGCGGCTATGGGGGCCGCTCTTCCGGCTCTCGCGACCGCCGCCCGATCCCGCCGGGCTGCCGAGCAAGCGGCGGGGCGCTGGCCCGACTTCCTGGCCGCCCTGCGTGGCCGCCTCTCGGCCGGGGAGGCCCTGCCCGATGCCACCGCCGCCGCAGCCGATTCCGCCGGCAACCGCCTCGCCGAACTGGCTCGCCGCCTGGAGCAGGGACGGACGGCCGGGCGTGCGTTCGCCACCACCCTGGCCGAGGTAAGGGCGGAGTGGGCCGATCCCCTCGCCGACCGGGTGCTCACCACCCTGGCCGCCGCTGCCGGCATCGGCGGGGAACGGGTCGGCGCGGTGCTCTCGGGGCTCGCCGGGTCGGTGGCCGACGAACTGCGCCTGCGACGGGCCCACCAGGCGGCCCTCACGGAGCAGCGGCTCACCGCCGGGGTGGCGCTGGGGGCGCCGTGGGCCCTGCTCCTGCTCACCACCGCGACCAACCCTCAGGCCGCCGCCGCCTACTCGACCCGCACCGGCACCGTGGTGGTGCTGGCCGGATTGGCCGCCACCTCGGCCGGGTTCTGGCTGTCGCGCCGGGCGGCGCGCCTCTCCCACATGCCCCGGGTGTTCACCTGAGCGCCGCCGCCGCCGCCGCCCTGCTCGCCGCCGCCGCGGTGTTCCTGCTTGCCGCCGCTCGCCCCCGTGCCGCGTTGGGCGACCGCCTGGGCGGCTACCTGAGCCCGGCATCCTCTGCCGCGCCCGCGGCCGGGCCGGCTCCCCGAGCCACGTTCGGCCCGGCCGCCGCCGCCCGACTCGGTGCCGC
>JBDROA010000196.1:0-12973 GCA_043810615.1 Actinomycetota bacterium | reverse complement strand
GTCTCCACCTCCCGGATCTCCCAAGGGCGCTCCTCTCCGCGCCGGGCCCGGGTGTCCACGATCACCCCATCGACGTCGAGAAACACCAGCGGGAGTGACGAATCCCCCAGCCCACCACGACGCGCCCGCCTGGCACCGTTCACAGGAACCCCCTCCTGGCCGCCGTCCTACCCTCATCCCATGGTGCCACAGCCTGTCAAGTCGCCCTGAAGGGTGTCTCAGGGCCGGCTCTCCCCCACCTCCCGGACCACAGCGGCCACCAACTCCCCCACCCGGGCCTCGCCGTCGGTGGGCCGGGCCGAGGCTTCGTCCAGATAGACGTCCCGGCGCACCTCGAGCATCACCGACAGCACACTCTCGTCCTGCCGGTACATCGACAGTGGCACGTAGCAGCCGGAAAACGGGGTGTTGCGGGCATGGCTCAGATCCAGCCTCTCGCAGGCGGCTTCGACCAGGCCGGCCAACCATTCCGGGGTGTGGAATGCGCTGGTTCCGATGCACACCTCGGGGCGCGGCCCGTTCCCATGCCGCTCGTAGGGCAAGGCGCGGCTGGGGTAGGAGTGCAGATCGATGATGACGCACACCCCGAAGCGGTCCCGCACCTCCCCCACCAGCCGCTCCAAGGCGGCGGCGTACGGGTCGAACCACCGGGCCTTCAGCCTTGCCCGATCGTCCGAGGTGAGCCGGCGGAGAACCCCACCACGGGCGGTGGCGGTGTAGGCAAAGCCCATGCCCACCGCCTCCATCTCCTCCCGCTCGTCGGGGAACCGCTCCGGATCGACCACCAGGCGAGAGATCCGGTTCACGAACGCCGCCGCTCCCAGGTCGGCGGCTGCCTCGGCCAGTCGGTCGGTGCGGTGATCGGTCATCAACCGCAACTCCTCAGCGAGGGCGGGGGCGTCGAGCAGGAAGAGCGGCCGCTCCTCGTCGGGGATCCGGGTTCCACCGTGCGGGGCATGGACCACCACGGGGATGGAAGGGGCGCCGTTCAAGACCTCAAACGGGGTCATGTCACCGATCGGTGCTACCCAGCCTGCCGGTCCCGCGCGCCCACCTCTCGATCTCAGGTCGCAGCCACAGCCGAGGGCGGCCACGGCCGAGGTCGATGACAGGACGAGGCATGTCCGCGTAGCGGTGCTGATAAGTGCTCACGCTGTTGGTGTGGGAAAGCCCCAGCAACTGAGCGATGCCAGCAGCATCGATCAGATCCTCTGTCCTCACCGTTGGAGGCATGCCGTCAGTCTATGGGAGTTGACCGGTGATAAACCACCGTGGTAGTCTCTGGGTATAGACTGACAGTGCCCGCCCCGGCGGTGCGTGAACACCCCGGGGCCTGGCCGGAACCTGAAAGAGAGGTCCCGACATGGCCCAGCCTACGTACTCTCCTCGCGGATTGGCCACCGGGCCCAGTCCAGCTATCGCCCGTGGTCCTTCGGGTCCGGTACCCGAAGTGCCCGGAGACGACCTCACCCTCACCGACTGGGTCCATGACTACTGGCTCCCGTTGATGCGCTCCCAGGTCAAGCCGTCCACCTTCGACTCCTACCGCCGCAACCTGGACCTCCACGTCCTCCCCTACCTGGGCCAGCTGCCCCTCCACCAGATCACGCCGCTCCGTCTCAACCGCCTCTACGCCGAGCTCCTCAAATCCGGAAGGCGCAACGGCCCCGGCGGCCTGTCGGCGAAGACGGTCCGCTACCTCCACACGACCATCCACGGCATGCTGGCCGACGCCGTGGAAGCCGAGGTCATCGCCGCCAACCCGGCCAGCCGGGCCAAGGCCCCCCGGCCTTCGAGGGTGGCACCCATCGACCTGCACTTCTGGACACCCGAGGAGCTCCGCCGGTTCCTCCACTTCACCCGGGGCCATCCCCTGGCCGTGGCCTGGCGGCTCGCCGCCATGACCGGCATGCGGCGGGGCGAGGTCCTCGGCCTCCGCTGGGCCGACGTCGACTTGGACCTCGGCCGTCTTGCGGTGCGCCACGCCATCATCTCCGTCGCCTACGAGATCCTTGAGTCCACCCCGAAGACCCACCATGCCCGGGTTATCGATCTCGACACCGAAACCGGCCGCCAGCTCAGGGCCCACCACAACCGCCAGGAGGGCGAGCGAACCGCCGCCGCCGTGGTCGGCGATCTGGTCTTCGGCCGGCCAGACGGCGAGCCGATCCATCCCGACTCCTTCTCCCAGGCGTTCGACCGTGTCGTCGCCCGGTCGGGACTCCCCCGGATCCGCCTCCACGACCTGCGACACAGCCACGCCACCATCGCCCTGCGGGCCGGTGTTCCCGCCAAGGTGATCTCCGAGCGCCTCGGCCACTCCACCCCGGCCTTCACGCTCCACCAGTACGCCCACGTGATCCCCGGCATGCAGGCCGAAGCCGCCGCCCAGATCGCCACCCTCGTCGACCAGAACCGGGCGGCCTGAGGCCGGGCCTTCATGTCACCTTCCACCATTCGCAGAACAGGGTGAGGTCGAAGGGGATGAGGCGCGGGTGCCCGGTGAGCCGGCACCAGGTGCGCCACCGGACCTGCACCTGGTAGAGATCCATCGACCAGGGCACCGGTATCTTGTCGACCGTGGGCAGGGTCCGCCACCAGCCGAGGAATCGCCCCAGGTCGTCGGGGATCACCGGCTCCCGCCCCCGTCCTCGAAGCCAGGCCAGGTAGCAGTCCCCAAAGCACAGGGGATCCAGGGTGGCCGGCACCCTGGGACGCTGCCTCCAGTCGGAATGGGCGTCGCACGCCCCGAACGGGCCCGCCCGCTTCATGCACTCCCGCCCGTCGGGGAGTTTCACCCCGCAGACGGTCGGCAGGCCCGACCGGGACCACCGGGGGCTCGCCGCCCGCCGGGCGCTCACCACCCCTCCCCGATATCGACCCGCCTCCTCGTCTGAAGGGTCCGCGCCTTCCGCAGCGCGGCCTCCACGATCGGGGGCCGAACACCGGGATCGGCCTGGACACCTTCGCCGAGCCGCCCCTCCCCGAACTGCGGGGCCGAACTCTTGCCCATAAACCGGAACCGCCGGTGGCGCAGGAGCCCCCGCCGCTTGTGGGGCCGGGGCCGATCCCGGTCGTAGTCGGTAACCCGACGCAATGGCCCTGCCATGACAGAACCCCCTTTCGAGGTCGATGCCGAACATCGGCCCTCGCGGGGGCTCTGCACCACATCATAGCCGGTCATCGCCGACCTGGCAGAATGTGGAGAATGGCCTTCCGCGCCCACCTGGACCACTCCTCCCGCCCGACGCGACGCAGACCACTTGACGCCTCGCATCTCTGCTCTTCCAGCATCATGAAAAACACTTACCAGATACTGGATCATGATGGCGGCATGAACCCCGAACCACTCGCCAAAGCGCCTCGGTTAGCGACCTGATGGCCTGAATCATGCTGCCGCCAAGCCCTCAGGCAGGCCCCAGGACAACCCCACACGGAGTGTCGGACCCGCATACAGAAGGCGCGATTGGGCCCCTCCGGAGCGACACGGCCGACTCTTCCATGGGGTCGACGACTTTCATGGGGTTGCCATTCTCTCCCGGTTCCCTTCGGGCCACTGGCCCGAAGGTGCCCCAGATGGCCGCTACGCGGACCCCGGAAACGCCGAAACCCGTTGCTGCGCAACGGGTTTCTTCGTAGCGGGGGCAGGATTTGAACCTGCGACCTTCGGGTTATGAGCCCGACGAGCTACCTGACTGCTCCACCCCGCGTCGTGTTGGTCATCTTACCCCCTGCGGAGCGGAGCACAACAGGGGGTGCTCAATCCCGACCCACCCCGAGCCGGGCGGCGGCGGCCGCCAGGGTGCGATCGCTAGTCCACAGACGGATGCCCCCTACCAGTGCCGAAGCCAGCAGGTGGGCATCGACCCAGCCCAGGCCGGACCCGGCGAGATCGTGTTCCTCCACCAGGCCGAGCACCTCCCAGTGCTCGGCTTCGGGCACCCCGGGCAGTGCTGCCAGGTAGCCCAGGGTCTCTTTCCGCCGGCACAGGCGACCCAGGGCCAACTCCCCAACGACGAAGGTATGGGTCTCGACCTCTCCGGCCTCCAACAGCGCGGCCAGAGAGGGGTTCCCCTTGACTAGGTGATCGACCCACACCGAGGTGTCGACCAGCATCAGCCCACCGGCCGCCGACGACGCGGGGCCTGTAGCCCGGGGTTCGAGCCGCCGAGGGCCGCCAGCCGACGGGCGCTCTCCCTGGCGATCAGCGCCTCCAGGCCGGCGTGCACCAGGGCCGTCTTCTCCTCGATCCCCGACAGACGGCGGGCGCGGGCCACCAGGTCGTCGCTCAAGTTGAGGGTGGTTCGCATACATACGAGTATGCATAGTTGATGTGCACAGGTCAATACCCTTCGCGCCGGCCACCGGCCCTCTCCCCGGGCGGCCCCTACCCCTCCGCCGGCGGCCGCAGGGCGGTCAACTCCGCCCCAACCTCCCCGAGCAAACTCACCCGGGCCTGCAACACGGTGACACGACGAGACTGAAACCCACGCCGCCGACCTCGGCGCGCCGACGGGGCTCACCACCCCCCGACGGCGCAGACGAACCGTTCTCCTAAGGGTCCATCTCCTCCGGCTCGCACCGGAGCACCCGGGCGGCCGGGTCCTGGCGGTAGAACTCGGCCAGCACCGCGTACAGCTCCGGGTGCTGCTGCTGCAACGAAACCGGCAGGTCGAAGAAGCCCTCGGTGGCCACGGCGAAGAACTCCGCCGCGTTCGTCGCCCCATAGGCGTCCAGCAGAGTGGGTCTCCCCTGGTCGGCCCGCTCCCTCAGCAGAGAGAACTCCCGCCGGAGCACCTCGGCCAAGCGCCGGGAGGCGGGCCCATCGGGCTGCGGGGGCCGGCCATCGACCGCCCCATCGGCCATGTCGATCTTGTGGGCGAACTCGTGGTAGACGACGTTGTGCCCCCGCCCCGGGTACCGGGCTTGAGTCAGCGCCTGGTCCCACACCAGCACCACGGGTCCGTGGAGGCGAGCCTCGCCCAGCAGGGCCGCCGGCTCCTCGGTGATCGCCCCGGCGAGCACCGCCGAGGCCTGCGAGCCGCGGCGCATCACGGTCGAGGGGTAGACGATGATGCTGTGAACATCGCGGTAGTAGTCGTGATCGAGACCCAGCAGCAGCAGACACGCCTGGGCGGCGATGGTGACCTTGACGTCCTCGGCCACCTTCAGGCCGCCGGCGCCTTCGAACTCCTTGTCCACCAGGAAGACCTTGATGAGATCCTCCAACCGCGCCCTCTCGGCGTCGTCCAGGAAGCACCAATGGGCCACCCGATTGCTGAGCAGGGCTCGCCAGCCTTGCGGGAAGGGGGCCTCCCGCGCCTTGCGCCGCCGGCGCTGCCGAGGGGTTTCGAGTCTCATGGTGAGATTGCCTTTGTCGTGCTGTTGCCCTCACCGCTCAGCGATCGCCTGGCAGTGAGAGCCTGGGGTCCGCTACGCGTGCCGCCTCGCGCCTCTCCCCCGGCCGCGGGAGAGGCACAGACACCGCACCAACGACCGACGCATCCGCGGGAGAGGCTAAGGAGTCGCGCGGATAGGTGGTGTGGGTCTCGGGTCCATACCGAACTGTGCGGCGCCGAAACCTCCCCGACCTGGGGATACGCGGCTCCGGGCGGGGCAACAGGGGAAGGCATTCTGCCTGATCAGCAGCCTATCCGCTCGGCCCCTAAGGGCCTCCCAACAGCCCCACCGCCTGCTCCACGAGAGCCTGCGCCTCGGCCACCTTCGCCGCGTAGCCGGCCAGGTCGCCGCTGCGCAAGGCGGTGTCGGCGGCCACGAACGCCGCCTGGGCCCGGTCGAGCAGCGCCTGCACCTGGTCGCTGACCTCGCCCCCGCCGGGGACCATGGTGGTGGTCGTGGTCGGCGTGGAAGGCCCCTCCCCGAACACCGCGGCGAGGGCCTCGGCCAGGCTCTCGCTCATCACGATGCGGTTGCCGAACACCACCACCACCAGCTTGAACTCGGGGATGGCGGTGCCGTTGGTGCCGCCTTCCTGGCGGGCCTGGATGTAGATGGGCTGCACGTAGAGGATCGACTCGTCGATGGGCACGACCAGCATGTTGCCCTGGACCACCTCGGAGCCCTCCTGCCCCAGCAGGGTGAATTCCTTCGACACGTCCGGGTCCTGGTTGATGCGGGCCCCCACCTGGCCGGGCCCGTCGACGAACGAGTCGGCCGGCAGTTCGAAGCTGATCAGTTGGCCGTACTCCTCCGGGTCGCTCTTGGCCACCAGGAAAGCCACCATGTTGGGCCGGGCGGCCGCGGTGAACGGCTGCAGCACCAGGTACGAGAGGTCGGCCTCGCCGGGCAGGCGCATCAGCAGGTAGTACGGCACCATGGGCCGGTTCTCGGCGGCATACGCCAGGCGGAACGACTCCACCGGGGTGTTCGAGGGATCCTTGGCCACCTGCCAGGCCAGGGTGTTGTTGAAGAATACCCGCGGGTCGGTGACGTGGTACAGCTGGAACATGTCGCTCTGCACCCGGAAGAGGTCCTCCGGGTAGCGCAGGTGCTCCTGCAGCACTGTGGGCATCTCGGCCATGGGGGTGAACAGGCTGGGGAAGATGCCCCGGTAGACGGCCAGCATCGGGTCGGCCTCGTCCACCACGTAGAAGGTGACGGTGCCGTCGTAGGCGTCGACGGTGGCCTTCACCGCGTTCCGCACGTAGTTGAAGCCGGTGGGCAGGTCGGCGCGCGCGGCGTTGAGCCGGCCGGTGTAGGCCCGGCTGGAGTAGGGGTACCGGTCGGTGGTGGTGTACAGGTCGATGACCCACACCAGATGCCCGTCCAGGATCACCGTGTACGGGTCGGCGTCGGCGTGCAGGAAGGGAGCGGCCTTCTCGACGATATCCAGGATGTTGCGCACCATCAGCACCCTGCTGTCGCCGGTGATCTGGCTGCTGATGAGGGTGTTCAGGTCGGCGAAGCGCAGAGCGAAGGCGGCGCGGCGGAAGAAGGAGCCTATGCGGATGCCGCCGCCGCCGTCGTAGGAGTTGAAGGCGAAGCCGGCCTCGCCCCCGGCCAACTCCAGCGGGTAGTCGACCTCCTGCTCCTTGGTGCCCACGATGACGAAGTTGCTCGAGTTCACCGCCTCGCCGAAGTACACCCGGGGCTGGCTGATGCCGAGCCCCTCGGGCACCTCGGCGGCCTGGGCGATGTCCTTCACCAGGAAGGCGGGCTGACCCTCCGTGGTGACGCTGTTGGCCGGGCTCACCACCGCCCCGTAACCGTGGGTGAACACCAGGTGGCGGTTCACCCAGCCGGCTCCGGGCAGGTCGGCCTCGTCCAACTCGCGGGGGGAAAGCATCACCTGGGTGATCTCCCCGTCGAGCACGTAGCGGTCCACGTCGACGTCGCCGAACTGGTAGAAGGGGCGCAACTCCTGCAGCTGGCGGTAGGTGGTCAGCAGGACGGCGGGATCCCACAGGCGCACGTTGTCGATGGTGGAGGCGTTCAGCGCCAGGTCGGCGGCGGTCAGGGTCTCGTCGGCGGCGAAGGAGCGCACCTCCACCTCGCCCAACCCGAAAGCAGCGCGGGTGGCGGCGATGTTCCTCTCGATGTAAGGCAGTTCCTTGTTGATCTCGTCGGGCTGCACCGAGAAGCGCTGCACCGCCGCCGGCCAGATGCCGCCGAGGGCGATGGAGGTCACCAGCCACAGGCCGACTGCCGCCGCCGGCAGGATCCAACCCCGGATGCGGATGTTCACCATCAGCAGGAGGGCGGCGAACAGCGAGATGAAGAAGAGCAGGCGCAGGGCCGGCAGCCGGGCGTGAATGTCGGTGTAGGCGGCGCCGAACACCGCTCCCCGCTCGCTGTAGAGCAGGTCGAACTGGTCGAGCCAGTAACCCACCGCCTTCAGCAGGGCCAGCACCGCCAGCAGCACCGAGAGGTGCACCTTGACCCCGGGCGCCACCCGCACCCCACGGGGGTGCACCCGGATGCTCCCGTTCAGGTAATAGACGACGGCCACCACCAGCGCCGTGACCACGGTGAACTGGAAGGCCCACCCAAACAGGTCCCGCCAGAACGGCACCTGGAACACGTAGAAGCCGATGTCTCTGGAGAAGACCGGGTCGGCCACCCCGAACGACTGCCGGTTGGAGAGCAGCAGCCAGTTCTCCCACCAGCCCACCGCCCCCAGGCCGAGCACCAGGCCGAAGAATCCCGATATGCCCAGCAGCATCAACCAGCGGCGGAAGGCCGGCAAGGAGCGGTAGCGCACCACCAGTTGCTCACCCGGCCCGGCGGGCGCCAGTTCCGGGCCCACCCGCTGCGCCAGCCAAATGTTGCCCAGCATCAAGCCGAACGCGACCACGATGCCGATGAGCGCCAGCACGATCTTGGTGAACAGCAGGGTGCGCCACACCGCGGAAAAGTCCACCGAGTCGAACCACAGGTAGTCGGTCCAGAAGTTGGCCAGGCCGCGCAGGCTGAGGAGCAGCAGCAGCACCAGCAGGGCCGTCACCACCAGGATCCGCCGACCCGCACCGAAGCGGCGAGGGCGGGCCGGGATGGGGGAGGTGTCTTCGTGTTCGATCATGAGCAAGTCATTGTACGGTCCCGGCGGCCGGACTGGGGCGGGAAGGGGTTTGCGCAGTTCCCGCCTCCGCTGGAGAGGCAGTTGCGTCCCCTCTCCCGCCGCGCCGGACAGGACTTCAAGGGCAACCCCCGCACCATACCGCCATGGGCGAACCGACGTCTCCCCTCCCGCGGCAGCGGGAGGGGATGAAGGGGAGGGAAACTGAGAAAGCGACGCCCCCGCCGGCCGCCGGGCCCCCTCTCCCGCCGCGCCGGAGAGGGCAAGAGAGCTACAGAGCCAGACCGCGCAGTCCGCCCCTACGCCGGCTGCACCGTGCAGACGCAGCCGGGGTGCGCCGGGGGCCGAGTCGTGCCCGACGGCGGGCTGCCGGCCGGGTCCCAGGCTGCGCCGCGCCCCGCCGGGCACTCCGGGCACAGCAGCCCGGAAGGCACCGGGGTTACCGCCGTCACCCCGGCCACCGCCAGGCCGGCGAGCAAGCTGTCGTGATAGGCGGCATAGGCCACCGCCCGCACCCAGCGCTCCGCTTCGTCGCTGCGCCAGGCGCGAAAGACCCGGGCCACCGCCGCCGCCACTTCCAGCGGCCCGGCCCCGGCGGCACTGGCTACGGCCGCCTGCACCTGCCCCACAAGGTCCCCGGCCATTGCCACCACCAGGGTGGCGCCGCGCGCGGAGATCACCGGCGCCGGCGGCTCTCCCCCGATGAACAGGCCGGTCGCCGTCGCCCCCGCTTCGGCGCCCTCTTCGGCCACCGGGTCCAACGCCGCCGTCAGCATCACCGCGGCGGTAGGCGACCCCTCCCAGGAACCGGAGACGCGCAGGGCGTCGAGGGCTACGTTCTGTAATTCGACGATCCCTTCCTTCACCCGCCGCAGCGCCCGGTTCTGCACGGGGAGCAGCAGCCGCTCGCGCACCTCGAGGGCGTCGGCCCCGGGAGCGGCCGCCGGCGGTGAGGCGGCACCGGCAGCCGGCGGGGCCTCCTCCCCCTCGACGGGGGGGGCGGTCGGACGGCGGCGGGCGGTCCCTCGCAGTCGGGAGAAGAGATCGTCGACGACCACCGGTCGCTTCCCAGCTTTCGCCGGCTCCGGCACGGCCGCAAGGGAGGGCTCCTCCGGTGCCGGGGCTTCCTCGGGGGCTTCCTCGGGGGCTTCCTCGGGGGCTTCCTCCGCTGCCGTAGCCGCCCCGACGGCGGGCGCCTCGCCGGCCGCGGCATCTGCCAACACCTCAGGCGCCGCCTCCGGCGGCCCGGGGAGGGGTTCGGGCGGCACCGCCTCGACCTCGCCGCTCACCCGCAACGCCTAGACCTCGGCGGCCAGGGCGTCGCCGTAGGAAGCCGGGTCGATGCCGCCGGCCGACTGGCGGCGGGTGTCGGGCGGCTGGATGACCCGGATCAAGTCTTCGCGGCGCGCCACGGGTTCGGCGAGGCCGCGGCTCCGGCGGCGCCTGGGGGCCGGCTCCGCCGGAGCCGGCGCAACGGGGTCCACCGGCAGGATGCGCTCCGGCTGGGCCTGCAGTTCGAGCATGGTGCGCTCGGCTGCGAAACGCGCTTCCCGCATCACATCCTGGGCCCCCCGCCGGGCCGTGGCCACCAGGCGGTAGGCCTCCTGCTCGGCGTCGGCGCGCACCACCAGCACGTCGGCTTCGGCCTCGGCGATCAGGGATTGGTGCGCCTCTTCGGCCTGGCGCAGCAGGGCCTCGGCGGCGGCCCAGGCGTCGACCCGCAAGTGGAAGGCCTGGGCCGCGGCCTCGGGCCCCAGACGGCGGGCCTCAACGACCGCGGCGGCCACCCGCTCGGCCGAATCGGAACGGGCTCGCTCCCGCAAACCCCGGGCCGCCTCCTGGGCGTCGCCGAGCAGGCGGCCCACGTCGCCCCCCACCTCTCCCAGGTCTCGCGCCAGGTACTCCAGGCCCCCCGTGCGCTCGATCTCGGCGAGCAAGCGGCGGTGCTCCCCCTCGAGGGCGGCCCAGGTCTCCCGGGCCTCGCGCAGCAGGCTCTCCACCGCGTGACGGGCGTAACCCCGGCGGGCCCCCGGCAAGCCCTTGGGGACGAGGCGATCCGAACCCATCTCCTGGTCGGGCATGGGCGCACGATACCCCCTGGCCCCGGTGCGGGACGGGATCAACCGCCCGACTCCGGGACCTGCGGCAACACCCCGGCCCGGCTCATCGGGTGGGCCGGAGTCGCGGCACGAGTCGGAGCGCCATCACACCCGCTACCTGCCGGAGCTTCCTGTCAGGAGGAGGCGACGCCGGCGGGGACCAGTTCCAGCGAGTCGAGGAAGTCCAGGGCGTCCTGAAGGGTGGCCACCGCCACCACCTGGATGCCCTTGCCGGCGGCAGTGAGGGCGTCGGCGTAGTTGTCGGTGGGCACCAGCACGAACTCCGCCCCCACCGAGCGGGCGGCGAAGACCTTCTGGCGCACCCCGCCGATGGCTCCCACGGTCTCGTCGAAGCTGATGGTGCCCGTCCCGGCGATGCGATGCCCCTTGGTCAGGTCCTCCTCGGTGAGCAGGTCGAGCACCGCCAGGGCGTACATCATCCCCGCCGAAGGCCCGCCGATGTTGCGCGAGTCCACCTGGAGGTCGATGGGCAGTTCGAGGTCGAGGTTCACCGTGTCGAGCACCACGCCCACCATGGGCGAGCCCTCCAGTTCGGGGTGGGCTGCCAGGGTCACCCACACGGCGAGGGGCTCCCCGTTGCGGGTGCCGACGAGGCGGATCGTGTCCCCGATCTGGTGGGAACGGATCTCGTTGGAGGCGTCGTCCGAGGTGAGCACCTGCTTCCCGTCGATCTCGGTGACCACGTCGCCCGCCTGCAACACCCCGGCGGCCGGGCTGTCCGCCACCACCTCGAGGATCGTCACCCCCTCGCCGGTGAACCCGATCTCGTAGCCGAGGCGGGTCAGCGCCACGTAGACCGCGGTGTCGATGGACCGGTCCATGGCCTGCAGGTTGGTGCGGGTCTGCTGCTCCTGGGTGACGCCCGGCGGCCGGACGACGTCGCGGCCCCAGAGGTCCACCCTGGGATCGAGCTCCGCCTCGACAAACTCGAAGACGTTCACCTCGCGCAGCCCCACGGTGAGCAGGAAGAGGTCCCCGTTGGTGGCGTACACCGGCACGTCGTCGACCAAGATGAGGTCGGCAACCTCCTCCACCGGCCCGGGGGCGATGGCGTAGTAAGGCAGTTCGATCGGCCACAGGACCAGCACTGCCGCTCCCAGCAGCAGGAATGCCCCCACCAGCACGAAAGGCCAGCGAGGAGCGCGGTGGCGCAACGGCTGGAAGCCGGGATCGGGCGCGAAGGGGTCGTCCATGCCTGGCCCCGGATGCTACCGGAGGCTGCCCTCTACCGTCCCGGGCGGGCAAGGCGGAGACGGCGGCCTGCCCCCTCTCCCGCGGCGGCGGGAGAGGGCGGGCGGAGAGGGCTTCTGCAGCTCACCTCCACCGGGGGCCCCGGCATACACTGGGGCCATGGGACGCATCTCGAGAACCGTGCAGCTGGCCCGAGCCTCGTGGGAGGTTCTCAAGGCCGACAAAGAACTCATCGCCCTCCCCCTGCTCTCCCTTCTCTCCACCCTGGTGGTAGCCGCCTCCTTCCTCATCCCCATGGCGTGGGTGGGGCGCGCCGAGACGGAGCAGAACCCGGCGTGGGTCATCCTCCCGCTGGCGTTCCTCGCCTACCTGGTGCTGGCGTACATCACGATCTTCTTCAACGCCGCCCTGGTCCACGCCGCCAATCAGCGCCTCGAAGGGGGCGACCCCACTGTGGGCAGCGCCGTGCGCGGGGCGGCCTCCCGAGCGGGGCGGCTGTTCCCCTGGGCCCTGCTCTCGGCCACCGTCTCGGCCCTGCTCCGCGCTCTCGAGGAACGCGCCGGCACCCTGGGCAAGGTCATCTCCGGGATCGCCGGGATGGCCTGGTCGCTGGTTACCTTCCTGGTCATCCCCATCCTGGTGATCGAGGATCTCCGGGTGGGCGACGCCCTGCGCCGCTCCACCGCTCTGTTCAAGGGCACCTGGGGCGAGAACGTGGCCGCCCGGGTTGGCTTCGGGCTGCTCGGCTTCCTGGCCGTGCTGCCCGGCATCGCCGCCATCGCCGGCGCCGTCGCCCTGGGGGATCCGGTAAATCCGCTGCTCCTGACCATCGGGGTGGTGTGGATCCTGACCGTGGCCATGGTGCTCTCGGCGCTGAGCGGCATCTTCCAGACGGCGCTGTACCGCTACGCCGCCGGCCTGCCCAACCAGGGGGCGTTCGCCTCCAACGACCTACGGACGGCCTTCGGGGCCAAGTAGGGCCCCGGCCCGGCCCCGGCCCCCCCCCCCCCGCCCCCCCCCCCCCCCCGCGGCACCGCGGAAGCCCCCCCCCGCCCCCCCTCCCAACGCCGGGGGAGGGGGAAGCGACAGGGCCGGCCCCGCTGGGCCGCCCCTCTTCTAGGTAGAT
>JBDROA010000195.1:0-32742 GCA_043810615.1 Actinomycetota bacterium | reverse complement strand
GGTTAGGGGTCCTCAGCGGGAGCCAGGCGGGGCGCGTCGGGGGCATGGGCTATCCGGGCCCCGGGTCGGCGTTCAGCCGCCGCCTAGGACTGCCGCCGTGTAGACGGTGGTGGATGGGCCGGGCGTAGGCGCTCTCGGCTGGCTGGTGTAACTATCGACCTCTCGGCAACCCGGCAGTTGTCCAACCGGCAGTTTGACCGGGCGGGACGGTGGGTCACCGGTGTCCCCGGGAGGTGCGATTCGGCCGAGGGAGTGGTGACGGAGGCCGCAGTCTGTGAGGGCCATCCCACCTGACGTCTAGTAGGCGATGTCGAGGGCGAATCGCAGCGCCCGGTCGAGTTCGGCCCGTTTCCCCAGGTCGAGGACGCCCACCGGTTCTGGTTCCAGGGCTGTCTTCGGGATCGTGATGATGTTGTCGCAGGTGATCACCCCGGCCTGGGGGAGGCCCTCGGCGAGACCCACCTCGACCTCTGAAGAGATACCTCTGATGGTGCGGGTGATCGGTGCGCAGGTCACGGCCTGGAGGACGCGGATCGCGGCCGTCCGGGTCAAGACGCATACGGGGCGGCGGCCGGCGGGAGGCCCCAGGTCGGCCCAGTAGACCTCGTTGCGGGCTACCACTCGGGCGCCGTCTCTGCCGCCAGGCGGCGTGCTGTAGCCACGAGAACGGGGTCCTGGGGTTGTCGTTGGTAGGCGGCCAGCAGGGCGCGCTCCGCCTCGTTCAGCCGAGCCGCTTCGAGGACGGCAAGGGCTCCTCTGCGGAGCAGCTCCGACCGGCTCACTTCCATGCGGTCGGCGAGGTGGTCGAGGCGCGCCACCAGTTCGTCGTCGAGTTGCACCAGGACTTGCCTGCGAGGCATGAGCATATGGTAGAACATATGACAGTTGCCGACCACGCGCAAGGGGGACGGTTCCTGCTCGATCCGGTCAGAGGGAATGGGCGATGCCACTACCGTCTTCTCCGAAACCTCCGTCTGCGCTGCCGCTGCCACCACCGAACCGCCCACCACCACACCTCCTACCTCAGGAAGCAATGAGGCCCGGCATCCGCAGGAGTCCTGCGGGCCGGCGACCCGGACGGCCGGATCCCCCCTTGGCTTCGGGGAGGCCCATACACAATGGGGCCACCCATCCGAGGAACACTGTGACAACGGGCTCGTACCCATGGGTCGAGGTGAGTGCGGCGGTCCCCCCAAAGGTGATGGGCCCTCGCGCCTGCCGGCCATCGAAGCGGACTGCGCCCTGCGGGCCCAGGAGGCGCTGCTCCCCTCGCTGCGCCTGCAGCAGCGGCAGACCATCCGCATCGAGGACGCCGCGATCGTGTCGAAGGACGCCGGGGGGCACATCCGCTTCCACCAGACCCGGGACGTCGGCCCGTCACAGCCGCGAGACACCCCCGGGGTCCACACCGAGGCGCACCGGAGCGCCGGGGAGGGGAGCGTGGGGGAGGGTGGCCTCGAGCACGATGCCGCCGGCTTCCACCTCCACCGTGTAATCGCTCCCCCGGAAGCGGCGGGCCCGCACCACTCCCGCCACCGTCCCGGCCGGGTCGAGGCGGAACGCCCCGGGGCGGATCACCAGCCGGGCCTGGCCCTGCGGCGTCCCGGGGGGAACCGGGATCAGACCGGCTGCGGTGTGCGCCTCCAGGCCATCCACCCGGCCTTTCACGACGTTGCGCAGGCCCAGGAAGTCGGCCACCCGCTCCCCGGCGGGGGCCCGCCACACCTCCTCAGGGGTGCCCACCTGGAGGGCCCGGCCGCCATCCAGGATCATCACCCGGTCGGCCAGGCCGAAGGCCTCCTCCTGGTCGTGGGTGACGTAGAGGGCGGTCACCCCGAGGCCGGCCAGCAGGCGGCGCAACTCCGCGGTGAGCCGCTCGCGCAGGGCCCGATCGAGCGATCCCAGGGGCTCGTCGAAGAGCAGCAGGCGCGGCCCCGGGGCGAGGGCCCGGGCCAGGGCCACCCGCTGCGCCTGCCCGCCGGAGAGCGTGCTCACTTTGCGCCGCTCCATCCCGGGCATCTCGACGCGCTCGAGGGCGGCGGCGGCGCGGCGGCGGCGCTCGGCGGGGGGAAGGCCCTGCATGCGCAGGCCGAACTCCACGTTGCGCCCCACATCGAGGTGGGGGAAGAGGGCGAAATCCTGGAACACCAGGCCGAAGCCCCTGAGGTGGGGGGGCACCCCCGCCAGGTCGGCGCCATCCCAGAGAATTAGGCCTTCGTCGAGCGCATGCAGTCCCGCCACCGCCCGCAGCAGGGTGGTCTTGCCCGAGCCGCTGGACCCGAGCACCGCCACCACCTCGCCGTCGTCCACCATCAGGTCGAGGCTTTCGACGGCGGTGAGGCCGTCGAAGCGGACCGTGGCCCGGCGCACCTCGAGCATCAGAAGTCCCCCAGGCCGGCGGGACGGAGGCGGTCGATGAGGGCCACCGCCGCTGCGGTGACCGCCATCAGGATCACGCTCATGGCCATCGCCCGGCCGAAGTTGAGCGTCCCGGGCTGGCCCAGGAAGCGGAAGATGGCCAGCGGCAGGGTGGGGGTGTCGGGGCGGGCGATGAAGGCCGTGGCCCCGAACTCACCGAGCGACACGGCAAAGGCGAACCCGGCCCCGGCAGCCGCCGCCCGGGCCATCAGTGGCAGGTCCACCTCGCGCCACACCCGCCGGGGCGGCGCCCCGAGGACGGCAGCGGCCTCGCGCAGGCGGGTGCGCACCGCTCGCAGCACCGGCACCACGGCGCGCACCACGAAAGGCACGGCCACCAGGGCGTGCGCCAGGGGGACCAGCACCCACGACGCCCGCAGGTCGATGGGGGAGTCGAGGGCCACCAGGAACCCGAAACCGATGGTGACGGCCGAGGTCCCCAGGGGCAGCATGAGCAGGGTGTCGAACCACCGCGAGGCCCGCCCCCGCCGGTGGGCGATGACCGCCGCCGCCAGGAGGCCCACGGCCAGGGCCACCGCCGTGGCCACCACGGCGAACGAGGCGGAGTTGCCCACCGCCCGGACGGGATCCACCAGGCGGGCCCCGGTGCGCCCGGGCTGCCCCAGGGCCCGGTAGAAGCCCAGGCCCCACCCCGACCCCGTGTCCAGGGAGCGCGCCACCAGCACTGCCGGGGGCCCCAGGAGGAGCAGGGCGGTGCCCGCCAGGGTGCCGGCCACCAGGGCCCGCTCCGCCGCGGTGCGGGGGCGGCGGACCACCTCGGCGGCGGGGCGCAGGCTCTGCTCCACTGAGCGGCGCTCCTGGTAGCGGGAGTAGGCCAGCAAGACGGCGGTTACCCCCGCCATCTGGGCCAGGGAGAGGACTGCGGCCAGAGGCAGGTCGAAGAGAGCCGTGGTGTGGCGGTAGATCTCCACCTCGAGGGTGGCCAGGCCGGGCCCGCCGAGCAGCAGGACCGTCCCGAAGGAAGTGAAGGTGAATAGGAACACGAGGGAGGCCGCCGCGGCCAGGGCGGGGCGCAGCAGGGGGAGGGTCACGGCGGTGAAGGCCCGCCACCGGCTCGCCCCGAGCAGTCGGGCCGCCTCTTCCAGCCGAGGGTCGAGGTGGGCCCACAGGCCGCCCACAGTGCGCAACACCACGGCGCAGTTGAAGAACACGTGGGCGGCGAGGATCGCCCAGATGGTGCCGTCGAGGCGCACCCCGAGCAGGCCGCCGGGGCCAACCAGGGCGAGAAAGGCGGTGCCCACCACCACCGTGGGGAGGACGAAGGGCACGGCGAACAGGGCGCGCAGCGTGCGTTTGCCGGGGAAGTCGTAGCGGGCGAAGACGTAGGCCCCGGGCAGCGACACGACAAGCGTGAGGGCGGTGGATGCCGCCGCCTGCCACAAGGTGAACCAGGCCACGCCGGGCAGGCCGCCTGCGAGGGCCCGCCGGAAGGGATCGAGGTCGAAGCGGCCGCCGGGGAAGAGGCCGGTGGCGACGATGGACCCCACCGGCCAGAAGAAGAAGGCGAATAGGAAGGCCAGGGGCAGGGCCGCCACCAGGGCGAAGGCGAGGCGGGGGTGGCGTCTCACCGCAGCACTATCGAGGCCCACTGTTCCACCCACCGCTCGCGGTTGGCCTCGATGACGGCCGGGTCCATGGTCAGGGGCGTTTCGGGGACCCGGGTGTGGGCCAAGAACTCGGGGGGCAGCTCGGCGGCCGCCAGGGCGGGGAAGACGAACATGGTGAGGGGGACGTCTTCCTGGAAGCCCTCACTCAGCAGGAAGTCGATCAGGGCCCGGGCGGCGTCCTCCCGGGGGGTGCCCCGCAGGATGCCGGCGAACTCGACCTGGCGGAAGCAGCCTTCGGTGACCACCGCCGTGGGGGCCTCGCTCACCGCCGGGTCGGCGTAGATGACCTCGGCCGGGGGCGACGAGGCGTACGAGACCACGATGGGACGGTCGCCCTCGCCCGACCCTCCGGAGAAGGCTCCGTAGTAGGCCTCCTCCCATCCGGCGGCCACTTGCACGTCGTTGGCCCTGAGGCCGGCCCAGTAGTCCTGCCAGGTGTAGGCGCCGTCCTCCCCGAAGGTGGCGATGGTGGCCAGGAGGAAGGCCAGACCGGGGGAAGAGGTGGCCGGGTCCTCGACCACGAGCATGCCCCGGTAGGCGGGAGCGGTGAGGTCGGCCAGGCCTTGCGGCGGCGCGGTGGCGCCGAAAGCGGCCTTGTCGTAGTTGAGGCAGACATCTCCGTAGTCGATGGGGGTCACCCGGTGCTCCGGGTCGGCCGCCAGGCCGGGGAGCACCCCGGACAGGGCCGGGCTCTCGTAGGGCAGGAACAAGCCGGCCTCCAGGGCGCGGGACAGGAAGGTGGTGTCGACCCCGTACAGCACGTCGGCCACCGGGTTGCCGGCGGTCAGGACCGCCTGATTCACCATGGACCCGGCGTCGCCGGCCCGCAGCACCTCCAGCCTGAGCCCGGTTGTGGCGGCGAAAGCGGCCCGGGCAGCGTCGGAGATCACGAACGAATCGTGGGTAAGCAGGCGCACCGTGTCTGGGGCGGCCGCGCCGCCACAGGCCCCGGAGACGGCGGCCACGGCGGTGAGGATCAAGGCGGCTAGACGTCTCACGGCTCCCTCCCGGTGTGGATGGCCACCAGCACGCCCGTCTCCACGAATACGGCGGCGGCGGAGGCGGCGAGCTCGTTGCTTACGCCACGGGTGGAGCCCGGGGCGAGGGTCTCTGCGTGCAGGGGCCAACGCAGCCCGGCGGTGGTGACCCCGGTGGCCGGGCCCCCCACTGCCAGCAGGGTGACGAGGTCGCCGGGGGCGCCGGCGAGGGCGAGGCGGCCGTGCACCGGGGCCACCTCAGCCCTCTTGGCTCGCCAGCGCAGGCGCAGGGAGGCGTAGCGGGGCGAGGCAACCAGGAGGAAGTTGGCCATCAGGTGATCGAGACGGTCCCACCCGGCACCTCCCACGATCCGCACCGGGGAGCGTCCCAGGCGAAGCACGGCGTCGAGGGCCAGTTCCAGGTCGGTGGCGTCCTTGTCCACCGGATGGCGCTCCAGGCGGGAGCCGGCGGCCGCCGCCGCGGCCACCCCGGCCGGGTCGGCCGAGTCGAAGTCGCCCACAACGAGGTCCACGGGCACGCCGAGGCGCCGGGCCAGGTCGAGGCCGGAGTCGGCGGCGACCACCAGGGCCCCCCGGGGGAGGAGGTGGCGCACCGCGTCGGGCACGGGGTCGCCCCCGGCGAAGACCACTGCAGGGCCGTTGCTCTCCAAGAGTTCCCTCCGCTGGCATTACCCAGATCAGGTTCCACGGGTCGGTGGCGCAGCCGCGGCAAGCGGTCAGCCACCCTCTCAGCTCGGCTCGCCCGAGCTCCCCGGAGTGCGGCCTGAAGGGTAACACCGGTCGTTCGGCAAGGGGGCTTGACAGCGTGACTGCGTTGTGACATCATAGTGACGTCACAACGCAGTCACATCGACGGCGAAGGGAGCAGAACATGTGGTACCACAGCGACCTGGCCCTGGCCCTGCACCGGGCCCGGGCAGCCGAGGGGGCGTCCCGTAGTCGTCCCCGTCCCCGTTCCCGTCCCCGGCGTCTCGCGACCGCCCCGGCGGTTGCAGGGACGCTGCGGCCGGCCCCGGTGCGCTGAAGGGGTGACCATGGATACCACGGTGGCCATCACTCGCCTCCAGGCGACCCTGGAGCAGCAGATGTTCCTCGCCGGTAGCGACCCGGCGATCGAGGCGGCGGGGCGGGCCCTGCTCGCCGCCGCCGCGCCGGCGGTCCGGGGCCTGGCTCTCGACCTGGCGGAACAGGCGGCGGCCGAGGTGCGGGCGCAACTGCCGGGGCACCGCGTCGAGGTGATCCTCGAAGAGGGGGAGCCGGCGCTACGGGTCCGGCTCGAGGAGGCCGGGCCGGCGGCTGCCCCCGGCGATGAGGCGGCCGACGCCCGGGTCACCCTGCGCCTCTCGCCCCGGCTGAAGCAGATGATCGAAGAGGCGGCGGCGGACCGGGGAGAGTCGCTGAATGCCTGGCTGGTGAGGACGCTCTCCGCCCAGGGTGGCCGTCACCGCCCGTGGGGGCGCCGCGTCGAAGGGACGATCGAGACATGAGCGAGCGCACGGAACGTTTCGAGGTCATCGGGCCGCCGCGGCTGGTGCTGCGCTTGCCCGCCGGGTGGGTTCGGGTGGTGGCCGGCCGAGAGGGCGAAGTGGTGGTGCGGGCCCGCGCCACGGAGGGCGACCTGGGCCGGCTGTCCATCGAGGCTCGCGGGGACACGATCACTGTCGAGCCCGAGCGCGCCGGGTGGGGGCGCTGGACGGCGGTGGATGTGGAGATCGCGGTGGGCGCCGCTCCGGAGGTGCGGGCGCGGCTGGCCTCGGCCGGCCTGGTGCTCGGCACCACCGCCGGCGAGGTGGACGTGAGCAGCGCCTCCGGCGGGGTCGAGGCCGGAGTGGTCGAGGGCCGGTTCACCGCTCGCCTGGCTTCCGGCGACCTGGTCGCCGTCTCGGCGGGTAGCCTCGATGTGGTGAGCGCCTCCGGCGATATCCGGGTGGCCGAGGTCCTCGGAAGCGCCGGGGTCAAGACTGCCTCGGGCGATGTGGCGCTCGGTACCGTGGCCGGCGAACTGACGGTGCGCACGGCCAGCGGCGCTGTTGCCCTCGCCCGGTTCGAGGGCAGGCGCCTCGACGTCAAGACGGTGAGCGGCGACGTGCGCGTGCGCGTGCCGGCAGGCCGCCGCTACTCGATAGCGCTGCAGAGCCTGTCGGGCGACGTGCGCACCGATTTCCCGGTGTCGGGAGACGGGGGCGGCGCCCCCGCCCGGCTGCAGGTGGGCTCGGTCTCGGGCGACATCACCATCGCCGCCGCCGGGGAGGGCTAGCTCCGCGCGGCGCGACGGCGCAGGGCGATGCGGTAAGCCGCCTCGAAAGCGGAAGCCGCCTCGGCGGCGAACACGGCGTGCCCTCGCTCCGAGGCGTGGAAGAGGTCGGGGGCGAAGAGCGCCTGGTTCTCCCAGAAGGCCGCGACCATACGCCCCCGAGTGTGCACCTTGACGGTGTGTGGGTGGGCCACCGCCACCTTCACGCAGGCGCCGTCGAAGCCGCGCGAGCGCCGGCTGAGGTAGGGGCGCAGGCTGGGGGGGAGGCGGGGGATGGAGCCCAGGTCGCCCATGCCCAGCACCACCACCGCCCCCGATACCGCCTCCAGGCAGCTCACGATCCTCTCCATGTCGGCGGTGAAGCGCCGGACGGAGGTCGTCCTGATGGCGTCGTTGGAGCCTACGGTGACCACGGCGATGTCCGGCCGGAGGGACACCGCCGCATCCAACTGGCCCTCGACGACGTCACGCGCCCGGGAGCCGCCGACACCCAGGGAGATCAGCTCCACCCGGTGGCTCTCGGCGTAGCGCCGCGCCAGGCGGCGCAGCCAGACGGAGTCGAGGTCGTTGATTCCGGGAGCGGTCAGGGAGGAGTCGCCGACCGCCACCAGGCGCAGCGGCGGCGAGGCGGGGTCGCCGAAAGCGCCCGAGATGTCCTGGTTGGCGAAAGAGGGGAGGTCGTCGCGATGGGCGGCGCGGCGCACCTGGAGCAGCAGGAAGCCCGCTCCCAGGAGGGGCAGGGACGAAACCGCGAAGATGGGCCTGGCCCGGGGCATGGAGCGGGATCGTAGCCCGGCCGACGCCCGGCCCCGCCTCTAGTCGGCGCCTTCGGGTCCGGTGGTGGCGGCGACATCGCCCAGGTACCACAACACGGCGGCCGCAGCGAAGAAGGCCCCACCCCAGACCGCCCACCAGTAGTCCCCGGTGGCAGCAGCCCAGAAGATGACGGCCGACCCGGCCAGGGCGGCCAGCGTACTCAACACCGCCGCCGGGCGGGCCACCTGCCGGGGGATCCTGTATGGCATGGTCCGGTGCCTCCTTGGGGCGCGGCTACCTTAGCGACGCCTCAGTCACCGCCGCAGTCGTTGCCGGTGGGGCGCTTCTCGCCCTTCTGGATCTGCGGCCCAATAGGGTTCAGCGGGTTTCAGAAGGCCGGCTCGATGCCGATTCGACGAAAGCGTCGCGATTCTCCCGGTGCACCTCTCCTACCAGCGATCAGGTCTCTCTGGCCGTCCGGTGGCCGTGGACAGACGCCCGTATTGCGCCGCGAGTCGTAAGGGGGCCGACGCGCGGTCGTGGCACCGGTGCTGGGGGCGGCGCCGTCCCCTCCGCAGGCGGCGGCCAGCAGCGTCAGGTTGGCCAGGGCAGGCAGGGCTCGTTTCCGCACGGGTGCCGCCCGCCGCTCATGCTGCCACTGCAGGGCTCACGGTGTGTACCGTCCCGGCCATGCGCTCCTCTCGGCGGGCGGCGGGGGAGTCCGGCGCCCTCTTGGTCGGGTCGGTGGTCAACGGCCTGGCCGCCTACGGCTTCATCGCGCTGGGGATTCGATCCCTGGGGGCGGACCGGTTCGCTCCCGTGGCCATCGTCTGGATCTTCTGGGCCTTCTCAGCCGCCCTCCTCACCTTTCCCATCCAGCACTGGGTCATCCGGCAGATGGCCCTCGACGGGCACTCGGGCGGGGTGCGGGCGGCCCGGGGCCGGGTAGTTCTCCTGGCCGGGGCGGTGGCGGCGGTCGAGGGCCTCGTGGCCTTTCTCCTGGGCGGCCGCTTCTTCGGCGACGGGTCGTGGGTCTGGCCGGTTTGCGTGGCCGGGGTGGCCGCAGGGGCGGGCTTCATGGGCCTGGTGCGGGGGGTTCTGGCCGGGTCGGGACGATACTCGGCGGCGGCGGCGGCCATCGGCGGGGAGAACGTGCTGCGCCTGACGGCCGGCGCCGTCTTGCTGGCGGTGGACCGTGACCCGCGCCTGCTCGCCGCCGCCTTGCTGGCCGGCCCGGCCGTCGCCCTCCTGTGGCCGCGGGCCTTGCGGCTCGACCCGCGGGCCGCCCCCCGGCCCTCTACCGGACTGGTGGGCGCCGCCGGGCTGAGCGTCCTTCTGGCCCAGGTGGTGCTCAATGGGGGCCCGCCACTGCTCGCCGCCCTGGGAGGGGAAGAGGCCGAGGTCACTGCTCTCTTCGCCGCCCTGGCTCTGTTCCGCGCCCCCTACCTGGTCGCCCTGGGGCTGACGGTGCGGGCCACCGGCCCGCTCACCCGCCGTGTTTCCGAAGGGGGGCGGGACTGTCTGCGCCGGCCGGCCCTGGCCGTAGCCGGCGTGACAGTGGCCCTGGCGGCCGCCGCTTTCGCCGCCGCCATGCCTCTGGGCCCGCCGCTCATCCGGGTTCTGTTCGGCCCGGGGACGGCGCCGTCGGGGCCGGTGGCGGGAGCCGCCGCGGCGGGGTGCGTGCTGGCGCTGGGCGGCCTGGCGCTCACCGTGATGTTGATCGCCGCCGCCGCGCGCCGGGCCCTGGTGGTCTCCTGGCTGGCGGCCGCGGCCGCCGGGGGAGTGGTGCTGGCTGCTGCCGGGGGCCTGGAGCCGGTGGGCCGGGTGGTCGCCGCTTTCAACGCCGCCGAGGTGGTGGCGGTGCTGGCGGCGGCGGGGGCGCTGGCGGCCTCGCCCAAGTCCTGAGACGGCGGCTTCGCTTCAGGCGGGGCCGCGGCGGAAGAAGGTCAACTCGATGCGGTCCAGCCGCCGGCCCAGGGCAATGTTGTTGCGGATCACGGGTCCGTTGGTGAGTTGGGTGGCTCCCCGAACCCAGAACTCGTCGGCGGGCATGGCGTCGAACAAAGCGGTCTGCAGGAAGATGTGCGCCTTGTGCCCTTGCCGGGAACGGGCTACTACCGCCAGGGTGCTCTTGTACAGGGGCAGCCCCTCGCGCTCGCCGCGCCGGGCGTACCCGAAGAAGGCGGCCGGGCCCTCCTCCACCCGCCACACCGCCGACAGGGTCTTCGGGTCGGCCAGGTCGCCATCCACCCAGGCGGCGAACCACCGGGAGGTCTCCTCGGGAGTGAAAAAGGCCGGGTCCTTGTAGCGGGAGCGGAAGGCGGGGTTGGTGGTGAGTCCCTCTTGGACCAGGGCCAGCAGGGCGTCGCGGTCCTGCGGCCCGGCCGGGCCGGCCACCCCGAAGGGGGGATCGTGGCGGGGCGCCAGACGCCGATCCAGGCGGGTGAGGAACTCCACGCGGGTGTCCACGAGACGGAAGCCGGCCACTTCCAGGGCGGCGGCGACTTCGAGGGAGCGGACGTCGGCCTGGGCCTGGAGCAGGTGGTACCCGTCTTCGTCGGCTGCGCTCGCCGCCAGGGCCACGGCGTGCTCCCGGGCGTCGAAGGGCAGCGACGCCAGGAGCGCGGCCTCCGTCTCCAGCAGGCCGAAGCGGCGCCCGAAGAAGCGGGTCTCCCAATCGTTGGGGCGCACCGCCGCCACGACCCGGTCGTCCGGGCCCACCACCTCGAAGCCGCCGGGGCCGCGCCGCCCGGTGAGCCCTCCGCTCATGGCCGGTCGAGGCGCCCGAGCACCCGGGCGGGGTTGCCGCCGACGATCTCGAAGGGCGCCACGTCGTGCAACACGACCGCGCCCATGCCGATCACGGCGTAGTCGCCCAGGCTCACGTCCTCGCGCACGGCGCAGTTGAGGCCCACGTGGCAGCCTTCGCCGGCGCGCACCCGGGCCCCGAGCACACTGTGCGCCGCCAGGGTTGCATAGTCGGCCACGGCGGTGTCGTGCCCGACGAAGCAGTTGGCGTACAGGTGGGTGAAGCCGCCGAGGCGCACCCCGAACGAGGTGGCCGCCTGGGCGCACACCACCACCCCCGGCCCGAGTTCGGTGGATGGCTCCAGGTGGGCCCGGGGGTGAACCGCCGAGGCGTGGGCCTCCGGGGGAAGGCGCAGCGAGCGCAGTCTCTCGACCCGTTCCCACTTCTTCTTGGCGTTGAGGTGCAGGGTGTAGTGGATGCGGTAGCCGCGGGCGGCGAAGTCCTCGACCTCGGCGGTGCCGCCGAGCACCGGGTGCTTCCCGAGCCGTTCCCCCGGGGGGCAGACGTCGGACAGGAAGCCGGCGATCTCCCACTGCTCGCGGGCTTCGTTGGCCGCCTCGAAGACCGCCATGGCTATCTGGCCGCTGCCGTAGCCCCCGACCACGAGCAGGGGCGGCTTCACTCCAGGATCTCCCGGACGGCGTGAGGCGGGCGGTTGGACACCTCGGTGAGCAGGCGGGAGAGGTACTCGGCCATCACGAACATCATGGCGAAGATGGCGCCGCTGAAGAACGAGACCAGTACCGCCAGGCTGGTCCAGCCGGCGGGCGCCCGCCCCACGAGCAGTTGGCGGGCCATGAAGACCGCCCCGGCGACGAAGGCGAGCAGGGAGGCGCCCATGCCCACCCAGCCGATGGCCTTCAACGGGAGCGCCGAGTAGTTGACCAGCAGGTTGAAGGACAGCCGGACCAGCTTGGGCAGGGTGTAGCCCGACCGCCCGTAGCGGCGCTCGTCGTGGCGGACTTCGGCGTTGGCCACGAGGTGGGTGGTGGACAGGATCATGCCGGAGAGGTAGGGGAACGAGGTGCGATAGGCCTTGACGTGCTCCACCACGTCGCTTCGGATGAGACGGAAGCTGGACATCTCCAGGCCCTGGGGCGGACCGAAGATGCGTTGCACCAGGCGGCGCACCAGGCGGCTGCCCAGGTTCTGCAGGAAGCCGTGAGCCTTCTTCTGGTAGGAGCCGAAGACGGCGTCGTAGCCCTGCCGGAGCTTCTCGCAGAGGACGGGGATGTCCTCCGGGGACTGCTGCAGGTCATCGTCGATGGTTACCACCAGGTCGCCGGTGCAGTACTGAAAGCCGCACATCAGGGCGACCTGCTGGCCCTGGTTGCGGTACAGGCTCAGTACCCGCACCCGTTCCGGATGGGCGGCGTGCAGCGAGCGGAGCACCGCCAGGCTGCCGTCGCGGCTCCCGTCGTCCACGAAGACGACCTCGAAATTCTGCTCCATCCCGGTGAAGGTGGCGGCGAGGCGGTCGTAGAGTTCTTCCAGGGAGCGCTCGCTGTTGTAGACGGGCACCACCACCGAGAAGCCGGGGCGGGGCGCGCCGGCGTCGGGCGCGTCGGCGGGGAGGTCGGGGCTCATTGCCGGGGCCTCGCCTGCCGGGTGATGAGCTCGTGGCGGGCCAGGACCTTGCGGGCCGCCGCCACCATGGGGGGCCCGATGAACTTGCCCTTGAGGATGGCCACTCCCTGCTGCCGGCTGGCGGCCTCCTCGGAAAGGCGGATCATCTCGCGGGCGTCCTCGACCTCCTCAGCGCTGGGCGACAGGCGCCGGTGCACCGCTTCGATCTCCTTGGGGTGGAGCACCAGCATCCCGTCGAAGCCGAGCTCCCGGGCCAGCTGCAGATTCTGTTCGAGCCCGGCGAGGTCGTGCACGTCGATGTGGACCGTGTCGATGGCCTGCACCCCGGCAGCCTTGGCCGCCAGGGCGATCAGCGCCCGGGCGGTGTACAGGCTGCGGCCCGCCTCGTCGTGGAGGCCTCCCAGGTCGGCGACGAAGTCCTCGCACCCGAAGGCGATGGCTACGACCCGGGGCGAAGCCCGGCAGATGTCCACGGCGTGCAGGACTGCGGCCGTGGTCTCGATGAGCGGGACGACGGCGAAGCGTCCGGGGGCGAGACCCCGCTCCGCCTCCACGGTCTCGAGCAGCTTGTCGAAGAAGTAGACGTCCTGGCCGGAGCGGGACTTGGGGTACACGAAGCCGGCGATGCTCTCGACGGTCAGGGCCAGCACGTCGCGCAGCAAATGCCCGCTCTCTCTGTCGTTCACCCGGGCGAAGATGGTGCGTCCCTGCAGGAGGCCCTCGTCCAGGACCGCCCGGATGGTGTCGCGGGCGACCTGCTTCTGGTCGTCGGGGCGGACCGAGTCTTCGAGATCGAGGATGAGGGCGTCGGCCTCGCTGCGGGCGGCGCTCTCCAGCAGCCGGCGGTTGTGGCCGGGCACGAACATCATGCTGCGCAGCAACAGAGGGTCGCTCATTCCTCTGTCCCCCTCACCGGCACGAGGAGGTGGCGGCGCAGGCTCAGCACTCGCTCACCGCGCTGGTTGAAGGCCCGGGTCTCGACGAGCACCACTCCCCGGTCGGACTTCGAGGCGGAGCGACGCACCTCGAGCACTTCGGTCTCGGCGCGGATGGTGTCCCCGAGGAACACCGGCCCTTCGTGGCGCACCGCCTCGTAGTCGAGGTTGGCGATCGCCCGGCCGCTGATGTCGGGCACGCTCATGCCCACGGTCAGCGAGAGCACCAGCGTGCCCACCACCAGGACCCGGCCGTGCTGCTGACCGGCGGCGTACTCGACGTCCGAGTGCACCGGGTGCGGGTTGCGAGTGAGAAGGCAGAAGAGGTTGTTGTCGCTCTCGGTGATGGTCTTGGCCGGCCAATGGCGGAAGGTGTCGCCCAACCTGAAGTCTTCGAGGCAGCGGCCGAAGGCGGCCTCCATGTCGTGGTGCACGGGTGTTTCCTCCACGGGTCGAGAGTACCCGCGCTACGAAGGCATTGCGGTAGCGAGGCTTCCGGCGGAGGTCGCTGCCGGGCTCAGCTGCCGGCGCCTCAGCATGCCGCCACCAGGGTCCCCACCGTCCGCTCCACCTCTCCCGGGCTCAGGGCGTTATGGAAAGGCAGGCGGAGGAGGCGGCCGCTGACGTCGTCGGTCACCGGGCAGTCGGTGGGGCGGGCGGCGAAGCGCCGGCCTCCCGGGGCGCTGTGCAGCGGCACATAGTGGAAGGTGGCCATCACCCCGGCGGCGCGCATGGCGGCCAGGACCCGGTCGCGCGTGGGCCGGTCGGGAAGGAGGACGTAGTACAGGTGGTAGCCGGGCACGTCGCCGGGGGGCACCTGGGGGAGGGCGAGACCCAGGGAGGCGGCCTGGGGCCGAAGGAGGCGGTCGTAGCCGTCGAACACCTCGCGCCGGCGGGCAAGGATGGCCGCCCGGGCCTCCAGTTGGGCCAGTAGAAAGGCGGCGTTGATCTCGGAGAGGCCGAACGACGACCCGAGGTCGTGCCAGGAGTACTTGTCCACCTCGCCCAGCATGAAGGCGCGGCGGTTGGTGCCCTTGTGCAGGAGCACGTGGGCCCGGTCCACATCGCGCTCGTGGTTGAGGATCAAGGCCCCGCCCTCCCCGCAGGTGAAGTTCTTCGTCTCGTGGAACGAAAGGGCGGCCAGGCGCCCGAAGGTGCCCAGGGTGCGATCCCCGGAGGTGGCGAAGAGACCGTGGGCGTTGTCCTCGACCAGGTCGATGGGGCGGCCCCCGATGGCCCGGGCCAGCCCGGGGAGGTCGGCGGCGATGCCCCCGTAGTGGACCGCGATGACCGCCCGGGCGTGCTCGTCCACCAGCGAGGCCACGTGCGCCGCGTCCAGGCCGAGGTGGAGTGGTTCGATGTCGGCGAACACGAGGCCGAAGCCTTCCCGGGCGAAGGCCAGGGCGGTGCTCACGAAGGTGAAGGAGGGCACGATGATCGTGTCCCCGGGCCGGCGGTCGAGCAGCAGGGCGGCCATCTCGAGGGCGTCGGTGCAGGAGGTGGTCAGGATGACATCGGCGGCGCTGTGGGCTTCCCGCAACAGGGCGGCCACCTGTCTGGAGAAGGGGCCCGCCGCCGAGGTGTGCCCGCCCTCCACCGCCCGGCGCACGTAGTCGAGCTCACTCCCCACCAGGGTGGGGCGGTTGAACTGAATGGGCGGGAGCCCGCTCGGGGGAGACGGTGCGGTCTGGGGCATCGGCGGCATCATGACAGGTCTGCGAGCGGTGGCGCGGCGGGGCTACTGTTTCACCGATCGCCGTGCTCGCCGTCAGCGCCCCGCCCGAGGATTCCCCTGCGGCCCGGACTCTCCGGGCGGCGGGGCGCGAGATGGCGCGGGAGGCGACCGGCCTGGCCTACCGGCGGGCGGCGGCCGGGGCGGCGATCCTCGGCCTGATGGCCTACGGGTTCGCCATGGCCAACTTCACCCTGGCCGGCGATGAGTGGTTCTCCCTGTACCCCGAGTTCACCCTGGACACCGACTACACCTTGTGGGCCGGGCGGTGGCTGATGCCGGTGATCTGGAGCATCACCGGCAACGGCGCCTTCGTTCCCTACGTCACCCTGGCGGTAGCCCTGGCCCTGCTGACGCTGGCCGGCCTGCTGGCCGCCTCGGCCTGGCGCTTCACCGGGGGGTGGCCGGTCTTCGCCGTGACCGCCCTGTTCGTGACCTGCCCGCTGCTCACCGATTCCCTGAGCTTCGAGCAGGGCCACATCTCCAGCCCTCTGGCCATGGTGGTGGCCGCGACGGCGGGGTGGCTGGTACTGCGCCACGGAGGGAAGCGCCTGCTGCGCATCGTCACGGTGGCGGGCCTGGTGGCGTGGACCCTGGCCTCCTACCAGCCGACGGCGCTGGTCTTCGCCGTGGTGGTGATGGGCGGGGAGGTGCGGCGGGCCGCCGTCGAGGGCCCGGGGTACTGGAGGGCCGCCTTTCCCCGGTGGCTGGATGGGGCGGCCGCAGTGCTGGCCGGGGTGGCGGTGTACGCCGTCTCCGTGCCGGTCGCCTGGTGGGTCACCGGCACCGACCCGGGCGCCGGCCGCGGGGCCTACTCCCTCGTCGGGGGCTACCCGGCGCTGGGGGACCTGGCCGGACTGGTACGGAGCGGGGGGCGCGCGGTGGGCCGGTTCTGGTTCGGCGACACCGCGCTGTACCCCTTCGCCCTGAAGGCATTCGGGATCGCCCTGATCGTGGGAGGGGCGGCGGCGGCGGCCACCCGGGCCGCCGGCCGGCGCGAGGTCGGCTGCACGCGTTGGGGGCGCGCCGGGACGGCAGCGTGGGTGGCCCTGCTGGCGGCCGCCTCGCTGGTGGTGCCCTTCAGCGTCCTCTTCCTGCGGAGCGATCCGCCGGCAGACGGCAGCAACTTCACCACGGTGGGACTGGTGGTCGGCTTCTGGGCCGGGCTGGCGCTGGAGGAGGCTCGGCGCCGGAAGCCCGCCCGCGGCTCGCGAGGGGCCGGGGTGGCGGTGGGGGTGGTGGTCCTCGTCCTGGCCTTGGGTGGCGCCTTCCAGGTGAACCGGGGCTTCGTCGGCCTCTACCTGGGCAACCAACGGGACCTCTTCAACGCCAACCGGATGCTCGCGGTCATGGAGCAGATGCCGGAGTTCTCCTCCGGGGAGGAGGTCCGGATGGAACTGGTAGGGCGGGTCGGCTTCCACCTGACCGGTCCGCCTCTGGCCAACCCCGTTCCAGGCACTCCGGGGACCACCATCGTGAACTGCTCCGGCCTGGCCTGCCAGAACCGTCTGGTGCACATGCTCAACCTCATCGGGGGAGGGGAGCGGGGTTTCGTGGTGAAGTCGGTTTCCCGCCGCCCCGCGGTGCGGGAAGAGGTGGCGGGCATGCCTTCGTGGCCGGAGCCGGGGAGCATCCGCTACCTCGAGGGCACCTTCGTGATCAAGGGGGGATAGTGGTGGGCGCGGGGGTCACTCCAGTGAGCCGGTTGCGGGAGGCCGTGGGGGAGGCCGTCGGCCGGGGCGACCTGGATGCCCTGGTGCGGCTGGTCGGCGAGCTCTGCTCTGCCGCCGACTGGGAGGGGGTGGTGCTGCTGCGCGACCGCTCCCGCGCCGCCCTGGAACGCGGCTTGCAGTTGTGGCCCGCCGCCGAGTACGCCGAGTACCGCCTGGCTCTGGAGGCCCCCGGGTCGTTCTCCGGGCCGGCTGTGGTGGAGGGGGCGGGCCGCTTCGCCTTAGGTCCCCTGTGGGAGGTGGCGGCCAGCGCCCACACTTGGGAGGAGCTGCGACCGCATGTCCCGGCGGGGCCGGCCCGCGCCCTGGCTGCCCACGAGCGGGCGGTGCGGGGAGAGGACCTGGCGGCCGACCCGAGCATTGACCCCGGCGTGCTCGACCTGCCTCTCGTGTTGCAGGAGTGGGAACCCGGCTACCCGCGGGCCGTCTTCCATCCGGACAAGGCCGACTTCCCCACCCCGGCCCGGCCGGCGCTGCGGCCCCTGCCCCTGCCCGAGGCGGGGTCGGCGCTGGAGGACGACCAGACGGTGGAGGCCCTCCTCGATCTCGCCCGGCCGTGGGCGGAGCAGTCGAACGGGCGGGTGGAGGCGGTGCTGGTGGAAGGGAGCGCCGCGGCGGCAATCGCCGCTCTGGGCCACGGCGAGGTCCTGGCCGCCGAAGTCGACGGCCCCACCGCCCTGGCCTGGATGACCTGGGCCGCGGCCAGCGGCGGCGCCTACGGACGGCGCCGGGGCAGTGCCGTCGGGCGGGCGGCGGCCTGGTGGGCGCTGGCCGCCATTGCCGACCTGGAGTGGCCGGTTGCTCCGGAGCGACTGGGGGCGGCGCTGGCTGCGGTGCGCTGGCTGGCCTGGGAGCCGCCCGACTTCACCCTCGGCTGGGGCTTGCACCTGGCGGGGGAGTTGCTCGGGGAGGGGCTCGGCTTCGCCGTGACCGCCGCGGACACGCGACGGGAGGAGACGCCGGAGGGGCGGGATTCCGGGAGAAGTGGGCCTCTGCCTCAGGCCGGCGGGTAGCCGGCCCGTCGCATCAGCCGGCCGCAGACCCGTTCGACGGTGGCTACCTCGGCGGGCTGCAGGTCCTGCTTCCAGCGTCCCAGGCTGGAAGTGAACGGCGCCCGGCCCACCGCCGGGGCGTTGTTGTGCCGGGTGTGGTGGACGCTGGCCTTGGACTCCCAGTAGTGCCGCACGTCATCGCCGTGGTCCAGGCCGAGCAGGCCGAAGATGCGGGTGTATTGCGGCTCGGGGTCGCAGACCAGGTCCTCATAGCGGATCACCAGGCTGCGGCTGGGACGGCAGCGAGCGAACCGGTAGAAGCGGGAGTAGTAGTCGCGCCAGTGGGTGGCCATGCGCTCCACCGACCGCTGGAAGCCGCGGCCCATCTGCGAAGCGACCACGTCGCGCGGGTCACGCACGATGGCGAGGAAGGCGCTATCGGGGAAGAGCCGACGGAACACGCCGAAACGCGAGGTCTGCACCTTGAAGCCGGTGAGGTCGGTGCCTTCCTTCTCCCGCTTGCGTTCGACGACCGCCATCGCCAGGCGGGCGGTCCGCCTGGCGCCGACCGCGGCGGCGCGCCCGGCGGCCACTTCGGTCTCGAGGAGGCCGGCCAGTTCCTCGGGCCCCACGAGGGCCCAGCCGGCGTGGATGACGAAGAGCCCGAGGTCGGCGGTCGCCGGGTCGCGACGGAGCACCGCGGCCGGATCGGCCCCGTCCTCGGCCATGGCCCGCCGCAGGTGCTCCAGAGCTGCGGGCAGCGGAGGCAAGCCCGTGGGCACCAGTTCGTAGCCCATCGAGATGCGAGGGTGGGAGTCGAGGATGGTGGCGAGCAAGGTGGTGCCCGAACGCGAGTACCCGCAGACGAAGGCGTGGCGCATCGGCCCCATCTTGCCAGGCGCGGCGGCGACGGCGGCCGGTAAGGTGAGGCGATGCCCCCCATCGGACTCGAAGAAGTCAGGGTGGCGGCCCCCCTGGTGGCACCCCACGTCCACCGCACCCCGCTGGTCGCCAGTCGCACCCTGGCGGAGCGCCTGGGCACCCGGGTCTCCCTGAAGCTGGAGGTCTTCCAGAAGACGGGCTCGTTCAAGCCGCGCGGCGCCTTCAACGAACTGCTCCACCTGTCCCCCGACCAGCGGCGGCGCGGGGTGGTGGGGGTGAGCGGGGGCAACTTCGCCCAGGGGCTGGCTTACGCCGGGCGGGAACTGGAGGTGCCGGTCCTGATCCTGATGCCGGAGGGCACGCCGCCGCACTACGTGGCCGCCACCCGGGGCTACGGGGCCGAGGTGGAGATCGCCCCGTCCATTGCCGACGCCTTCTCCCGGGCCGAGGCCTATCGGGAGGAGGGCCGGGCCGCCCTCCACCCCTTTGACGACCCGTGGATGATGGCCGGGAACGGGACGCTGGGCCTCGAGGTGGTGGAGGATGCCCCGGATCTCACCGACTTGTTCGTCAGCATCGGCGGGGGCGGCCTCATGGCGGGCGTGGCCGCCGCAGTCAAGGGCTTGCTGCCCGACGCCCGGGTGTGGGGGGTGGAGACCCTGGGCTGCCACGCCATGCGCCTTGCCCTCAGCGTCGGCCATCCGGTGGAGATGAAGCCAACCTCCATCGCCAAGACCCTGGCCGCCCCGTGGGTGTCGGCGGGCACCCTGGCGGCGGCGCAGGCCTACCTCGAGGACGTCGTCGTAGTCCCCGACGCCGCCGCGGTGGCCGCGCTGGTCTTCCTCTTGGAACGGGCCAAGGTGCTCACCGAACCGGCAGCGTCGTGCACCCTGGCCGCCGCCGAGACGGTGCGCTCCCGTCTCGGGGAGCACGCGGTGTTGATCCTCTGCGGAGGGAACGCCGCCGTGTCCGACGTGACCGCCTGGCGGGAGCGCTTCGGGGTGTGAGGCTCAGCCCAGGGGCGCGAAGAGATCGACCGGGTTCCCGTCGGGGTCGAGCACGGTCGCGTAGCGCTGGCCCCAGAAGGCATTGAAGGGGGCCAGGTGGCTGCGGTGGCCCGCACCCACCAGGGCGGTGTGGAGGGCGTCGACCTCCGCCGGTGAGGTGCAGAGGAAGGCGAGGGCGACGCGGTGGCCGCCTGTCGGCGGCTCCCAGGACGAGAACGAGCGCACCATGTCGACGGTGTCGAACATGAGCCGCAGGCCGCCGGGGGCGGTCGCCTCGGCGTGCTCCTCTGCGTCGGCCTCCGGGGGGATCTCCAGGCCGAGAGAGCGGTAGAAGGCCAGCGTGCGCCCCATGTCTTCTACCACCAGGCCGAGGGCGTCGAAGCGGGGCATGGTGCGTGGTCCTTCCTTGGGGGGGTCCCGGCAGCCTACCGATGCTGCCGGAGGCGGGCCGGCCCGGCGCTCCGGGTGGGGAGGATCGGGAGGGCCTGGGTCCCGGGAGCGGTGGTGCTCGTCGTCGCCGGGGGTGGTGTCGTCCGCGTTGAGCAGGTGGACATCAGGGTGAGGGCGAGGAAGGACCCGACGGCGAGTAGGGAGATGGCGATGCGGGGAGCGCGACGACGCAACCAGGGGGTTCTTCCTCCCCAGGGGTCGTCGAGGTTCGGGCCCACGAGGCGGAGCGTAGGCCGGAGGGTTACCCGGACGGGGGCGCGCCGGGCAGGTCGGGGATCTGGTCGGCGATCTCGGCCTCCAGGTGGCGCACCCGGGGGTGCAGCCACCCGGCGGCAGCCATGGCGATGGTCCCCAGGCCGGAGAGCAGGAACATGACCGCGATCCCTCGGCCGGGGCCCCGTCCAATCGCCGCGCCCAGGGCATCGGCGACGGCGCTCTCTCCGGTCATGAGCGGTTCGAAGACCCCGTCGGCGAGCGGTCCGGCCAAGACGATGGCGAGGGGCGATGCCGCCTGGGCGACCATCCGGCGCAGGGAGAACACACGGCCCTGTATGGCCGGCGGGACTTTCAGCTGCCAGATCACCTGGCTGGCTGCGTTCACCACGGGGAGGGCGAGCATCATGAGCACCGTCCCTGTGGTGATGAGCGCCAGAGAGGGTCGGAGTCCCGAGACCACGACGAAGGCCCCTATGAGGGCGATGCCCCCCATGATGGTCGGGATGCGCCGCCTGGGGCCGCCCCAGGCGCTCACCACCAGGCTCCCCACGAGCATGCCGATCCCGGCCGCGGAGAGCACCGCTCCGGCTTCGGCCGCGGCGGCGAACGAGACGATGAGCGGGATGATGAGCACGGTGGTGAAAGCGAGGACGAAGTTGACCCCGGCGTAGATGAGGAGCAGCCAGAGGAGTCCGGCCCTCTCCCTCAAGTACCGCCAGCCGGCCGTCATGTCCTGGAGCGCCGACGGTGTCCGGCCGCTGCCGAGCCGCTCGGGCCGGGGGAAGCGGACGAAGGCGAGGGTGGCCACGGCCACTGCGAACGTTGCGACGTCGGCCAGCAGGACGGCCCCGAGGCCCACGGTCGCCAGGAGGGCGCCGGCCGCCGCCGGGGCCACCACGATGGAGACCGCCTCGCTGGTCATCACCAGGCCGTTGGCCCGGCCCAGATGCTTCTTGGGGACCAGCAGCGAGATGGCCGCCATCCACGCCGGCGTCTGCAAGGTGTTGCCGACGGCTCCGAACCCGCTGAGCACGTAGATGTGCCAGAGCTCGAGGGAACCGGTGAAGAAGAGCACGGCGATGGCCACGGTGGAGATGCCGGCGAGAGCGTCGGCGGCGAGCATGGCGAGCCGACGGTCGATCCGGTCGGCCACCACCCCGGCGAGCGGAGAGAGGAGCACTGCGGGGAGGGCGTAGGCCAGGCTCACCAGCGCCAGACGGGTCACCGAGCCGGTCTCCAGGTACACCCACACCTGCAGCCCGAAGCCGGTGAGGGCGGTGCCGGTGATCGAGACGAGTTGTCCGGCCCACACCACCAGGAAGGTGCGCATCCCCGCCGGGGAAGGTGACGCCGGGCTTCGCGGGGAGGCGAGCTGGCCCATGACGGGGCACGCTACTCGCGAGCCTGTGCTTCGCGCCGCCCGGGGCAGGAGCCGCCGGCTTATACACTCCCCGGGCACCGCTGCTCCCGGGAGGGGACCCATCATGACCGGCACCACTCCTGCCCCGTGCCGCTGGGCGCGCCTGGAATGGGCGCTGGCCCTGGCAGCAGCAGCCGCTTCGGTGGCGGTCCTCTGCTGGGCGGGACGCGACACGTGGTTCCGGCTGGATGTGTGGGACTTCCTGGCGGGGCGGGAGGCGGGATCGTTCGAATCGTGGATCCGGCCCCACGCCGGGCACCTGCAGATGGCGACCGTGGGCCTGCACCGCCTCCTCTACGGCGCGGTGGGGTTGGACTTCTGGCCCTGGTACTACCTGCCTCACGTGGTGGGATACGCCGGGTTGGCCCTGCTGCTCTGGCGGGCGCAGCTGCGGCGGGGTGCCGGCCGGGGGGTGGCCTTCGCCGCCTTCCTGGTGGTGTTGTCCCTTGGGGTGTCGGCGTTCCTCAGTTCGATTGCCATCGGGGGCCTCGTCGTCATGGCGTTGCTGCTCCTGGTAGCCGAGCGGCTCGACGCGGACGCCGCTCCATCGGTACTGGAGCGGGTCCTGGTGGCCCTCGCCCTCCTGGTGATGGTCACGACGAGCAGCCTGGGAGTGGCCGGTCTCGGCGCCTGCTTGCTCGCCCTCGCACTGACGCGGGGCTTGCGGCGCTGGTGGTGGTGCTTCGTGCCGGCGACGGCCGCGTATGGGGCCTGGTACCTCACCCGCGGGGGAGATGCCGCCCAGGGGAGCGTGGAGTGGGACTACCTGCTGCACGCCCCCGTCGCTGCCGTGGAGTTGGCGGGCAATGCCGCTGGCCGGTTGATCGGCGTGGGCGGCGGGGGATTGACCCTGGGGGTGGTGGTGGTGGTGGCTCTGGCCGCCGGGTTCGGATGGCTGGCCTGGAAGCGCAAGCTGCGCCGCTGGGACCTGGTGTTCCTCGGCACCCTGGCCGGCTACCTGCTGATGGTGACGCTGGTGCGGGGGGCCGCCGGGAAGATCCCTCTCGAGGCGGTTCGCTACAGCTATCCCCTCATCCTGCTGGCGGGGCCCCTGGTGGTGCCCCGCCTCCGCCTCCCGGCGCGCCGGCCGGCGGCCGGCCGGGTGGCGATACTGGCGGTGGTCGGCGGCTGCCTGGTGGGGTTGAACGCCTGGCAGCGGGTGGCCGACACCAACGCGATAGAGAAGGAGGCCTTCGGCGGCCGGGTGGCCATCGAGACGGTGGGGCAGTTGGTGGCTGCCGGGGAGCCTGCCATCGATACCCTCCGGCTGAAGAACGACCTGGGCATCGGCATGGGCGGGGTGCTCACTGTGGCCGACGTCCGGGCCTTCCTCGCCGACGGGTGGGTGCCCGCCCCGCCGCAGCAGTTCGCGAGGAAGGACGAGGTGCGCGGACTGCTCCGGTTCAACGCCACGAGGGAGAAGGACTCGACGGCGCCGCCGCCGCTTCTCCTTGCCCGCGACGTTCCGGGCGGCTGTGTTGAGGTGCGGTTGGGAGCCAGTCGGCGATTCACCGTTGCCGCGGCGGGGGAGTTCTCCCTGAAGTCGGCAGGCCGGGATTGGCCGACACCCGTGGAATTGGCCTGGCGGGACGGTTTCGGCGAGTTCTCCCGGGACATCGTCGTCACCGGGCGGATGGCGCTGGCAACGGCGACACCCCCGGCGGGAGGGGCGACGCTCGGCATCACCAACCGGGGGGAGAAGCGCCTGAGAGTGTGCGGGGTGGTGGGCCAGGAGGGCTGAGCGGGCTCTGCGATCGAACGTGTGTTCGATTAGGCTGAGGGGTCCGCATGGCCCGCTACGCCGAGCTGCACTGCCACAGCAACTTCTCCTTCCTCGACGGGGCCTCTTCGCCCGGTGATCTGGTGCGGCGCGCCGCCGACCTGGGCTACGCCGCCCTGGCCCTCACGGACCATCACGGCTTCTACGGGGCCCCTCGCTTCCGCTTGGCGGCGGAGGAGGTGGGGCTGCCCACGGTGTACGGGACGGAAATCGGGCTGCCGCGGGATCTCCCCCTCCCGCGGCAGCGGGAGAGGGCGGGGGGTGAGGGCTTCCGCAACCTCCCGCGGGGGCGGGAGGGGGAAGGAGGAGGGAAGCCGTCGGCGGAGAGAGATACCGCGGAGAACCCCCCGGCGCGCCGCGGCCGCACCCACCGGAGGCATGGGGCCAAGCCTCTGAACCTGCCGCCCACCGACCACCTGGTGCTGCTGGCCCCCGACCCGGCGGGGTACGCCGCTCTCTCCGGGTTGGTGACCCGGGCCCAGTTCCGGGGGGAGAAGGGCCGCCCCGTCTACTCCTGGGACGACCTGGTGGCGGCCTCGGCTGCCGGGCGCCTGGTCGCCCTCAGCGGGTGCCGGCAGGGGGCGGTGCCCCGGGGGGCGCAGGAGGGCGATCTCGATGGGGCGATGCGGGCGGCGGCTCGTCTCCGGGAGGTCTTTCCCGCCCGCTTCTTCGTGGAGGTGTGGCACCACGCCATGCCCGAGGACGACCCGCGCAACGATCTGCTCGCCGAGGTGGCGGGCCGCCTCCGTCTGCCCCTGGTGGCCACCAACAACGTGCACTACCACGACCGCTCCCAGGTCGATCTGGCCGAGGTGCTCGCCGCCATCGGGGGGCGCCGTCCGCTGGAGGAAGGGCACGGCTTCTGGCCGGCCACCGACGAGCGCCACCTCAAGCCCCCGCAGGAGATGGCGCGGCGCTTCGCGCGCTACCCGGGAGCGGTGGTCCGGGCCGCCGACCTGGGAGCGGCCCTGGCTTTCGACCTGCGCCTGGTGGCCCCCCGCCTCCCCGACTTCCCCATGCCGGGGGACTTCCGCAACGAGATGGACTACCTGCGCCACCTGGTGCTCGAAGGAGCCCGCGAGGTCTACCCCGGGGAGGGGCCGGGAGCGGTCGACCCGACGGCCGCCGCTCGCCTGGAGCACGAACTGGGGGTCATCGGCGAGCTGGGCTTCCCCGGCTATTTCCTGGTGGTGTGGGACATCGTGCGCTTCGCCTGGGAGCGAGGCATCTACTGCCAGATCCGCGGCTCGGGCGCCGACTCGGCGGTGTGCCGCTGCCTGGGAGTGACCCGGGTGGATCCCATCCGCCTCGGCCTCCCCTTCGAACGCTTCCTGTCGGCCGAGCGGGGGCGGCCCCCCGATATCGATGTGGATTTCGAGGCGGAGCGGCGCGAGGAGGTCATCCAGTACTGCTACCAGCGCTACGGGCGGGAGCGGGCGGCCATGGTGGCCAACGTCATCACCTGCCGGGCTCGCTCGGTGCTGCAGGACGTGGGCAAGGCCTTCGGGCTCACCCAGGCCCAGGTGAACGGGTTGACCAAGTACCTCGACACCCGCCGCACCCAAGCCATCCCCGAGTTCGTCGACCTCCCCTCGGGGCGCAGCGGCTGCCTCATCCTCGACGCCTGCCGCCGCCTCGACGGCTTTCCCCGCCACTTGGGCATCCACTCCGGGGGCATGGTGATCGCCGATCGCCCGCTATGGGAGGTGGTTCCCCTGGAGTGGGGGCGTATGGAAGGCCGCTCGGTGCTGCAGTGGGACAAGGACGACTGCGCCTCCATGGGCATCGTCAAGTTCGACCTGCTCGGCCTGGGCATGCTCAATGCCCTCCACCTGGCGGTGGATACCGTCGAGGAGGTGCACGGGGTGCGCCTCGACCTGGCCGCCCTCCCTCAGGAGCCGGCCGTTTACCAGATGCTCACCCGGGCCGACACCGTGGGGGTCTTCCAGGTGGAGTCGCGGGCGCAGATGGCCACTCTGCCCCGCATGAAGCCGAAGACCTTCTACGACCTGGCCGTCGAGGTGGCTCTGATCCGCCCCGGCCCCATCCAGGGGCATTCGGTGCACCCCTTCTTGCGCCGCCGCAACGGCGAGGAAGCGGTGGCCTACCCCCACCCGGCGACCGAGCCGATCCTGGCCAAGACCCTGGGGGTGCCGGTGTTCCAGGAGCAACTCATGGAACTGGCCCGGGTCTGCGCCGGCTACACCCCCGGGCAGTCCGACCGCCTCCGTCAGGCGATGACCCACAAGCGCTCCGACGAGGAGATGGCCAAGCTGCGGGCGGAGACCTACGCCGGCATGGCCGGCCGCGGCATCACCGGGAAGGCCGCCGACGAGATCTGGGAGAAGCTGCAGGGGTTCGCCTCGTTCGGCTTCCCCGAGAGCCATTCGGTGTCGTTCGCCTACATCGTCTACATGTCGGCCTGGCTGCGCGCCCACTGGCCCACCGAGTACCTGGCGGGCCTGCTCAACGCCCAACCCATGGGCTTCTACTCCCCGAACACGCTGGTGGCCGACGCCGGGCGTCACGGGGTGGTGGTGCTCCCTCCCGACGTGAACGAGTCGGCCTTCGACTGCACCGTGGTCCCCCTGGCCGCCGACCCCGGCGACGTGGTCGCCGTCGCCGGGCTCTCGTGGCGGCGGGGGAGGGGCCTCCTCGACGACCCGCTGCGCCTGGCGACGGCGGTGCGCCTCGGCCTGCGCTACGTGCGCGACCTGGGCGAGGTCGAGGTCACCCGCATCGAGGGGGCGCGTGTAGTGGGCGGCCCGTTCGCCGGGGTGGTAGACCTGGCGCAGCGCACCGGCCTGCGAGTGGAGGGCCTCGAGGGCCTGGCCGCCGCCGGGGCGCTGGCGAGCCTGGGGGTGGACCGGCGGGAGGGCCTGTGGGCGGCGGGGGCACTGGGCGGCATGGGCCCGGGGCGCCTCGCCCTGGCCGAGGGGGCCGAGGCCCCCCGCCTGGCCCCCATGACCCCGGCCGAGGAGACCCGGGCCGACCTGTGGGCTACCGGGGTCTCGGTGCGCCACCCGGTGACCTTCGTCCGGGAGTGGCTGGCGGCCCGGGGGTGCCTGCCCGTGGCCGAGGTGGTGGGGGGAAAGCACGGGCGCCGAGTGGCCGTGGGCGGCCTGGTCACCCACCGCCAGCGGCCCATGACCGCCAAAGGGGTCATTTTCCTGAACCTGGAGGACGAGACCGGTCTGCTCAACGTGGTGGTGCTCCCCGGGGTGTGGGATGCCAATCGGGCGGTGGCCCGCAAGTCGGTGGGGGTGGTGCTCGAGGGGGTGGTGGAGTGCCGAGACGGGGTCACCAACCTGGTGGCCCGCCGCTTCCACCCCTGGCCCGACGAGGTGCGAGATGTGCGCTCCCGCAACTGGGCGTACTGGGGCAGGTAGCCCCGTCTCACCCTCCCCATGATGGTCGGGGAGGCTCCGCCTGGCGGCGGCGGCGCCCAACCCGACGGCCCACTCGGCGCGCTTCCCCGAGCCCCGGCACGAGGCCAACCGGAGAACCCGGCTCCGGTTCTTCCCCAGCCGCAGCGAGGCCATCTGCTGGCTCGAGTCGGGCTGAGGCGGTCCGTGGGCGCCTGCAGGGTCGTCTCCCCGCTTTCAACAGCCGCAGGCCACTACCGCCGCGCCCAGCCGACACGTGTCGGCATCGTCTCCGAGGAGGGCGTCGAGCCCTGATGAGGCCAGCAGGGTGTCGGTGCCGCTGCCCCCCCGCAGCCAGTCCGTCCCCGGCCCGGCGACCAGGAGGTCGTTGCCACCGTGCCCGGACAGGACATCGTTCCCGCCGCCGCCGTGGAGGCTGTCGGTCCCTTCCCCGCCTCCGATCCGGTCGTCCGCGTCTTCGCCGAATAGCCGGTCGGACCCGTCGCCGCCGGAGAGCAGGTCGTTGCCTGCTCCTCCGTAGATGGCGTCCCGGCCGGGGCCACCCCACACCCTGTCGTCCCCCTCTCCGGCGCACACCAGGTCGTCCCCCTCTCCGGCCAGGATCAGGTCGTTCCCTCCCCGGCCGACGATCACGTCGTCTTCCGGCGTGCCCAGGATGACGTCGGTGCCGGCGGTGCCGGCGAGGGTGGCCACCCGGCCGGCACAAAGCAGGGAAGGCCAGGGAGTGGGGGTGAGATCGGCCTCCTCGGAGCCGAGGAGGCCGATTCGCTCCAGGGTCAGGGCGCGGGAGGCCTCGAGCGAGGGATCGAGGGAGGCGTCGGGGGCATAGGCCAGCATGTGGTCGATGGGCAGCACGCGCCCCGTGGCCTGGTCCACCCAGGTGGGGACGACGGCGAGTTCGGTGACCGCGAAGCCGCCGCCGGGCTGCTCGGCGACGGTGAGGTGGACCATCATCCCATCGCCCGCTCCCGGCCCGTAGAACGGCCCGCCGTGGATGTCCGAGAGCTGATCGCCCATGCCGTAGACGACCAGCTTGCCGTGGAGGCGGGTGATCGGCTGCACCATGTGGGAGTGGTGGCCCAGAATCAGGTCCACGTCGGGTGAGGCGGCCAGCGTGGCCGCGAGGAGCTTCTGCGGGGCGTCCGGGGCCACCTGGTAGGGCGTGCCCCAGTGCAGGCTGACGATGGTGAACTCGGCTCCCTGCTCCCGGGCCCAGCGGGCGTCGGCGAGGATGGCGCCGGCGTCCACGACGTTCACCGACCAGCGGGCATCGGCGGGAAGGGGGCGGAAGTTGGTGCCCGTGGAGTAGGAGATGTGGGCCACCTGTATCCCGTTGACCAGGTACAGGGCGGGCAGCCGCTCTTCGGCAGTGCGGGCCGTGCCGGTGTGGCCGATCCCGGCGGCGTCGAGCACCTCCAGGGTCTCGGCGATACCCGTTCGCCCGCGGTCGAAGGCATGGTTGCTGGCGGTGGAGCAAGCGTCGTAGCCGACGGCGGCGAGCGCCGTGGCCACTTCGCGCGGGCCGTTGAAGCGGGGCATGCCGCTCTCGTCGTACAGGAGGTTGGTGTTCGTCGGCGAGAGGGTGCTCTCCAGGTGGCAGATGGCGAAGTCGGCGTCGGCTATCCAGGGCTCGATCAGGCGTAACAGGGGTACGAAGTCCCACGTGCCCTCCCCGGGTACCTGGGACTCGGCGGCGACGACGACGGCCTGCTGGATGAGGATGTCCCCACCGGCGGTGAGGGTGAAGGAGCGGCTGCCGTCGGCCCGGGCACAGGGGGCAAGGGAGGGCAGGGCGGCCACGAGGGCAGCAACGACCAGTGTGCGGCGGAGCACTCCCGCTCCCGTTCGGGGGCACGCAGGGTAGGCCGGCCGGAAGCGGGGTGCGATCGGAGGGGGGTCTGGTCGCTTGAGTGCGTCGGGCGGTATGTTGGCCCAGTGAGCCTGCGCCGTTTCTTCACCCGGGGGGAGGTCCGCGGGAGCGAGGGCACGCTGGCGCGTGACCATCTGGCCAACGAGCGCATGTTCCTGTCCTGGGTGCGCACCTGCCCGGCCTTCATCGGCCTGGGGGTGCTCGTGGCCGAACCGGTCGACACCGAGGGCCCCACCGCCAACGCCCTCGGCCCGGCCCTCATCTTCCTGGGAGCGGTCGCCGCGGTGGCCTCCACCGCCCGGTACCTGCGCGTGACGCTGCAACTCGACGGGGGCCGCTACCAGTCGTCCACGGTGGGGCCGATCGTGGCCGGGGTAGTCACGCTCCTGGTGGCGGCCCCCGGCCTGGTGTTCGTGCTCACCTGAGTGCGCCTCATCCGCCCAGCGGCCACACCCAAAGGATCATCCCTGTGCCGGCCGCGATCGACAGGAGGGAGAGCGGGAGCCCGAGGCGCCAGTAGTCGCCGAAACGGTACCCGCCCGGCGCCATCACGAGCAGGTTCGACTGGTGGCCGATGGGGGTGAGGAGCGGCAAGGACGCCCCGATGGCCACCGCCATGAGCAACGGATCCGTCGACACCCCCAGGCTCTCCGCCACCCGTATCGCGATGGGGGCGGCGACGGCGGCGGCGGCGGCATTGTTGATGATGTTCGAGAGGAGCATCACGACGGCCATGATCCCGGCCACCAGCAAGGCGGGAGAAGCCCTGCCGCCCATGGCGACCATGCGCCGGGCGATCAGTTCGGCGCCTCCGGTGGTCTCGAGGGCCTCTCCCACCGGGAGCATCGCGGCGAGGAGCACGACGATCGGGAGGTCGACGGCCCGATAGGCCCCCTCTAGTGATATCAGCTTGGTGAGCACCATGGCCAGGGCGGCGATCGAGAAGGCCAATTCGACGGGGAGCCACCCCACGGAGGTGACCACGACGGCGGTGGCGAAGATCCCGGTGCCGAGGGCGAGACGCCGGTTGGTGCCCAGCGTCAGTTCCCGCTCGGCCAGGGGGAGGCAGCCGAGGTCGGCGATCGCAGCCCGGGCCGCGGACTCCCTGGCCTGGAGCAGCAGGACGTCCCCGACCTCGAAGCGAACCTCGGCCAGGCGCTGGTGGATGCGCTCTCCGGCCCGGGCCACGCCGAGGAGGTTCACGGCGTGGCGCCCGCGCAGGCGCAGGCCGGTGGCGCTGCGCCCCACGGCGAAGGCCCCCGGAGGGACCACGGCTTCGAACAGGCTCAGGCCCTTGATCGCCGCGCCTCCTTTCGGCGTGCCCCCGAGGTCGAAGCCGAATCGGGAGATCAGGCTGTCGATGGCGTCGGGACCGCCTTCGACGACCAGCACGTCGCCGGCGAGCAGCACGGTGAAGAGGGGCAACTCGGTTCGCTGCTGGTCGTCTCGCACCAGGCTCACCGCCACGATATCGGCGTCCTCAATCACCTTGTCCAGGGGCGCCCCGTCGGCCCCGGAACCGGGGGGCACCCGCAACTCCGTCAGGTAGGTTGCCACTTCAAACAGGGTTCCCGGGGTGGTGCCGCTGCGGCGCACCGGCACCAGGCGCCAACCGACCAGGATCATGACGGCCAGACCCAGGAAGGCCACCGTCCCTCCCACCGGGGAGAAGTCGAACATGCCGAAGCCCTCACCCCCGGCCCGGTCTCTGAAGGTGGCGATGATGATGTTGGGCGGGGTGCCGATCAGCGTCAGCAGGCCGCCGAACAGCGAGGCGAAGGCGAGGGGCATCAGGAGCCGGGAGGGCGGCTGGCCGGTGGCCCGGCTCACCCGCAGCGCCACCGGCAGGAAGAGGGCGAGGGCTCCCACGTTGTTGATGAAGGCCGAGGTGAGCAGGACGAGGCCGGTGAGCACGGCGAGTTGGAGGATGCCGTGATCGCCGAGGGCGAGGAGCTTCCGGCTGGCCAGGTCGGCAAACCCCGATCTCTCCAGGCCGCGACCCACGATGAGGACCGCCACGACGGTCACCACCGCCGGGTGGCCCAGGCCCTGGAAAGCCTGGCGGGGCTCGATGATCCCGGTGACCGTGGCCGTCAGCACGGCCAGGACGGCGACGAGATCGTAGCGCCAGCGGCCCCAGGCAAAGAGGACCAGCGAGACCCCGAGGATGGCGAAGATCGTCGCCTGTTCCCAGGTCATGCGCCCCTTCCCGGCCGCCGGGGGCTTGCGGTCGAAGATGGTGTCGTGGCCCCGGGGCATTCGCGTCGCCGCAAGCGTACCGAGTCGCCACCGGGGCGGCGCGCCGGGTCGGGCGATTCCGGCGCGGGGGTCGGTTCCGGCTTCCTCAGCGGCAGTCCGTCCGAGCATCGCCCACCCGGCACGAGTCGGCGGCGTCGCCGAGGAGGCGGTCGCCCCCGGAGGATCCCACCAGCGTGTCGTCCCCGGTGCCGCCCCGCAGCCAGTCGGCCCCCGGCCCGGCATCCAGCAGGTCGTCGCCGCCGTGCCCGGAAAGGATGTCGTTGCCCTCGCCGCCGTCGAGGGCATCGGCTTCCTCACCGCCGCCGAGGCGATCGTGGCCGGCCTCGCCCCACAGGGCATCCCGACCGTCGCCGCCGGAGAGCAGGTCGTTGCCGGCGCCCCCGTAGATGGTGTCCTCGCCGGGGCCGCCCCACATTGTGTCGCTCCCTTCGCCACCGCACATGAGGTCATCGCCCTCCCCGGCCAGGACCAGATCGTCGCCTCCCCGGCCGACGATCACGTCATCGCCGGGAGTGCCGATGAGGGAGTCGGGTCCGGCCGTGCCGACGATGGTGGCCACCCTTCCGGCGCACACCAGCGACGGCCAGGGGGTGGGGGTGGGGGAGGCGATGTCGGGGTCGAGATGGGCGACTCGAACCATGGTGCGGGCGAGGGAGGCTTCCAGGGGCCCGTCGACTCCCGGCTCCGTCCCGCGGGCCAGAGTGTGCTCCACCGGCAGGATCCGCTTGGTGGCCGGGTCCACCCAGGTGGGGGTGACTTCGATCCCGGTGACGGCGAAGCCTCCGCCCTCCTGCTCGGTCACGCTGAGGTGGACGATCACCCCGTCCTCGGCGCCGTACTTGGAGCCGTCGGGCTTGGTCTGGATGTTGGAGAGGTGGTCCCCCATGCCGTAGACCACCACTTAGCCGTTGACCCGGGCGATGGGCTGCACCACGTGGACGTGGTGGCCCAGGATGAGGTCGACGTCGGGCGAGGCGGTGAGCGTCTCGGCCAGGCTCGCCTGCGGGCCGTCGGGGGCCACCTGGTACTGCGTCCCCCAGTGGAGGCTGACCACGGTGAACTCGGCCCCGCTTCTTCGGGCCCAGTGGGCGTCGGCCAGGATGTTGGCGGCGCCGATGATGTTGATCGACCAGCGGGCGTCTCCCGGTAGCGGCTCGTTGGCGGGGAGGGTGTAGGCCAGGTGGGCCACACGTACCCCATTGACTCGGTAGAAGGTGGGGAGGCGCTCGTCGGCATCGCGGGCGGTGCCGGTGTGGCCCAGGGCGGCGGCGTCGAGGACCTCCAGGGTCTCCCGCACCCCGGAGAGGCCGCGGTCGAGGGCGTGGTTCCCGGCCGTGGAGCAGGCGTCGTACCCGGTGGCGACCAGGGCGTCGGCCACCTCGTGCGGGCCGTTGAAGTAGGCGGGGTGCTCTTCGCCCGTCTGGTAGAGAAGGCCGGTGTTGGTGGGCGAGAGGGTGCCCTCCAGGTGGCAGATGGCGAAGTCGGCTTCGGCGATCCACGGCTCGATGGGGCGGAAGAGGGGACGGAAGTCGTAGGTCCCCTGCCCCGGGGCGTGCCCGTCGGCTGCCAACGCGATGACCTGATGAATGAGAACGTCACCGGTGGCGGCGATCGTGAAGCTGCGGCCGGACTG
>JBDROA010000194.1:0-37846 GCA_043810615.1 Actinomycetota bacterium | reverse complement strand
GCCGTTGCACGTCGCCGGCACCCGGGATTCCAGGGCGCCCGCGCCCGGAGCCATCGCCACCAGCAGCAGGACCGCCATCAGCACCACGAACCGCTGCCTCGCGCCTCCTCGTCTCGGATGACCCGGTCGAAGCTGGCGCCGGCGGTCCCCTGCCGTCTTGACCGACCGCACCGGCGCGCCGGAGTGCGCCGGCCACAGAAAGGATCCCCCTGACTCGCCGCGTCGTCGGTGCGCGTCCACCGCAAGGCGGTGGGCTGAGAGGCCGACTGCCGGTAGCGCGCTCCGCCGTCCGGACCGCACCTCCCGGGTAGGCTGGCCTCAGGGCAGCCGGTTCGGGGGAGCCGGCCACCCGGGCGTCTCCACAGGAGGAAGGTATGCGGAGCACTCGTACTCCCGCTGCGCTGGCCGGGCTGGCCTTGATGGCCGCCGCCTGCGGGGGCACCGGTGCCACCTTCACGACGGGCACTGCGACTACCGAGCCCCCTACCACCGCCACAACCACTTCGACCACCACCACCGCCGCACCCCCGACGACGACCTCCCCCACCACTTCTGCGACCACCGCCACGACAACGGTGCCGGCCACCACCACCCTGGCCCCGGCCGTCCCCGTGGCGGGGTGGGAGGGTGAGGGGATCCGCGACCTCACGGTGGAGATCACCTTCGACCCACCCATTGCCGCCCTCGACATGGGGATGGTGGCGCGCCGGGACCTGGCAGTCATGGGCATCGACGCCGGGGACGCCTCCGGCACCGTGCTCGCCTTCGCTCTCGACGGCGCCGGCCTCGCCGACGGCTACACCGGCGTGGGGGACTGCTACACCGGCGCCCGGGTGAACGGCACGGTGACCCTCACCGCCCCCGGCCGGCCGGCCCTCAAGGCCCGGCTCTCCGGGGAGATCCCGACGGCCAAAGTGGTCTTCACCTGCGAGAAGGACGAGGACTACGCGCCCTTCGACCACGCCTTCGAGAAGGGCCTGCTCCCGGTGCTGGCCGGCTTCTGGGGCCCCGCCGCGGCGCCGCTCCTCGTCGAGGTTGTCGCTCGTGACATCGAGAGCAGCACCCTCGATCTGGCCCTCAAGGCGGTGGCGATGGACGAGTCCCGCGGTCTCGACCCCGGCGATCTCTCTTTCGGACACCGCCGGGCGATGCTCGAGGCGGCGCTCGAGGTCATCGCCTACCTGGTGGAGACCGGGTACACGCCGCACGGGGCCGATCAGGCGGCCCGGCGGCTGCTGACCGCCTACTCGGGGACCGACTTCGGAGCGGCGGCGCAAGAGGACGTGGACGAGTGGCGCGCCTGGCTCGACGGCTGGGTCGCCGGAGGAGGCTCCTGATAGCGACCCGGCGCTCGATGAGCAGCATGCTCGCCGTTCTCGCCCTGGCGGCCGCGGCCTGCGGTGGCACGTCCGCATTCGAAGAGACCACCACGCTGGCCCCGGCCACAACGACGACGGCGCCCACCACGACCACCACGGCTCCGCCGGCGACGACCACCACGACCACCACCACGACCCTGCCCCCGACCACCACCACGACCCTGCCCCCTCCAGTACCGGTGATCGGCTGGGAAGGCGAGGGCTTGCGGGAGATCGCGGTGGATCTCGCCTTTCAGTACGAGCCGGGGGCGGGCCTCACCGACCTGGTGGTGTCGGCCCTCGAAGCCATGGGCCTGGAGGTCACCGACGATGCCGCGGCCGTGCTGAGCGTCGACCTTGAAGGCACTCCGCGCTCGGCGCAGTACGGCGATGCCGGCACCTGCTTCACCGGCGCCCGGGTCCGGGGCACGCTCACCCTGAGCGCCCCGTCCCAGCCCCCCCTGCAGTTCGCTCTGGACGGCGACCGGCCCGTCGCCCCCCTGGTCATCGGCGGCAACTGCCGGCAGAACCCCGAAGACGCCCCCTTCGACTGGACCTTCGAACCGGAGTTCATGGACGCCGTGGTGGCGATCTGGGGGCCGGCCGCAGTCCCCTACCTCACCGAGATCCTGCACGACGCCCTCTACGTCATCCGCATCCGCACCGAGGCGGTTACGGCCTACCGACTGATGGACCCGGAGGTGATCCCGGCACGGCAGCAGTACCAGTTCATGGACGCCGCGCTGTGGTTCATCGAGCGAACCCAGCACATGGGCAACGACGGCGAGATCGCCACCTTCCGGGAGGCGGTGCGCCGCCTGCTGCTCGCCTACTCCGAGACCGACTACGGGTTCGAGGACCGGGCCGACATCCTGGAGTGGCGCTCCTGGCTTGCCGTCTGGCTGGCCGGGCAGTGAGCCGGCGGCTCAGTCCCCCACGGTGATCGAGCCTCCGAGGGTGTTGTTTCCCTCATTCGGTTCCTCCACCACCTTCAGGGTGTCCACCCAGGCGTCCCAGCGGTAGGTGCCGGACTCCGCCCAACCGGGGAACTCGCAGGTGACGGTGCCCAGCGCCAGGGTGCTCTCCCATGAACAGACGAGGCCCAGGGCGTCGGGTTGCAGGACCAGGTCGACGGTGATCGGCACCGGGAAGGGCTCATCTCCCGCCAGGTCCACCCACTGCACGGCGACGGTCACCACCTCCCCCACACAGGGAGCCGGCGGGTCGAAAGTCACCACGGCGACGGTCAGGTCGGACCCGCGGCCGATGGGCACCACAGAGGTGGTCGAGGAGGGGAATCCGCCGCAAGCGGCTAGGAACACGACCAGGGCCGTGACCAGGACGAGGCGTCGCACGGCGTCAGGGTAGGCGCGGGCCGGAAGCTGAGCCGCCCGCCGCCGGCAGGTCGGATGGCCGGAGGAGCATCCCTCAGAGATCCGGCTGCGCCGACCTGGCGTTGTCGTCTCTGCTGGTCTCGGGCGCCGTCGTCGTCGTGGCCGTCCCCCCGTCATCGTCCCCGCAGTCGGCCACCACCAACGCCCCCACCAACCCCACCACCAGGAGTCGCCGCGACCGACGACCCATCGCAGGCCTCTTCGCTCATCGCCTCGCCCACAGCCTCGCCCATGCCGCCGGCTGCCCTGGGCCTCAACCCGGCGGATCTTGGACAAAATCACCCTACCGCTATGGTGTTAATCGCCATGAACCCCCCAGAGACCACCCGACACCCCTCCCGGGCCGCCATGGCGCCGAGCCTGTGGCCCCGTGCCGACGACCCAGGGAACGCCCCTCTCAACGGAGAGGACCTGATCGGCGACCTGGACCCGGGCTGGCTCGACTGGCGTGCGGAGCAATCCGACCGGTAGACGCCGGCAGGGCGTTCAGCCCTCCACCACCAGGTCCTCGGCGGCCCACTCCCGCGGCCGGTCGTCGACCTTCTGAAGAACCACCCTCCCGACGATGAGCAGCACGGTGAGGGTGACCAGAGCCATCTCGCGAGGCAGGCCCAGCACCGTGACCACCAGGCCCCACATCAGCGGACCGAGGATGGTGGCGAAGCGGCCCACGGTGGCGTAGAGACCGTAGAACTCGCCCAGGTGGCGCGGCGGAGAGATCCGCTGCATGTAGACCCGGTCGGCGGCCCAGGTGGAGCCCAGGGCCAGGCCGCCCAGTGCCCCCAGCGGCCAGGCCAGCGCCTGCGACCCCGTGGCCCCGGCGGCGATGCCGACGCTGAAGGCCACTACCCACAGATGCAGGGTCCAGTGGAGCAGGCGCCGCGGGCCGACGGCATCCACCAGGAAGCCGCCGATGAATCCCCCGAGGATGGAACCGGCGATCGCCACGATCAGCAGGTCCCGCACCTGGGCGTCGCTGAAGCCCACCTCCTCGATGGCGTAGATGGTGAGGAACCCGGCGATGAGGGTGTTCACGGCATCGGTGTAGAAGAAGCGGCCCACCAGGAACCGGGTGACCCCCGGGTAGCGCCGCGTCCGGCGCCAGGCCTCCACCAAGCGGCGCAGGCTCCTCGCGAGGCGCGGTGCCGGTCCCGGGATCGCCGCCCGGGGCCGCTCCCGCACCAGAAAGAAGGTGGGGAGAGCGAACAGGAGGAAGGCGACGGCGATGGTCTGGAACACCGCCGGGTAGCCGTGCGAGTCCAGGAGGATCTCGCCGATGGCCCAAGCGGCCAGCGACCCCAGGTAGCCCACGGCGATGCCGACGCCCGAAGTGCGGCCGATGTTCGCCGGCGTGCTGACGTCGGGGAGCATGGCGTCGTAGACCACCGCCCCGAGGTTGAAGCCCACCAGGGCCAACCCGTAGAGCACCAGCGAGCCGAACGGGGCGGCGCTCGCCAGGAAGAAGGTGGGCACCACTGCCATCAGAGTGGTCGGGATCAGGTAGCGGGCCCGCGGGCCGCGGTGGTCGCTCAGCGCCCCGATCCAGGGGCCGAGCACGATGACCACCACCATGGCGACGTCTACCACCACCGCCAGCGCCAGGTCGGCGTCCCCATTGCCCCGCAGCATCGAAGGCAGGCCGGGTACGTTGTCGGTGAGCCACGAGGCGAAGTAGAGAGAGCCCACCCCGAGAGCGAAGATGGTGTTGGCCAGGTCGTAGAGGGCCCATGACCCGATGCTGAGAGGGGTGGGCCGCCAGGTCACCGGCGGAATGTAACACGGCTTCTCCTATCATCCGGCGGGCGTGGGCGGCTCGGACCGAGGGGCCGCAACGGAGCCACGAGGCAGGGCCCCAGGAGAGCCGCGTGTATCGCATCATCGAGAAGCAGGAACTCGCCCCGGCCATCAAGCTGACAGTGGTCGAGGCCCCCAACATCGCCCGCAAGGCCCGAGCCGGGCAGTTCGTCATCGTGCGCATCGACGAACCGGGCGAACGCATCCCCCTGACCATCGCCGACCACGACGCCGATCGGGGGACGATCACCTTGATCTTCCAGGAAGTCGGCAAGTCCACCTTGCAGATGGGCACCCTGGCTGTGGGCGACGCCCTGGCCACGGTGGCCGGGCCCCTGGGCCACCCCACCGAGATCGCCGCCTACGGCACCGTTGTGTGCATCGGGGGCGGCGTGGGCATCGCCCCCATCTTCCCCATCGCCCGCGCCCTCAAGGAGGCGGGGAACCGGGTGGCGTCGATCATCGGGGCCCGCTCCCACGACCTGCTCTTCTGGGAGGACCGGCTGCGCTCGGTCTCCGACGAGCTCAACGTCTGCACCGACGACGGCTCGTACGGGCGCCCCGGACTGGTGACCTCGCCACTGCGCGAGTTGCTGGAACGGCGCCCCGGCGAGATCGCCCACATCTGGGCCATCGGACCGGCCGTCATGATGAAGTTCGTCTCCCGCACCACCGAGCCCTTCGGGGTGCCCACCACGGTGAGCCTCAACACGGTGATGATCGACGGCACCGGGATGTGCGGGGGCTGCCGGGTGGTGGCCAACGGCGGGGCGCAGTTCGTCTGCGTCGACGGGCCCGAGTTCGACGGCTGGCAAGTGGACTGGGACCTGCTGCTCTCCCGGCTGCAGTACTACCGGCCGCAGGAGCAGGAGGCGCTGACGCGGTGGCAGCAGGGCTGCCGCGCCCAGGAAGTGACGGCCTGATGCCCCGCATCATCCCCACCCGCACCCCAATGGCCGAGCAGCCCCCGGCCGCGCGCGTCCAGAACTTCGACGAGGTCCCCTACGGGTACACGCCGGAGGAGGCCGTGGCCGAGGCACAGCGCTGCCTGCTGTGCAAGCGGCCCACCTGCATGGACGGCTGCCCGGTGAAGATCGACATCGTCGGCTTCCTGGGACTGGTCGCCCAGGGCGACTTCCGCGGGGCGGTCAACATGATCAAGGAGGCCAACGCCCTGCCCGCCATCACCGGCCGCGTCTGCCCCCAGGAGACCCAGTGTGAGCAGGTGTGCGTCATGGTCCGCAAGTACGAGCCGGTGGCCATCGGGCGGGTGGAACGCTTCCTGGCCGACTGGGAGGCCTCCCAGGGCGAGCTGCCGGTGCCGGAACTGGCGCCCCCTACCGGCAAGCAGGTGGCCGTGGTCGGGGCCGGCCCGGCCGGGCTAACCGTAGCCGCCGACCTGGCCCGGCTCGGGCATCGGGTGACCATGTTCGAGGCCCTCCACGAGGCCGGCGGGGTGCTGGTCTACGGCATCCCCGAGTTCCGCCTGCCCAAGGCCATCGTGGCCCGCGAGGTCAACTACGTCTGCGCCCTCGGGGTGAGCCTGGTGAAGGACTTCGTCGTCGGCCAGACCGCCACCCTCGACGAACTCCTCGAGGAGTACGACGCCATCTTCCTGGGGTCGGGAGCGGGCCTGCCCTGGTTCCTCGACATCCCCGGAGAGAACCTGAGCGGGGTGTACTCGGCAAACGAGTACCTCACCCGCTCCAACCTGATGAAGGCCTACCGCTTCCCCGAGTACGACACTCCCATCGCCCGGGGCCGCCGGGTCATCACCATCGGCGGGGGCAATGTGGCCATGGACTCCTGCCGCACCGCCCTGCGCCTGGGGGCCGACGAGTCGATCGTGGTATATCGCCGCTCCCGCGACGAGATGCCCGCCCGGGCCGAGGAGATCCACCACGCTGAGCAGGAAGGCATCCTGTTCAACTACCTCACCACCCCGCTGGCCATCCACGGCGACGACCGGGGGCAGGTGAAGGAGTTGGAGTGCCTGCGCAACGAACTGGGCGAGCCCGACGCTTCCGGGCGTCGCCGCCCGGTGGCCATCGAGGGATCCAACTTCCGCATCCCGGCCGACATCGTGATCATGGCCATCGGCCAGAGCCCCGGCCCGCTGATCCCCCGGACCACCGCCGACCTGCAGACCAGGCGGGACGGGGTGGTGGTGATCGACGAGGCCACGGGCAAGACCTCCAAGGAAGGCGTCTTCGCCGGCGGCGACGTGGCCACCGGCGGAGCCACCGTCATCCTGGCCATGGGCCAGGGACGCACCGCCGCCGCCGCCATCGACGAGTACCTGCAGACCGGCGCCTGGTAGCGGGCCCCCCTCTCGGCCGCTGGTCTGGAGGCTTCGCCGCCGACACAATTCAGGCGGCGGCGCGGCTGCCGTCGGCGCAGAGCGGGCAGGTGGGCTCGGGACAGCGCGACACCCGCTCCGCCCGCAAGCCGGCGACGGCCAGCAGGGTCACGACCGCATCTGCGCCGGAGCCGCGGAGAGGCCGATCCTTCTGGTTGCCCTTCGTGTACCGCATGCTCACAACGTACCCCCCGGGTATGACAAGAACGCTCGACGCCGGCAAGCGAAGGCGCCCGGGCTGAGACGTCCTCCCCTCTCCACCCTGCGATTCCCGGTTGCCGGATCCATCAACACTGAGACGACCGAGCCGGTGGAGGGGTTCCCGACGCCCCGGTTCGCCACATGCCCGGGATCGTCGCGGCGGTGCCGGGCGTCGGCTGGACCGTGGCCCCGGGCCCTCCCCGCGACCGCTTGGCGCGTCCGCTAGGAGCGTCCGGCTTCGAGCAGGGCGGCCACCTCGTCGTCCCCCACCTCGCCGTACTCCTCGTACCACTCCCCCACGGCATGGAAGCGCAGCGGCTGCAGTGGGCAAACGATCTCGTCCGCCTCGGCGGCGATCAGGTCGACGGTGGCAGGCGGGCCCACCGGCACGGCACAAACCAGGAGAGCCGGACCGCCCCGCCGTACCAGGCCCAGGGCGGCCCGCAGCGTGACGCCACCGGCCACCCCGTCGTCGACCACCAGCACGGTGCGGCCGCCGACCTCCGGGCCGCGCCCCCGGCGGAGCGCCCGTTCTCTCCGCCGCGCCCGGGCCACGCCGCCCGCCACCTCAGCTGCCAGGTCGGCGGCGGTGAGGCCGAGGCGATCCACCAGGCTCTCCTCGACGACGGCCGTCCCGTCGGAGGCCACCGCCCCTATGGACAGGTCCGGGTTCCCGGGAGGGCCGAACGGAACGGCCACCACCACATCGAGCGAGCCGTCGAGGGCGGCGGCCACCTGGGCGGCCACCACCATCCCGCCCCCGGCGAGGCCGAGGACCAGGGGATGGCTGCCGTGATGGTGTGCCAGGTGCCCGGCGAGCTGCCGACCCGCCTCCGTGCGATCGCGGTAACGCCCCATGCCGCCAGCGTACCGGGACCGGCGCCTCGGCTCCTACCCGGCCGCGATCAACAGCGGAGAGACCTCGAGGTCCTCGGCCAGGCCGGACACCTCGCGGGGATCGAGCACTCCCCGCTCGGTCACCACCGCCGTGATCAGGTCGAGGTCGGTGGCCTCGTAACGGCCCCCGAGGCGGCCGGCGCGCACCGCCCGCTCGAACAGCGGGCCGGGGAGGACCTTGTCCACCGAGGCCAGCACGTAGAACGGGATGCCCAGCGGACGCGCCTCGGCGGCCAGGTCGGCGGTGCCGACGGTGCTCATCACCCGGCGCGGTCCCAGGGCGTCGGCCCCCACGATCACCAGGTCCACATCGGGCAGGATCTCCGACACCTGGTCGTCGGGGGCCACCTCCACCGCCAGGCCGGCGGCGGCGAGATCGGCGGCCAGTTCGATCCCCTCGCCTTCGGGGAGCGTGGCGAGGCAGGAGACGAAGAACCGCCGGGTCTCGCCGGCGTGCACCAGCAGGGCTTGTACCGATCCCGAGCCGCCGTGGGTGAGCACGATGCCCCCCTCCTCGATTAGCTCGGCGCCCACCCGGGCCAGGATCCCGGCCGAAGCGGCCATGCGCCGCTCCACCCGGCGCAACTCGGCGGCCAGGGCCGCCGGCCCGTCCTCCAGCGTGAGGTAGACGGTGTTGACCAGGGACACCAGTGGGGCCACGGCGGCACAGCGCTCGAGCAGTTCTTCGGCGATGCCCCGCACCGCTCCCGGGTAGGCCTCGGGGGCGTACTCCTCGAGGCCTTCCACCAGTTCGGCCAGGCTCGAAGCGGCAAGGGACCCGGTGGCGGCGGCCGAGCGGGCGACCGGGGCGCGGGCGATGGCCACCAGGCGCCGCCACGGTGGCCACTCCACCCACTCGGTCACAACGGGTCGTCCCCCGGCGAGGCCCCGATGGCGCCCGGCTCACTCCTCTGCAGCGCCGCCTCGGTCTGCAAGGCCTCCACCGTGACCCCGGCGACCGAGGCGGCCAGTGCCGCCCGCTCCCACACCGCCCGACGTAGCGGCGCCCCCAGCCGACGCTGCATTTCCTCGGCCACCACTCCCGCCGCCTGGGCCCGGCGCTCCGGGTCGATCACCCGTCGTCCCGACCGGCCCAGGACGGCAGGGACCTCGGCCTCCATGCGCGCGGCCGCCCCGCGAAGGACCTCCTCCACCCGAGAGGTGGGGAAGTTGTGGCGCAGGCGCTGGGCGAAAGGCCCCCCGCCCTCAGCGGCGAGGCGTCCCACCAGATCCTCGAGGGTGCAGATGGCCTCCTCCATGACTCCGGCCGTGGGGCCGGCCACGGCGAGGGAGGCGGCGGTGGCCTCCACTGCCTCGGCCCAGCGCTCCTCGAAGTGCAGGGTGCCCCCCTGCCGCAGCCCGGCGGCGTCGGCCAGGGCCCGCGCCGCCCGCCGTGTGCCGGCCAGCAGCCGACCCAGGTAGAGCCGCTTGACGTTCAGGCGGTGCCGCAGGTGGGCGGCGAGAGCGTCCACGCCGATGGGAGCCCGGCCGGGCGGAGCCGCGGCCACGGCGAAGACGAGCGGGCGATCTACGCCTTCCCCCACCAGAGTGAGCACCAGGTCCCGGCGCACCGTATCGACCTCAGCCGGAGCAAGCCGGTCGATCTGGTTGAGGACGAAGAGGAACTGGTCGGAAGAGTCGGCCAGGGGAGCGATGAACTCCTCGTGGAGCACCGGGTCGTGGTACTTCTCCGGGTCGAGGACCCAGACGATCCCGTCCACCTCGGGCAGCAATCGCTCCACCGTCTCGCGGTGGCCGGCGGCCACACTGTCCACGTCGGTGAGATCGAGCAGGGCGATGCCGGGGAAGGCCTCGTGGGTGACCCGCTCCTCCACGCCGAGGCGGTCGAGGAGACGCCCCAGCGCCGGCTCGGCTCCGGCGGGCACCCAGGCCAGGGGACGGGCGGTATGGGGCCGCACCGGGCTCACCGCGGCCACGGGCTCCCCGGCCAGGGCGTTGAGCAGGCTCGATTTCCCCGACCCGGTGCCGCCGAGGAGGGCCAGCACCAGGGTCCCGCCCAGGTGGCCTCGCCGCTCCCGGGCGAGAACGGCCTCGCGCCGGACGCGATCGAGGTCCTCGGGGTGCACCTGCCCGTCGGCCAGGGCCACCACCAGGTCGAGCCCGTCGATTACCGAGATGACCTCGCTCACGGCACCTCCCCGTCCAGGCGCAAGCGGGTGAGCAGGGCCCCGGAAGGCACGGGCCCGAGGAGGGTGCGGAAGCGGGCGGCGTCGCTCTCCAGGACCGCCCGCCAGGCGTCGGCCAGGCGGCTGCGGGCCTCTTTCGCCGCCCGCAGCAGGACCGTGGCATGGCGCACCGTCCCCGGCTCAGGCCGGTAGAAGGGGTCGAGAGCCATGCGGTACAGGGCCTCCACCTGCCTCCGGGCTCGCCGCCGGCGCCACCAGGCGTGGCCGCAGGCTTCCGCAGCCAGCGGCCCCAGGCCTGCCGCCCAAGCCGTCACGCTCCGCTCCGCCTCCTCGGCCGTCTTGGCCCCGTGGGCCCACAGTTCGGGACGGCCCTGTAGGAGTCGGGCACCCGCCGCCCGAGCCTCCCACGCCGCCGCCACCGTCCGGGCTCCCAGGCTGCAGCGCCGCACCACCACCGCCGCCAGGCCACCGGGATCCTCGCCGGCCAGCGCCGCCAGGCGCCCTCCTTGAAGCGCCCCGGCGAGGTCTCCGCCCACCGCCCGGTAGCCGGCATCCATCGCGTCGGACAGGGCGAGGGAGGCCACCGCCTCGTCCACCAGTGAGGTGCGCACGGCGTCCAGGCCGCGCCTCACCTGGCACACGGCGGCACCGGCCACCCGGGCCACCGTCCGCCGCCGGGCGAGCGGGTCGGCCAGGGCCTCCAGTTCCTTGCGCAGGCCGCTCACCCACTCCGGCGGGAGTCCCCCGCTCTCCGGAAGGATCGGCCCCTCGGCCACTCCGACCAAGCCCCCCGCCCCCGGGCCGGCCAGGACCCCCCGGGCCACCAGGCGCCGGGTGAAGTCGTCCTGGAGCAGATGCTGAATCTCGGGTGCCGCCGGGAGGCGGTTGAGCACGAACAGGGTAGGCAGCTGCCGCCGTGCCGCCACATCGATGAGACCCCAGCCGGCGGCGTCGGCGTAGCGGATGCCGCTGGCCACGAACACGCAGGCGTCGGCCGCCTCGAGCACCGCGATCACGGCCGGGCGCCCGTCGTCGCCGGCCACCGCGGGCGGAGGGGTATCCACGATGATGAGGCCTTCGGGGGGCGCCGGATCTGAGACGACGTCGCGGCCGGCCACCAGCGACGGGAATCCGCCCAGAGTGGGGGGCAGGCCCTCCCCGCTCCACACCAGCGGCCCGGTTGTGGTCGGGCGTAGCGGGCCCGATGGGCTGATGCGTCGGCGGGCCACCGAGTTGAGCAGCGTCGACTTCCCGCTGCCGGAACCCCCGACGATGGCCACCACCAGGGCACTGTCGGGGTCGAGGAGGCGGGGCACCAGGTAGTCCCGGATCTGGGCGCGCAGTGTCTTGCGGCAGGTATCGCCGCCGCTGTGCTCCAGGCGGAAGGACCCCAGGGCATCGCTCACCCCGCGCAGCGCGGGGATCATGCCGTTGAGATCCTCCACCGGGGGCGTCATGGGAACAGATTGTGGCACAGCTCCGGGTCCCCGTCCCTCCCCGTCGCGTAGCGCCGCCGCCGGGGAGATCCGCGGCGGCGACTTGGTAAGGACTTAACCTCCGCAGAACGAACCCATATGCGACCAGGCGCGATGCTTACTTCCACGCCGACCAGGCACCGGTGGTGGTGTCTCGCGGCACTTCGGGCCGTGGTTCGGACCTGGGAACCGGGCTCGCCGCCCTGCGGCGGGCAGCGAGGTGACAAGACCGAATGAGAAGAGAACGGGCGATCGCCGAGGCGGTCACTCGCATGTTCGCCGAGGTGATCCGCCTGCGGGACGAGTCGCTGGCGGAGCACCTGCATCGCACGGCCGAGGTGGCCTGCGCCGTCGGCGCGCAACTGGGCGCCGATATGGACACGCTGGACCTGCTGTACACCGCCGGCTTCCTGCACGACGTGGGCAAGCTGGCCATCTCCGAGGCCATCCTCTGGAAGCCCTCGGGCCTCACCCGAGCGGAGTGGCGGGTGGTGCGGGTCCATCCCGAGGAAGGGCACCGCCTGGTTGCCGACATCATGGACCGGGAGGTGGCCGCAGCCGTCCTCAACCACCACGAGCGCATGGACGGCGAGGGCTACCCGCGCGGCCTCGACGGGCGTACCCTGCCGATGGTGGCCCGCATCATCCAGGTGGCCGATGCCTTCGACGCCATGACCAACCATCGTCCCTATCGGCCGGCTCTGCCCACGCTGGCGGCGGTGGAGGAGGTGCAGCGCTGCGCCGGCAGCCAGTTCGACGCCGAAGTGGCGGCCGCCCTGGCCGAGATCTTCGACGGCCACGCCCAGTGCCGGCCCCCCGAAGAGCGACGCCACCACCCCGGCTTCCTACAGTCGGCGTCCGCCGAGGATGCCATCCCGTCGCTGATCAGGCTCCGGGATCGATCAGCCTGACCCCTACGCCCCGCACTGTGTGCAGGTAGCGGGGCAACGCCCCCGTCTCCCCGAGCTTCTGTCGCAGCCAGGACAGGTGGACATCGAGGGTCTTGTCGGACCCGCCCAGGGGCTGCTCCCACACCTCGGCCAGCAAGTCCCGGCGTGAGGCCACCCGGCCGCGGCGCCGGGCCAGGGCATGCAGCAGGTCGAACTCCTTGCGCGACAGGTCGAGCACCCGGCGGCCCATGCGGGCCTCGCGCCGCGACGGGTCGATCAGCAGGCGACCCACCCGGATGGGCTCTTCTACATGCTCGGGGCGGCTCCGCCGCCGCACCGCCCGCACCCGGGCCGCCACCTCCCGGGCGGAGGGCCGGCCCTCCACCGCGTCATCAGCCCCGGCGTCGAGCACCACCACCACCTCGCCGGGGCCGGCACCGAGGACCACAACGGGGAGATCCCCCACGGCGCGCACCATGCCAAGGAACTGGCGCGCCGTCAGGTCGGGCAGGGGCAGCGCCACCACGATCGCGTCGCACGGCTCCTGGAGCGCCTGCTCCACTCCGGCCAGTCCGCCGGCCGCCCCCGCCGCCCCCAGGCCCTCGGCGGCCAGGCCTTCCACCAGGCGGCGCCGGGCGAGATGATCGGGGTCCACCACCACCACACTGCAGGCGTACGTCGGTCCCAGCATGTTTCCCGTATCGGCGCCGCCTCGCCATGCTTGAGCCACCCTTAACCGGCGCTTGGGCTCCGGCCGGGAACCCCGCAATCCCCCCGGACGTCAAAGGAGAGGACGAACCCGACATGGAGGAAGCATCCACATGCGTAAGCTTCTCGCATTGGTGGCTGCCGGCGCGCTGCTCCTGGCAGCGTGCGGCAGCGGCGAGGAATCACTCGTGAGCCCCGCCGGCGCCGACGGCACCATTACCAGCGGCATCAACGTCAGCGGCCAGGGGAAGGTGACCGGCAATCCCGACACCCTCACCGTCAGCCTCGGCGTGTCGGTGCTGCGGCCCACCGTCGACCGGGCCACCGCCGATGCCGCCTCCCTGGCGACGGCCATCATCGACGCCCTCAAGGCCAACGACGTGGCCGAGACGGACATCCAGACCGCCAATTACACCATCTACCCCGAGTACGACTGGAGCGGTGAAGCCCAGCGGCTGCTCGGCTACCGGGTCAACAACGAGGTCCGAGTCAAGATCCGCAACATGGACAACGCCGGGGCGATCATCGACGCTGCCACCACCGCCGGGGGCGACTCCACCGTGGTCAACAACCTGGCGTTCAGCATCGAGGACAATGCCGAGCTGCTCCAGATGGCCCGCACGGCCGCCTGGGCCGATGCCGAGGGCAAGGCCCGCCAACTGGCCCAGCTCGCCGGACTGGACCTGGGCGCCGCCGTCTCGATCACCGAATCCATCAGCTACGACACACCGCCGATCTACTACGAGCGGGCCATGGCGGCCGCCGAGGACGCAGCCGCCACCCCGATCGAGTCGGGCACCCAGGATGTGATCGTCAACATCCAGGTGACCTTCCGCATCGGCTAGAGGGAACCCGTCAACCGTCGAGGAGGGTCGTGGCAGCACGGCCCTCCTCGCATTCGTCCAGCAGCGGGCACCAGCGGCACCAGGGCCCGGCGGCTCGCTCCAGGTGCCCCCCGGTGGTGAAAGCCCGGCGCAACAGGCTCACCACCTGCGCCGCCGCCGCCGCCGTCCCCTGCACCCCGGTCCGGGTGGGGACCTCCTCGACCCGCTCCCCCGAGGCCAGCGACACCGCCTCCACCCGACCCGGCAGATCCCCTCGCTCCAGCGCCCACAGCAAGGCGTAGAAGCCGAGTTGCGGGCCGGGATCGCCCAGGGACCCGGTCTTCCAGTCGGTGAGCCGGGTGCCCGCCTCCCCCTCGTCGAAGACGGCATCCACCTTGCCCCGCAGCATAACCCCTTCGGCGGGCACCGACTCCAGCGCCACCTCGGCACCGGCGAAGCCGTCGAGGCCCAGGCGGCAGAAGCGCTGGTAGAACACCGCCACCTCCTGGATCACCCCCTCCAGTTCGCGGGGGCGCAACCGCAGCGCGCTCAACTTGGGGTTCAGGGCCGTCCCGATCTCCTCGCGGCAGGCGGTGGAGAAGCCTTCCGCGGGTATGGGCCCGGCGCGGAGGTGGCGAGCGAAGATGCGATGCGCCAGGTTCCCGGAGAAGGCGGGCCGGGATTCGGCGGGGTAGACGCCGCGCATCCGCCCCAGGGCCTGCTCCGGGCAGCGCTGGAAGGTTACGAAGGCCGACGCGGAGAGGGTCACCGGTTCCCCGGGCTCGACGGCAGGGAAGACCAGCGGCGGGTCGAGCGGCACGGGGCGATGGTATCCGGCCCTGCCGGTGATGGGGTGCCCGTCGGCGGGTCGCCGGCGCCATCACGACCCGGCACGACCCTGAGCCGGACCGTGACGACGGGCCGTGCCCACTGAGGAATGCTGAAAAGGGCACGCCACTAAACTTGGGGCTTCGACGAGGACGGACCCGGTGGGCAAGACACTCTCCCGAGCCGGTCGCCTCGGCATCATCGCCGCGGCGGCCCCCATCGCCCTGGCGGCCTGGGCCTCGGTGGTGTTCGCCCTGGACCGGGCGAGCAACGGGAGTGAGGTGCTCGGCGGGATCTCCGTGGGCGGTGTCGAGCTCAGCGGGCTCTCGGCGAACCAGGCCCGGCGCGCCCTCCAGGACCTCGAGGCCGAAATGGCCTCCACCCCCATTGTGTTCGACGTCCAGGGCACCCGCTTCGAGTTGCTGCCCTCCGCCCTCGGTTTCGACCTCGACGACGAGGCCCTCCTGGCGGCGGCCCTGCACCACGGCCGGGAGGGAGGCCTGGGCGAACAGTTCCGCTGGTGGCTCGCCCACCTGGCCAGCCGCGGGGATACCTCCATCGCACTGGCCGGCACCTGGGACCCGGAGACGCTAGAGCCCTACCTGGAAGCCTGGGAGGAGACCGCCATCGCCGACCCGCCGTTCGAGGGTGGCATCACGGTGCAGAACAACACGGTGATCCCCGAGGCCCCACGGCCGGGCACGGGCATCGACCGCGCGGCCACCGCCGCCCTCGTCGATGCCGTCATGCTCGATCTGGGCCGCGGCCCCATCGCGGTGCCTACGGCGGCGCAGTCTCCCAGCCTGAGCCTGGCCGAAGTGGGCACGGCCGTGGCCCGCGCTGAGAAACTCATCGCCGGCCCGGTGGTGCTGTCCCGGCTCAACCCAGACATCCAGGTGCGCTTCTCGCGCGAAGTGCTGGCCGCCGCCCTCCGTAGCGAGGTGGTGGGGTCGTTCGAAGACCCCCAGATTGAGCTCTTCTTCGCCGCCGAGCCGCTGGTCGAGTTCCTGGAGCCGCAGCGGGCCGACATCGAGTTTGCCCCGGTCGACGCCCAAATGGTCATCCGCCCCGACGACGTTCCCACCATCATCCCCAGCAGAACCGGGCTGCTCATCGACGAAGGGGCTCTGCCGGCGGCGGTCCAGGCTGCGGCCGCAGCGGGCTCCCGGTCGGGGGTCTTCCCCTACAGGGAAGGGGCGCTGCCCGAGTTCAGCACCGAGGATGCCGAGGCCCTGGGCATCAAACGGCTGCTGTACACGGCCACCACCTTCTACACCCCCGGCGGCGACGAGAAGAACCAGAACCGCATCCACAACATTCACCTCATTGCCGACATGGTGAACGGGGCCATCGTGATGCCCGGCGAGACCTTCTCGCTCAACGAGCACGTGGGCCAGCGCACCGAGGCGAAGGGGTTCAAGAGGGCCGGGGCCATCATCGGCCCCATCATCGACTGCTGCGACAACCCGGCCAACTGGGGCGGCGGGGTCAGCCAGTTCACCACCACCATCTACAACGCCGTCTTCTTCTCCGGGCTCGAGGACGTCGAGCACACCCCGCACACCCTCTACATCTCCCGCTACCCGGAGGGCCGCGAGGCCACCCTGGGCTGGCCCGATCCCGACCTCCAGTTCCGCAACAACACCGACGCCGCCGTCTACATCAAGTGCGAGCACACCGACGACAGCATCACGGTGAAGTTCTTCGGGGACAACGGCGGCATCCACATCGCCGCCGAACTGTCGGAGCGGCGCTCCTACACCGAGCCCTTCGACTACTACGACCCCGACCCCAGCGTCGCTCCCGGCGAACAAGACGTGACCACCGAGGGCACCCCCGGGTGGACGGTGACCGTCTATCGCATCATCACCTACCCCGACGGCACCGAGACCACCGAGAGTTGGATGTGGCGCTACCACCCCTGGCCCCGGCGCATCGCGGTGAACCCTTGCGAACTGCCCGAGGACCATCCGGAGTACGACCCGAATGTGACGTGCCCCTCGGTGGTGCCCGATGTCCGCGGCATGACCCTGTCTGGGGCCACCCAGGCCCTCGGAGCCCTGAACCTGGTGCTCGTGCTGGGTGACCCCTACGAGGTCACCGACCCCGCCCAGGTGGGGCTGGTCGTAGCGCAGAGCCCGGCATCCGGCACGCTGCTGGAAGCCGACGAGACGGTCACGGTGCGGATCGGGGTGCTCACCGCCGGGGACACCTAGCTCCGGCCGATGCCCCGGGCAGCCTCGCCCACCACGTGCAGCTTGAGCAGATTGGTGGCCAGTTCCTGGTTGGGGGGAACCCCCGCCGCCATCGCCACCCGGTCTCCCCGCACGGCGAGGCCCTGCTGCAGAAGGATCTGATCGGCAGCCTGGATCATCTCGTCAGTCGAGTACCGGCGGGGCAGCGCCACCGGGGTCACCCCCCACAGCACCGCCATGCGCCGCAGGGTCTCCGGGCGCGGGGTGAAGCCGAGGATGGCGGCCGCCGGCCGGTACTTCGAGACCAGGCGGGCCGTGGCCCCGGTTTCGGTGAAGGCCACCACCAGACCCAAGCCCAGGCCGTCGGCGGCCTCGGCCGTGGCCCGGGCGATGGCCGAGCCGAACGACCCGGGGGTCCCGATGAACGCAGGCGGAGCGGCCCGGGCCGGGCTCTTCTCGGCCTCCAAGCAGATGGCCGCCATGGCCTCCACCGTCCGCACCGGGTACTGCCCCACGGCGGTCTCGGCGGAGAGCATCACCGCGTCGCTGCCGTCCATGACGGCGTTGGCCACGTCGGTGACCTCAGCGCGGGTGGGCCGGGGGGAAGAGGTCATCGACTCCAGCATCTCGGTGGCCGTGATGGAGATGCCGCCGACGGCGTTGGTGGCGGCGATGATCTCCTTCTGGAGGCGCGGCAGGGGCTCGTAGCCGATCTCCACGCCCAGGTCGCCCCGGGCCACCATCGCCCCGTCGGCGGCGGCGAGGATGGCGCCCAGGTTGTCGAGGGCGGCGCCCCGTTCGATCTTGGCGATCACCGGGACATCCCCCGCCACGGCGCGCACCGCGGCGATGTCGGCGGGCGAGACCACGAAGGAGGCCGCCACCAGGTCCACCCCGATCTCCCGGCCGAATGCCAGGTCGATGCGGTCCTTGTCGGTGACCACCGGCAGGCCGAGGTGGGTCCCGGGGAAGGCGGCTCCCTTGTGGTCGCCGAGCACTCCCCCCTGAACGACCACCGCGGCCACTCCCCCGGCGACGCGTCGCGTCACCCGGACCTCGATGAGCCCATCGGAGAGGAGCACCCGATCGCCGCGCCCCAGTCCGGCAGCGGCCAGGTGCCGCACGAAGACACGGCGGGCGCTGCCTTCCTCCCCGCCGTCGAGCAGGCTCACCCGAGCCCCGCTGCGCAGTTCCACCCGGCCCTCGGGGAAAGTACCCACCCGGATGCGCGGGCCCTGGATGTCCTGGAGGACGGCCACCGCCCTTCCCTGTTCCTCGGCGGCCGCGCGCACCCAGTCCAGCCAATGGGCATGGCTCTCATGCGTGCCGTGGGAGAAGTTGAGCCGGGCCACGTCCATGCCGGCGGCCACCAGGCGGCCGATCATCTCGCGCGAGGCGACCGCCGGGCCCAGGGTGGCGATGATCTTGGTCTTGCGGAGCACCGTGGCGCCACGTTACCGGGCGGGAGGGCGGCCCGGGCGCCCTGCCTGCCCCCCGGCGCGCCCGTTGAGCCCCGGCCTGCCCCTAGCCTCTCTCCCGAGGCGATGCCGATGACCAGCGCAGCAACGGGGCCCGGGGTGCTGGCCGCCATGCCGCTGAAGGCCTTCGCCGCCGCCAAGGGCCGTCTCGAGGGCATGCTGGAGCCGCCCGCCCGGGCGGCGCTCAGCCGGGCGGTGGCGGAGCGGGTGGCCACCGCTTGCGCCCGGGCCGGAGCGGTGGTGGCGGTGGTCACCGCCGACACCAGCGTGGCCTCCTGGGCGCGGGACCTCGGGCTCGAGGTGATAGCGGAGCCCCCGGGGGGCGGCCTCGACGGCGCAGCAGCAGCAGCAGCTGCCGCCGCCGTTCTCCGGGGATGGGCCTGGTGCATCGTGCACGCCGACCTGCCCCTCCTCACCCCGGCCCACGTGGCTGCCGTCGCCGGCGCCGCCGGCCCGGGAGCCGCCGTGCTGGCCCCGTCGCGTAACGGGGGCACCAACCTCTTTGCCGCCACCGTGCCCCTGAACTTCGCCTACGGGCCCCGGTCGTTCTCCCGCCACCTCGCCGCCGCCCGCCACCTGGAGCGCCGGGTGGTGGTCACGGTGGGCACCGCCCTGGACCTCGATACCCCCGAGGATCTGCGCGGCGCCGCCGCCCTGCCCGGCGGGGCCTGGCTGCGCCCTCACCTAACCTGAACCCCATGCCCGGGCTCCACCCCGACCTCGCCGATCCCATCGCCGGCGCCCTGCCCTCTCCGCGCCGTGCCCTGGCGGTGGCCGCTCATCCCGACGACGCCGAGTTCGGCGCGGGCGGCACCCTGGCCAAGTGGGCCGCCGCCGGCGCCGAGGTGGCCATCCTCGTCATCACCGATGGCTCCAAGGGGAGCTGGGACCCGGGGGTGGCGGTGGCCGGCCTCGTCGCGTCCCGCCGTCGCGAGCAGGAGCAAGCCGCCTCCGTGCTCGGAGCAGCCGACGTGGTCTTCCTCGATTACCGCGACGGCGAGCTCGAGTACTCCCTGGCACTGCGCGGCCGGGTCTGCGAGTGGGTGCGCCGCCTTCGGCCCGATGTGGTGCTTGGCCACGACCCCTGGCAGCGCTACCAGCTCCACCCCGACCACCGCGTCGCCGGGCTGGCCTGTGTCGATGGCGTTGTAGCCGCCCGCGACCGCCTCTTCTTCCCCCAACACGAGGGCGCCGGCCTGCAGGCGCACCGCCCCGCCGCGCTGCTGCTGTGGTCGGCCGACGAGCCCAACTACTGGGAAGACGTGTCAAGCACCATGGAGCGCAAGGTGACGGCCCTGCTCTGCCACCGCAGCCAGAGTGAAACCACCCTGGGCGGCGCCCACGACGCCGACCGGGCCCGCCACGACTTCGAGCAGCGGGTGCGCCGCCGGGCGGCCGAGGCAGGAGCCGCCGTCGGCCTGGCGGCCGCCGAAGCCTTCCGGCGGCTCACGCCCTGAGGCGCGCCTCCCCTCCGCCCCGCCTCGTCCTCTCCCGGCAAGCCGCGAGAGGGCGTTGACGGGGAGCCCGTCCGGCTCAGCGAGCGGTGAAGGCCCCCGGGCGGTAGCCGATGCGCTTGCCCGTCTCCGGGTCGGAGAAGTGGAGTTTGGCCGTGTCCACCACGAGTCGACCGGTGCCCCCTGCCGGAGCTGCAACGTCGGAGGAGACCCGCGCCGAGAACCTGGTCTCGCTCCCCAGGGTCGAGGCGTCGGACCCGGTGTCGGCCAGCAGTTCTTCGATCTCGGGCATGACCACAGGCGCGATCGGCACCATGAAATGCACAAAGGTCTCCGAGCCCAGCACTTCGGTGACATCGACCTTGATGTCCATAGTGCGCTCGGGGTGCTCCCCGGCAATGCGATGGTCTTCGAAGTCCCCCGGCCGGATGCCGATGACCAGGTCCCGTCCCATGAGCCCGTCCAGGCCCGGGTGGCGTTCCAGGGCCTTGCCGTCCACCTTCAAGCGATGGGGGCCGAGCACGGCGAAGACCTCGCCGCCGGAGCCCTCGAGGTGGCCGTTGACCATGTTCATCGCCGGGTTGTAGAACAACTTCGACGGAGGGGCCGCCTGCTGCAGATTGTCGGGCCGCTTCGCCCTGACCGCCTTGAGCACCGCCACCCGGTGCCCCAGGGTCATGGCCTCGACCTGGTCGTGGGTCACATACACGGTGGTGGTCTTCAAGCGGCCGTGGAGGCGGCCCAGTTCGGTGCGCATCTGCACCCGCAGTTTGGCGTCGAGGTTGGAGAGCGGCTCGTCCAAGAGGAAGGCCTTGGGCTCGCGCACGATCGCCCGCCCCATCGCCACCCGCTGGCGCCGGCCGCCGGACATGGCCTTCGGCTTGCGGGCCGGGAAGTCGGTGATCTCCAAGACGGCGGCCGCCTCCTCGACCCGGCGGCGGATCTCGTCTTTGTCCATCTTGCGCAGACGCAGCCCGAAGGCCATGTTGCCGAACACCGACATGTGCGGGTACAGGGCGTCGTTCTGGAAGACCATGGCAATGGCGCGGTCCTTGGGAGGAACGTCGTTCACCAGCATCTCGCCGCTGTGGATGGTGCCTTCGCTGATCTCCTCCAAACCGGCGACCATCCGCAGCACAGTCGACTTGCCGCACCCCGACGGGCCCCAGGACCAGGAACTCCCCATCGAAGATGGTCGGGTTCACGTCCCCCACCGCCCGGGTCCCGTCCGGGTAGACCTTCCCCAAGCTCTCCAGCACGATCTCCGCCAGGGCGCCTCCCGTACCCGCTGACAACGCTTCAGCCCAACAGAGCCGGCATTGTCGGAGACGACCGCTTTCCACGCGATGGAACCCGGGGGCACTCCCCGGGTTCCCGCAGCCCCGACCGGATTCGAACCGGCGTTACCGGCTTGAGAGGCCGGCGTCCTAGGCCACTAGACGACAGGGCCGGACCCCGCCCACAAGGGCGGAAGCTCGGGGGGGAGGACTCGAACCCCCAACAACGGGGCCAGAACCCGTCGTGTTGCCTATTACACCACCCCCGAAGAAGCGCCCGGCAGGATACGGGCGGGCGCCCACCACTGCAACCCTCAACCCCCCGAAAGCCTTCCCGACGCGGCGCGCAAGCGGTCCACGGAGCGCTCCTTGCCCAGCGCCACGAGCGATTCGAAGAGGGGTGGGCTCACCGTGGAACCGGTCACCGCCACCCTGATGGGCTGCAGGCCCTTGCGGGCCGAGAGGCCCCGGGCTTCCAGGACCGCCCGCAACGCTCCCTCGACGGCTTCCTTGTCCCAGGCGGCCAGTGCCTCGAGGGCGGCCCGGGCCCCCTCCAGGGTCGGGCCCACCTCCGGCGCCGTCATGACCGCCGCCCACGCCCCCGGGTCCATGTCCACCTCGGCGAACAGGAAGCGCACCTGAGCCCCCACCTCGGTGAGGCGCCGCGCCCGCTCCTGCACCAGCGGGGCGATGACATCGAAGGTGGCCCGCTCGGCAGGGCCCAGAGGCCGGCCCAGGGCCCCCTCGACGAAAGGCCGGGCCCGGGCGGCGAACTCGGCGGGGCCCAGCGAGCGGAGGTAGACCCCGTTCATCCACTCCAGCTTGGTGACGTCGAACACGGCCGGGTTCTTCGACACCGCCCCCAGGTCGAAGCGGGCCACCATGGCCTCGAGGGAGACGATCTCCTCATCGGTGCCCGGCGACCACCCCAGGATGGCCAGGTAGTTGCACATCGCCTCGGCGAGGATGCCCTCATCCCGGTAGGCCCGCAGCGAGGTGGCCCCGTGGCGCTTGCTCAACTTGGCCCCGTCGGGCCCGGTGAGGAGCGACAGGTGGGCGTACACCGCGTCCGTAGCCCCCATGGCCCTCGAGATCAGCAGGTGCTTGGGGGTGGAAGGCAGCAGGTCCTCGCCGCGGATGACGTGGGTAATGGCGAAGTCCACGTCGTCCACCGAACTGGCCAGGTGATAAGTGGGCGTCCCGTCGGAACGCAACAGGACGAAGTCGTCCACGTTGGCATGGTCGAAGCGCAGCTCGCCGCGGATGGCGTCGGGGAACACCGTCTCCCCCGGCCGGGGGACGGCGAACCGGATCGGCGCCCGCTCCCCCGCCGCCACGCGGGCCGCCGCCTCGTCGTCGGGCACCCGGAAGCTCCCGTCGTACACCGGAGAGCGGCCGTCCGCCGAGGCCGCCAGGCGCAAAGCCTCTAGCTCCTCCGGAGCGCCGAAGTCGTAGTAGGCCCAGTCCGAGGCCACCAGCTGCCGGGCCACCTCCTGGTAGCGGGCCAGGCGGCGGCTCTGGCGGTACTCACCCTGGGGGCCACCCACCTCGATGCCCTCGTCCCAGTCGAGGCCCAGCCAGCGCAGGCCTTCGATAATGTCCTCGAGGAACTCCCCGGTGCTCCGCTCGGCGTCGGTGTCGTCGACCCGGAACACCATCGCCCCACCGTGGTGCCGGGCGAAGAGCCAGTTATAGAGCACAGTGCGGCCGGTGCCCACGTGCAGGAAGCCGGTCGGCGACGGCGGGAAGCGGACTCGAACGGTCATCGCCCCGCCACCACCGGATTCCGCAGCGCCCCGATGCGCTCGATAGTCACCTCCATGCGGTCGCCGGGCCGCAGCGGCCCGGTTCCCGCCGGAGTGCCGGTCAGGATCACGTCGCCGGGGAGCAGGGTCATCACCCGGCTGATGAAGGCAAACAGCTCGGCCACCCCGAACACCATGTCGGCGGTGCCGGCCTGCTGGCGGATCTCCCCGTTGACGGCACATGAGATCGCCAGGTCGCCCGGGTCGACCTCGGTCTCGATGGCCGGGCCCAGCGGGCAGAAGGTGTCGAAGCCCTTGGCCCGACCCCACTGCCCGTCCCGCTTCTGCAGGTCGCGGGCCGAGACGTCGTTGGCCGCGGTGTAGCCGAGGATGAAGGCCCCGGCATCCTCGGCGGCAACGCGGTGTGCCACCCGGCCCACCACCACCGCCAGCTCGGCCTCGTGATGCACCTCCTCCGCCTCCGGGGGCAGCACCACCGGGGCGTCGGGGCCGATCACCGCCGTCGCCGGCTTGAGGAAGATGACCGGCTCGGCCGGCACCTCAACCCCGCGCTCGGCGGCATGGTCGGCGTAGTTCCGCCCCACCGCGACCACTTTGGTGGGGAACACCGGGGCGAGCAAGTGGGCCCGATCGAACGCCACCACGGTCTCGGTCGGTTCCCAGGCCACGAACGGGCTGCCGTGGTGCACCCGAATGCCCTCCGGTTCCACCGCCCCGTAGGCGATCTCGTCGCCGGCCAGGCGGATCCGCACGATCTTCATAGGCGGCGCCTCATGGGTAGAACTCATCCGACACGAACCGGCCGAGGCGCTCGATCTGCTCGGCCGGCATGTCGGCAAAGGCCTCGGCGAAGTGCTCGAACCCCACCGCCAGGTAGAGGGCGCGGGCCTCCACGTACACCTCGCCCGAGGCGTCCTGCCCCACTCCCTCGGCGAAGAGCTTGCGCCCCTCCCGACGGCTCAGCCAGGCCTCGGCGCGGATAGGGGCGCCGAGCAGGACGGGCCGGATGAAGTCGATCTCGAAGCGGGCGGTGACCGCCGGGGCGAAGTGGGCCACCGGCACGAAACCCATGAGGTCGTCGAAGAAGGCCGCCACCGCTCCCCCGTGGGCGACCCCCGGCCCCCCGGCGAACCAGGGAGCGAGGCGCAGGTCGGCCACCACCCGGTCGCCCTCCAGGCGGGCCTGGAGGCGGAGGCCATGGTCGTTGTCGGTGCCGCACCCGAAGCACCAGGGCACGTGATAGGGGGGCAGGACACTCCCTGAGGGGACGGGGACCACCTGGTGCGTGAGGAGGGTCGTTCGGGGCATGGGCCGCTCAGGCGCTCACGGCGGGGGGACGCCGGCGCAGTTCTTCCAGTGGGGCGGCAAGGAGGCCGGGGTCCAGGGACTCCAGGAGACGGCGCAGGCCCTCGACACCGTGCCCCGGCGCCCGGGCTCCCGACCCGCCCGCGTCGGAAACGGGCGGCAGGGCTAGACCGAGGATGCTCTCCGCCGCTTCGGCATCGGCGGCGACCGGGGCCCGGCCCAACTGCGAAGCCCGGGCGGCCATGACCGCGGCCAGAGCGCGGCTCTCTTCGGGGCCCACCGACCGGTCCGCCAGCAGCCGCAGGGCGTACCCCGTGTCCGGGCCGGGGGTGCCGAAGGCCCCGCCCCAGGGCACATCGGTGGGTGAGGCCAGATCGCCGGGCCGGTCGGCCCGCCAGCGGCGCGCCGGGGCGGGGCGCGCCTCGGGACGCGGCAGGTCCTCGACGGTGAGGGGGATGCTCGGCTGCTGGCCCACGGCGACCTCCGGCCCCTATGTTGTCACATCGGTCGGGGCCAGGTGCCGGCGGTGCCACTCGAGGATCGCCTCGAACCGCTCCCTCCGCCAGCGGGGCTTGCCCGACCGCGACAACTCATGGCTGGCCCCGGGGAAGCGCAGCATCTCGGCCTCGACCCCGTTGGCCACCAGAGCGGCGAACCACTGCTCCCCTTGTTCGATGGGGCAGCGAGCGTCCCCCTCGGAGTGGACGATGAGGCAGGGGGTGGTGACCCGGTCCGCCCGGGCCAGCGGGCTGGCCGCCCACAGCTTCTCCCACTCCCCGTACTCCCGGTCGCCCAGGTACAGGCGCGGGAAGCGCAACCCGATGTCCGACGTGCCGGCGAAGGAGGTGTACGAGTAGAGGCCTCGCTCCGGCACGGCCGCGCGGAACCGGCCATCGACGGTGAGGATGCAGGCCGTCATGTAACCCCCGTAGGAGCCGCCCATGATCCCCAAGCGCTCCCGGTCGAGGCGGGGGAAGCGCTCCAGGGCGGCGTCCACCACGGCCAGGATGTCCTCGAGGTCGGGAGGCCGCTCCTCCACCCACCTCCCCACCGGCACCCGCACGAAGTCGCGCCCCCGGCCGCTGGAGCCCCGGGGGTTGCAGCCGATTACCCCGTACCCGGCGCTCGCGTAGACCTGGAACTCGTCGAAGAAGCCCCAGCCGTATTGGGTGGCCGGGCCGCCGTGGATGTTGAGAAGGAGGGGGACCTTCCCCTCCCCCGGAGGCAGGCAGGCCCAGGCGTCGATCTCCCCGCCGTCGCTCGCCACGGTGAACGGCTGCAGGCCCACCAGGCCGGCGGTCTCCCGGAAAGCAGCGTTGAGGTCGGTGAGGCAGCGCTCGGTGCCCCCCTCCCACCACCAGAGCTCCCCCGGATCGGTGGGGGTGGTGGCCGTGAAGGTGAAGGCCGAGCCGTCGGGGCGGGCGGTGAGGCCGGTGACCACCCGGTCGCCGTCCAGAACGCCGGCCACCGCCCCGTCGGGGCTCACCCGGACCACCCGCTGGCGGCCCCGGTCCTCGACGACGCTGAGGCCGGACCCGTCGGCCAGCCACTGCGGGCCCCCCGGTAGCACCGCTGCCGACATCTGGCCGAAGGAGCGATCCAATTGGGCGGCGATGGGAGTGGGGGTTCCATTGTCCAGCCGCCACAGCCCGGCCACCGCCGGCCAGTCCCACGGTTCGGGAATGCCAACCAGATGGACCGTTCCATCGGGCCGGTAGTGGAGGCTGTGCCAGTTGGCCGGAGCGGTGAGCGCCCGCAGGTCTCCCCCCTCCACAGGGATCTCCCAGGCCTGAGTCGCGCCGTCGATATTGCGCTCCTCGTGGCGGGGGCTGAGAAAACCCACTGCCTGCCCGTCGGGCCGCCAGGCCACCGAGGACTCGTGGAAGTCGCCGCCGGACAAAGGTGCCGGCTCCCCCCCGGCCGAATCCACCAGGTAGACGTTGGAACGCCGGTCGTGGCGCCAGCCCAGGTCGTCGAAGCGGTAGCCGGCCCGGGTGATGCGCCGCGGGCGGCGCTTCCGCTCGTCGTCGTCGAGGCCGGCCCACTCCCCGGTCCACTCGACCCCAATCACCGCCAGGCGCGAATCGTCGGGGGACCACTCGGCTTCGGTGGCCCCCAGGGCAAAGGAGGTGAGCACGGTGGCCTCACCGCCGACGGTGGGCATGACCGCCACCTGCGCCGGCTTCCCCTCCTCGCCCGTGGCCCGGAGGAAGGCCACACCGGTGCCGTCGGGCGACCACCGGGGGCGGGAGTCGACAGGGCCGTGGGTGAACGCCCGCGCCTCGGCGCCATCCCACAGCCAGATCTGCTTGTGATAGCGGTCCTTTTCGAGGTCCATCCGGGAGACCACGAAGGCGACCCGCACCCCGTCGGGGTGGACTTGCGGGTCGGAGACGGTCACGAAGCGGGAGAGGTCATCGGGGCGCATGGGCGCGGAGGGTAATCGCCTCCGGCGCCACCCGGGCCCCGGCCCTCCGCTGCCGCCCGAACCGTTCGCCCGACGTCGTCACCCCCCCATACACTGGGTGACCAGGCCCATGATGAGCGTCATCGCCTCCGGGTCGTCCGCCACTCCCTCGGCGAAGCACTCCGCCGCTTCCTCGTCGAAGGGGCTGCCGGGTCCGGCCAGCTCGGCGGCGAGTTGTCGATGAGGGCCTGCTCATCGGCAGGGCGCAGGGGAGTGGTCCCCCCGGTGGCTGTCGTCGTGGCGGCAGTGGTCGTAGTCGCCGCCGCCGTGGTGGTGGCAGCGGCAGTGGTGGTGACCGCCGCGGTGCTGGAGGAGAACGCGCTCGGTCGTCGTCGCCGCAGGCGGCAGCCACGACGAGGAGCATCAAGAGCACGAGGAGGAGTCGGCGGCGCATCAGCCACCTCTAGACGACGGGGCCTACTGGCCTCAGGCTGCCCCGGCCGCGCCGACGGCACTCCACTACCCTCCATTCGGTGCACCGCCTCGTCGCCTCGTCCTTCGGCCTGGGGCTCATTCCCCGCAAGTTGTGGAAGAGCGACTCCGGCGCGGGCACCTTCGGGGCCGGCCTGGCGGCGGTCATCGGCCTCGTGCTGTGGGCCAACGACGCCCCGTGGTGGGTGACCCTGCTGGCGGCCCTGGCCGCCACCGCGGCTTCGCTGTGGTCGGCCATCCCCTTCGCCGTGGGCCACACTGACCCGGGGTGGGTGTGCATGGACGAGACCGCCGGCACCCTCCTGGCCCTCATCGGACTGCAGGGCTGGCCCTGGGTGGTGGCGCTGGTGGTGGCCCGCCTCGCCGACATCTTCAAGGTGCTGCCCGGGGTGCACCGGGCCGAGGCCCTGCCCGGGGCGCTGGGGGTGACCGCCGACGACCTGGTGGCCGGCCTCTATGGCCTGGCCGCCGGGTGGCTGCTGACGATCGTCCTCTAGCCGGGAGAGGCCCCGGGTCACAGGCGCTGCCGGGGTCGGGTGCCGCCCTGCCCGTCAGCGGCGGGCGCGCCCGGCCGACGCCGGCCGGCGGCCGCCGGACCGACGACGCGCCCCGAAACGCCGGGCGTCCTGAGGCGTGATCAGCACGCTCTGATGTGCGGCGCCTCCGGGAGCCCGCGTCGGGTCTATGCGCTCCCCACCCTCGACGAGGCTCCCCAGGTCGATGGAGTGCACCACGCCGCTGAGCCCCAGCCGGCCTTGCATCCGACGCGAACCGTGGACCTGATCGGGGGAGACCAGGGAGACCACCACCCCGGCGGCCCCGACCCGGGCGGTGCGGCCGGAGCGATGCATGTAGTCCTTGGCATCCGTCGGCGGGTCGAAGTGCACCACGCAGGCCACGCCCTCCACGTGGATGCCGCGGGCCGCCACATCGGTGGCGACGAGGGCCCTCACCTGGCCCCGGACGAACCCGCCCAGAGCGCGCTCGCGCTGCACCTGCGACCGTCCGCCGTGGATGGGAGCGACGGGCATCCCCCGGTGCTCGAGGTGCCGGGCGAGACGGTCCACGCCGTGGCGGGTCCTGCAGAAGATGATCGTGGGACTGGCCGCCGCCACGATGCCGGCGGTGTGATCGATGCGCTCGTGAGCGTCCACCTTCCAGAAGAAGTGGCGGGCGTCGATGGCGTCGGCGCCGGTCCCCTCCACCTCGTGGCGCACCGGGTCCCGCTGGTAGCGCCGGGTGAGGGCCGCCACATCGCCGTCGAGCGTGGCCGAGAAGAGCATCGTCTGGCGTTCCGGCGAGGTCATATCGAGCAGGCGGCGCACCTCCGGGAGGAAGCCCATGTCGGACATGCGATCGGCCTCGTCGATGACCACGCGGTCCACGTCGTCGAGCCGCACCGAGCCTTGCTGGATCAGGTCGGCCAGGCGGCCGGGGCAAGCGACGAGGATGTCGACGCCGCGGCGCAGGGCCCGGCGCTGCGCGTCGTAGCCCACCCCGCCGTACACGGCAAGGGTGTGGAGGCGCCGGGACGGGGCGATGGTGTCGAGTTCGGTGCGGATCTGCTCGGCAAGCTCACGGGTGGGGGCGAGCACCAGGGCGCGGGGGCGCCCCGGCTTCCCCCGCTCCACCGTGGTGACGAGGGGGATGCCGAAGGCAAGCGTCTTCCCCGAACCGGTGGGGGCGCTGCCGCAGATGTCGCGGCCGGCAAGGGCGTCGGGGATGGTGGCCGACTGGATGGGAAGGGGCTCGGTCACGCCGGTGGCCGCCAAAGCGGCGACGACCTCTCTGGGCGCGCCGAGATCGGCGAAGGTGATGGACATGGTCTCTCCTGGCTCCCCGGTGCGGGGAATCGTGGGGTGGGGCGCTCTCGCTCGCGCACTGCCACACCACTTGCAGCGATAGACCGAGATGCGGGCCGCGTTTGCGGCCGGGCCGCTAGCGAGGCCATTGGAGCCCCGCCCTCCCGAGACATCGGGAGTGCAGCCGTAGGGACGGTAGCAGCCGGCGGCTCCAACCCAGCATCGGCGCCGTTGGGCCCGGGCTTGACTCCTACCGGCGGGAGCCGGCGGCTCACCCCGGCCGGACGGCGCCTCTGCGGCTCCTGACGAGCTTGAGCACCTCGAACCAGACGAGGCAGGCCACCCCGGCCCCGATGCTGATCAGCACTTCCCGCACAGAGAGCCTCCCGAAGCGAAAGATCTTCCGCCCGAGCGGCGTCACCAGGGCCAGCGCCAGAAAGGCCGCGGTCCCCCCGAGCACCCAGAAGAGGGCGGTGTTGCGCGCTCGCAGGGTCGCGAACACGGAGCGGACCCACGAGCGGTTGGCCAGGATGATGACCAGGAAGGCCACGACCAGCGTGGTGAACGTCGCGGCGCGGGCGGTGTCCGGCGTGCGGCTCGCCCCCATCGCCACGAACACCGCCACGCAGGCGCCCAGCACGGCCAGCCCCTGGAGCACCGCCAGCCCGATGGCGTCCCAGGAGAACAGCCGTTCACGCGGGTCGCGGGGCGGGCGCTCCATCACACCGGCGTCGGCCTCCTCGGCCTCGAAGACGAGGGTGCAGGACGGGTCGATGACGAGCTCGAGGAACACGATGTGCACGGGGAGGAGCAGAAGCGGCCACCCGGGCACGAACACCGGGAGGATCGACAGTCCGGCGATGGGCACGTGCACGGCGAAGATGAAAGCGACGGCCTTCTTGATGTTGTCGAAGATGCGCCGCCCGAGGCGTACCGCGGCCACGACGGAGGAGAAGTCGTCGTCGAGGAGGATGAGCGCGGCCGACTCGCGAGCCACGTCAGTCCCCCGTCCCCCCATGGCGATGCCGATGTGTGCCGCCTTGAGCGCCGGGGCGTCGTTGACGCCGTCGCCGGTCATGGCGACGATCTCCCGGTTCTCCTTGAGCGCGCCCACGATGCGGAGCTTCTGTTCGGGCACGACCCGGGCGAAGACCGAGACTTCCGCGATCCGCGTCGCCAGGTCCTCGTCGGACATGGCGTCGAGCTGAGGGCCGGTGATGACCGTTTCGGGGTGCTCGAGACCGGCCTGGCGGGCGACGCTCTGCGCTGTCACCGGGTAGTCGCCGGTGATCATCACGACGCGAATGCCGGCCCGGTGGCACTCGGCCACTGCGTCCGGGACGGCGGGCCGAAGCGGGTCCTCGAGGCCGACGAGCCCGACGAAGCGCAGCGGCAAGGCGCGCAGGTCGTCGGGTAGCTCACCGGCCGCGTCGCCGCCGGCGACGCCCAGGACGCGAAGCCCGGCCGACGCCAGCACCTCGACCTCCCGGGCCAGCACCTCTCTCTCGTCGGCCGTCATGCGGCACAGTTCGGCGATGGCCTCCGGAGCCCCCTTCGAAGCCACCGCATACCGGTCGCTGCCGGGGCGGCTCCAGGCGTGGCTCACCGCCAGCAGCCCCGGTGTCAGCGGGTACTCCCGGGCCAGAATCCAGCCCTCGGGAACGACACCATTCGGGCCGAGCACCCGGCCGCCTGCGTTGCGGATGGCCCGCTCCATCGGGTCGAACGGGTCGGGCCTGCTGGCGAGGACGGCGTGCTCGACCAGTGGGCGCAGCGGCTCCGGCAGGCTGTTGTCGTTGTCGGCCAGGTCGATCGACCGGCCCGCCGCCACCAGCCGGCGCAGGGTCATCTGGTTGAGGGTCAGCGTTCCCGTCTTGTCGACGCACAGGACGGTCGCCGCCCCCAGGGTCTCCACGGCAGGCATGCGCCGGGTCAGCACCCGGCTGCGCGAGATGCGCCAGGCCCCCAGCGCCAGGAACACCGTCAACACCACCGGGAACTCCTCGGGGAGCGTGGCCATGGCCAGGGCGATGCCGGCGAGGAAACCCTCCTTCCAGTCGGCGGCGCTCCCCCCACGGCTCAGCCCGTAGGCGACGACGACGAGTGCGCAGGCGCTGAGCCCGACCAGGGCGAAGAGGCGCACCAGGCGCCCGGTCTCCTTCTGGAGCAGCGTCGCCTCGGGCTCGACCTGCTGGAGCGCCTTGCCGATCTTCCCCAGTTCGGTGCCGGCCCCCGTGCTCACCACCTCGGCGACCCCCTGCCCGGCCGTCACCAGCGTGCCCGAGAAGAGAGAAGACAGATCGTCGCCGCCCGGACGATCGAGGCCCGCAGCCGAGACAGAGGGGGACTTGCGCACCGGCACCGACTCGCCGGTGAGCAGGGACTCGTCCACCGAGACATTGCCGCCGCGCCGGAGCAGGGCGTCGGTGGGCACCCGGTCGCCCTCCGAGAGGACGAGGATGTCGCCGCGCACCACTTCGCGGCCGGCGATGCGCCGGTGCACCCCGTCCCGCACGACCAGGGCGCGCGGGCTGGACAGGTCGCGCAGCGCATCGAGGGCCCGCTCGGTGCGGCGCTCCTGGATCACGGTGATCCCCATGACCACGAACACGAAACCGAGGAGCATCAGGGCGTCGATCGGCTCCCCCATGAAGAGGTAGAGGCTCCCGGCGGCCACCAGCATCAGGAACATGGGCTGGCGCACGACCTCGAACGCGATGGCGAGGAGAGACCGTCCCCTCTCGGCGGGCAACTCGTTCGGCCCCTCGCGCTCGAGGCGGTCGCGCGCCTCGCCCTCACTCAGGCCGGTGAAGCCGCTGAAGTCCAGGAACGCCGGGCCGACGCCCTGCCCCCCGCCCGGGCCCGGGGGTCCCCCGGCTCCCTTCTGGCCACGACCGGCCGGGGCTGCCCTGCTCACGAGGCGGCACTCTAGGAGGGGCCGCGGGACTCCGATCCGGCGCCGCCCCGAGCCTCAGCGAATGTTGAAGTACCAGACCCAGGCGGCGACGCTCAGAACGGCCCCGAGGAAGGCGGCCTTGAAGGCGTGCTTGAAGATCCCGAAGACGAAGACGAGGGCGGTGAACGCCCCCACCCCGACCAGGGTCCACATCAGCGTCGGGTTCGCCTTGACCTGTTCGACAATCTGGTCGGCCCGGTCCTGAATGTCCTGGGGCACCGTCTGGGCGAGGCGAGACAGCAAGTAGAGCATCCCCGCCAGGTTACCCGGGTGCCGACGGTGACGCCCATGTCCGGGCGGCACCTAAGCTGACCGGGTGACCCAGGACCGCCGTCCGGGTGCCTCCCGCGGGGTGCGCCGCCCCTCCCGCCTGCTGGCGGCGCTGCTCTCCGCGCTGCTCCCCGGGGCCGGGCAGTGGTACGCCGGTCGGAGGAGGCGGGGGCTGTGGCTCATCGGCATCAGCGTCGCCCTGACCACCCCCGCTCTGGTGATCGTGCTGCTGCTCTTCGGGCCGTGGGACATCAGCGGCCGGGACCTGGCGGTGGACCTGATCCGCCCCTTCTTCCAGCACCCCAACCTGGTGCTGGCCCTGTTCGCCGCCATCGCCGCCCTGCTCGCCTTCCGGGCGTTCGCCGTCATCGACGCCCTGCTGGCCGCCCGAGGCACCGGGTGGAGTCGGACGGGTGCCGCCGGGACGGCGGTGGCCCTGAGCCTGCTCCTGGTGGCAGTGGCCTGGCCCCACGGCTGGGCCGGGGAGCAGGCGCTGGCCCTGCACGACTTCGTCACCACCGACTTCGCCACCGACCCTGGGCAGGCGGCGGCCACCACCACGACCTCGACCACCACCACGGCCGCGACCACCACGACGACCGGCCCGGGGAGCACGATCCCGGCAACGACCACCACGACGGCGCCCCCCACCACGACCACCACCCTGCCCGACCCCTTCGGCGGGGCCGAGCGCATCACCATCGCCCTGCTCGGCGGCGACGCCGGCCCGGGCCGCACCGGCATCCGCACCGACACGATCATCGTGGTCTCGGTGGAACCGGCCACCGGCCGAGCCGCCATGTTCTCCATCCCCCGCAACCAGGTGCAGTGGCCCGTGCCCCGGGGAGTCCCCGCCTACGACCACTGGGAGGACCACGTCTACCCGGAGATCACCAACACCATCTACGCCTACGGCCTGGCCCGCCCCGACCTGTTCCCCGGCGGCCCCAACAGCGGGGGCAACGCGGTCAAGGCCATCCTGGGCGAGGGTCTGGGCCTGCGCATCGACTACTTCGCCGTGGTGGACTTGCTGGGTTTCGTGGAACTGGTGGACGCCCTCGGCGGCATCGACATCTACGTCACCAAGCCGGTCGACGACCCGCAACAGGTGTGGCCCAATGGGGACACCGTGGACGTGGAGATCGGGGTGGGCGAGCACCACTTCGACGGGCTTTGGGCCCTGGCCTATGCCCGGGTGCGTCAGCAGGACGACGACTACCACCGCATGGACCGCCAGCGGTGCGTGCTGGAGGCGGCGGCGTCCCGGGCCGACCCCATCACCCTGCTGCTGCGCTTCTCCGACCTGCTGCCCATCGTCCAGGAGAACCTGCGCACCGACATCCCGGTGGGACGCTTCCCCGACCTCCTCGAGTTGTTGGAGAAGGTGGACACGAGCGCCGTCACCTCAGTGCGCTTCATGCCGCATGCGCCGGAGCTGTCGGGGACCGGCAACTCCTACACCCTGGGCACCAACGCCGGCGGCTACTGGTACCCCAACCTGGACTTCATCCGGGCCACGGTGCAGGCGGTGCTCGCCGGCGCCCCCGGGGAGCCCGGCACCGGCGTGGACCTGCCCTCGCTGGAAGAGGCTTGTAGGGCGGGGTGATCTAGACGGGGGCCGCCGTCCCGGCCCCCGCCACGAGTTCCCGGCAGGCGAGCGCCCGGTCCAAGTCGTCGGCCGTCTCCACCAGCAGGCGGTGCAGCATGGGACCGATGTCGCCCCGGGCCAGCACCTCGTCGATCATCGCCCGGGTCGAGGCCTCGATACGGTGCCACGGGAAGACGGTGCGGAAGTAGGCCCGGCTCGCCTCGGCCTCCCACTCGGTGAACAGGCCGGGCAGGCCCTCGAAAAACCGGGGTACGAACGGCTCCACCAGGTCGCGCTGCGAGCGGCGGAAGAAGCCCCGGGCGGCGGCCAGCGTCAGGTGCAGCGACGGGTAGCCGCCGCCGTGGAGGCGCTGCCACACCTCCTCCTTGACGTCGGGGTCGGGGCGGGAGGCCTCGGCCGTGACCATGGCCCGGTCGCCCCGGTCCGACGAGTCGCGCAACCGCTCGGAGGCGAGGCGGTCGTCGGCACCGTCAAGGCCCTGCGCCACCCAGTTGACCGCCACCCCCCAGCGCATGTCCTGGTCCACCGCCAGGCCGTCGGGGGGCACGTCCACCAGGGTGGCGGCCAGGCGGGCGTCGGCGGCGGAGCGAGCCTGGCCGAGGAGGGCCCGGCCCCACAGCACTCGCAGGTCGCCGGGCGGCACGGCGTCGATGGCGGCCCGGGCCGCCTCCACCACCAGGTGCGCCTCGGTGTCGATGCGGTCCTCGGGCACGTAGCGGGCGATGGCCGAAGCTGCCGTCTCGGTGATCAACTCCACGATGGGCAGAACCTCCTCGCGGCCGCCGGAACGGTGCACGAGGTCCAGGTAGTCGGGTGAGGTGAGCAGGCGATCGCGCACCATCTCCCACAGCGACCCCCACACCTGCTGGCGCAGCAGCGGCGAGGCGATGCGCCCCATGTTGCCCCGGGCCCAGGCGGTGGACACTGGATCGAGGGCCACTTTGGCGTAGCCGTGGTCGTTGTAGTTGGGGTAGACGAAGGCCGGGGCGGCCAGGCCGGCGGCGCCGCTCAGCGGGCTACGCTCGGCGGCGATGGTGGCGGGCAGCACCCTGGTCTTGCCATCGGCCCCGACCAGCGCTACCTCGACATGGTGGGGGCGCAGCACCGGGTACTCCGGCGGCGCCGTTTGCACCAGATCCAGGCGGACGAGGCGGGCACCCTCGACCTGCCAGTCGGCGGCCAGGGTGTTCAGCGAGGCGGTGCGCAGCCAGCGCGCCGCCCAGTGGACCAGGTCCACGCCGCTGCCTTCCTGCAGGGCGGCGAGGAAGTCGACCAGCGAGGCGTTGCCGAAGCGGTGGCGGCGGAAGTAGGTCTGCAGGCCGGTGCGAAAGGCGTCGGGCCCGATGGCGGCCACCAACTGCTTGAGCACCGCGGCGCCCTTGCCGTACGTGATGCCGTCGAAGTTCAGGAAGGTCTCGTCGGTGGAGGGGACCTCGTCGGCGATGCGGTGGGTGGTGGGCCGCTGGTCCTCGCGGTAGGCCCACATCTTCATTCGGGTGTGGAAGTCCAGCCAGATGGCCGGGTAGCCGCCGAAGTGGTTTAGGGCCAGGTAGGCCACGAATGAGGCGAACGACTCGTTGAGCCACAGGTCGCTCCACCAGCGCATGGTCACCAGGTCGCCGAACCACATGTGGGCCAGTTCGTGCATCAGATACTCTGCCCGCCGGGTCAGCTGGTCCTCGGTGGGCGGGTCGCGGAAGACCACCGTGTCGGTGTAGCCGATGGCAGCCACGTTCTCCATGCCCCCCCAGTTGAACTCGGGCACGAAGATCTGGTCGTACTTGCCGAAGGGGTACGCCTGGTCGAAGAGGTCCTGGTAGAAGTCGACGCCCGCCTTGGTCAGGGCGAACAACGGCCCGGCGTCCAGGTGGGGCAAGAGCGACGCCCGGCAGTACAGGCCCAGGGCGATGCCGCCGTGGGTGTCGTGCACCCCGGCGTAGGCTCCGGCGAACACCGACATCAGGTAGGTGCTGAACGGCACCGTCTCGGCGAACAGGCGGCGGGTGCGCCCGTCGGGCAGGACCTGGCGGTCCAGTTCCGCCCCGGCACTCACCACCGCCCAAGTCGCTGGGGCGCTCACCGACACCCGGTAGGTGGCCTTGATGTCGGGCTGATCGAAGCAGGGAAAGAGGCGGTGAGCCGAGTAGGGCTCCAACTGGGTGTACAGGTACTCCGCCCCGTCCTCGGGGTCGAAGAACTGGTGGAAGCCCTCGCCGGTGTGGTCGTAGACCCGCTCGTAGGCGATGCGGATCTGGTTGTGGGGAGCCAGCAGCGCCCCGGGCAGGGTGATGCGCCCGCCGTCCCACTCCGGCTCGACCTCCACCCCGTTGACCACGAAGCGGTCGATGCTCCCGCTCATCCACTCCAGGAAGCTGTCGCCCCCGGCATGATCGAAGGTTATGGCCACGTCGCCGTGGAAGACCTTGGAACCGGCCTGCAGGTCGAGGTCGAGCACGTAGGCGACGTTCGATACCTGCTCGGCCCGGCGGCCGGCCTCCTCGAAGGTAAGGCAGTCGCGGGGGGCGACGGTGGGCTCCATGCCGGCTCCTTTGAGGCAGGGGGGGCGGCGCCCGCGGGCGCTCGCCGGGCAGGGTAGTGGCTGCGGCAAGCGCCCGGAAGGGAGAGGGCGGGGGTCCCCCCGGCCGCGCTCCGGCGGCTCAGGGTGCGGCAAACAGCCCCTGGAGAATCGAGCGCACCGTGTCGGGCAGGCCCTGGTCGAGCGACCGGGGGGAGAAGCCGAGTTCGGCCCGGGCTTTGGCGTCGCTGCCCAACTGGGTGGTCCCCGCCCCCAGACGCAGCTTCTCGGCGGCGACCCGCAGCGGTGGCACGGCGAAGGCCAGGACTTGTGCCCCCCAGGCCACCGGGCGCAGCGCCCACCAGGGAAGGGGGAAGGGCGCCTGGCGCTTCCCGGCTAGAACCCCGGCCCGGCCCAGCACTTCACGCAGGGGGTGGGCCGGGCCGCCGAGAATGTAGGTCTCCCCCGGCTTGCCGCGCTCCATGGCCCCCAGCAGTCCGTCGGCTACATCCGCCACGTGGGCCCAGCAGAAGCCGGCCCGGGTGGGGGCCACCGGCAGCCGCCCCCGCAGATGCGACCCGATGGTCTGGGCCAGCTCGCTGTGGTCGCCGGGGCCGTACACCGCCCCCGGCATGGCGATCACCAGAGGCAAGCCACGGCGCATCATGGGCAGGGCCACCTCGTAGTGCGCCTTCCACTTGGTGCGCTGGTAGGCCGAGGGCAGACGCCCGTGGTAGTGGTACGACTCGTCGACCACGCGGCCCTTCGTGTCGCCGTTCACCGCCAGGCTGCTGGTGTAGACACCCATCGGCACGCGGAAGTCGCGCATCACCTCGAGCACGTGGCGGGTCCCGCTGACGTTCACCGCCTCGGCTCGCCGCCGGTCGCTGACCCCCACCCGGACGTAGGCGGCCAGGTGGAACACCCCTTCGGCGCGGCGCATCGCCCGGCGCACCGACTCCTTGTCGAGCACGTCACCGATGTAGGGGCGGACGCCGTAGCGGGCCAGGGCCCGGGCCTGCTCCGGGGTGCGCACCAGCGCCGTGACCAGGTGCCCCTCCGCCAGCAGGCGGGAGGTCAAGTAGCCGCCGATGAAGCCGGTGGCTCCGGTCACGAAGTAGTGCATCGACGGCGCATGCTATTCCACGAAGAGAGCAGCAGTCAGGCGGCGCGGCGCGAGCCGCCGTCGCGGACCGGCGTCGCCCAGAGCGAGGCAGCCGTCCAACCGGCTTCGCGGGCCCACCGGCGCTCGCGGCGGCGGACGACCCGGTCCTGCATCCGGCGGATCCACCTCGCTCGTCGTTCGTAGGCCAGCATCTCGTCTCCCTCATCGGTAAGACGCCGAAAGGGCATGAGAGGTTTCCGTCCGCATACCCCCTCCCGGCCGCTTCGGCCGGGAGGGGGCGAGGGGGAGGGCAAAGGCGCCACTCACCTCCGTCGCGCTC
>JBDROA010000193.1:0-11518 GCA_043810615.1 Actinomycetota bacterium | reverse complement strand
AGCCGACGGAGGGGGTCCGTCTCCCATACCAAACCCGTCCGGTCTTGGACAAGAACCCGCCTCGCGTGGAAGGCTTCTTCCGCTCCTGTTCCTCCCCTTCAGGGGGAGGTGGCGGCGAGGTTCTGGGAGCCGACGGAGGGGGTCCGTCAATTGCGCCAGACCTGTAGGGCCGCAGTGAAGAACCCCCCTCGCCTCGAAGACTCGGCACTCCCCCCTGAGGGGGGAGAACAGATGGCCCTTCGCCTCGCGGACTGGGCGCTTGCCCCTGAAGGGAGAACCGACAGCGGTAAGCGGTGGCATTGGCAGGCAGCACCCCACGGTGCTGGGACCTCACCAACGGAGATGCCGGCGTTCCCGGCCTCGTCAGACCTCCCCTCCCATGCGCTTCTCGTACAGCACCAGGTTGGGTCCGCCCAGTTCCCGGCGCTCGCCGATGGCTACGAAGCCCAGGCTCTCGTAGAAGCGCCGGGTGCGGTGGTTCCACACCGGGGTGTCCAGGGCCCAGCGCCGGGCCTGCGGGTAGGCGGCGAACAGCAGAGCCATGACCTGCTTGCCGATCCCGTGCCTGTGCCACTGCGGGTCGAGGAAGAGCCGGCCCAACTGGAAGTGGCCCGGGCCCATCTCGAAGACGATGGCCCCTCCGGCTAGGGCCGCGTCGGCCGTGATGGCGTGGTAGTCGCCCGCCGCCATCATCTCGGCCTGCCATTGCGGCGTGTCGTAGCCGGGGGGACCGCCGGGACCGGGGGCCCCGACCGCGATGTCGCTGTCGAAGGCGCGCCGCGAGATCTCCGCGAGCACCTCGGCTTCGCCGGGATGGGCCGGGCGGAGGGCGACCTCGGGGGTCACTGCCGCCAGCGCAGCGCCCCCGGGGCCCCGGCCGGGACGGCAGGCCGGACCGGCGGAATGGGCCTCACCGGCCGGTAGGGCTCGCCCGGCGCCGGCCGGGGGTCGGCTTCTCCCTTGTTGGGCCACATGGCCGCCGCCCGCTCCGCCAGGGCGGTGATGGTGAGCGACGGGTTGGACCCCAGGTTGGCGCTGACCGCCGCCCCGTCCACCACGGACAGCCCGGGGTGGCCGTGCATCCGGTGGTAGGGGTCGATGACCCCCTCCTCCGGCCCGCCGGCAATGACGGCGCCGCCCAGGATGTGGGCGGTTATCGGGATGCCCAGCAGGGACTCGTTGATGCTGGCCGCCGGGGTGCCGTCGAGGGCTCTGGCCGCGGCCCGGGCCGCCTCGTGGCCCACCGGGAGCCAGGTGGGATTGGGCTGCCCGTGGCCCTGGGTCGAGGCGATGCGAGTGCCGAACACGCCCTTCCTGGTGAACAGGCGCAGGCTGTTGTCGATGCTCTGCATCACCAGCAGGATCACCGAGCGCTCCGACCAGTGGTACACCGATAGGGAGCGCATGAAGTCGATGGGGTGGCGCAAGGCCGTGACGACGAAGCGGAGCGGTTGGGGGAGGCGCCCCTCGCCCTTCACCAGGATCGAGGCGATCAACCCCATGAAGTTGCTCCCCGGCGGGTAGCGCACCGGTTCGATGCGGGTATCCGGCACGGGGTGGATCGACGACGTGATGGCCACCCCCCGGGAGTAGTCGACCCTGCGGTGCTTCGCCCCGGCGCCCAGCAGCGACTCGGAGTTGGTGCGCACCAGGTAGCCCAGGCGGGAGGAGGCGCGGGGGAGACGCCCCCGCTCCTGCAGGTGCAGCAGCAGGCGGGTGGTGCGCAGCGCCCCGGCGGCGAAGGCCACCCGGTCTGCGGTGAAGGTGCGACGCCGCCTGCGGACCCAGGCCCCGGGCCGCTGGGTGGTGACCCGGTAGCGGCCGTCCACCTCCTCCACATCTACGGCGGCGTGCTCGGCGAACACCCGGGCTCCCCGGGACTCGGCCAGGTGCAGGTAGTTGCGGTCGAGGGTGTTCTTCGCCTCGAACCGGCAGCCCACCATGCATCCCCCGCACTGCTTGCAGCCCACACACTCCGGGCCGGCCCCGCCGAAGAAGGGGTCGGGCACTCGCTTCTCCGCCTCGCCCAGGAAGACCGCAACGGTGGTCGGGGCGTGGGTGTGCTCCACCCCGAAGTGGCGGGCCACGGCGGCGAGCACGCCGTCGGCCGGGGTGTCGGCCGGGGAGGTCGCCACCCCGAGCATGCGGCGGGCCAGGTCGTAGTAGGGGGCCAGTTCGGTCTTCCAGTCGGTGATGCCCCGCCACTGGGGGTCCTCGAAGAAGGCGTCGTGGGGTTCGAGGAGGGTGTTGGCGTAGACCAGGGAGCCGCCGCCCACGCCGGACCCCGACAGGACCAGCACCTGGCGAAGGAGGTCGAGGCGCTGGATGCCCCGCAACCCCAGGGAGGGCATCCACAGGTAGCGGCGCAGGTTCCAACTGGTGCGGGCGAAGTCGCCGGGGCGGAACCGCCGCCCCGCCTCGACCACGGCCACCCGGTAACCCTTCTCTGCCAGGCGGAGGGCGGTGACGCTGCCGCCGAACCCGCTGCCGACGACGAGGACGTCGAAGTCGTCGCTCCGTCTCTTGCCCACGCCGCCTCCCTGTTCCGGGTCAGCCTATGCGATCCCGGAAACGCCCGTGGGCCGGAATCCCCTCGGCCCGCCCGGCTGCTTGTGACTACCGTCCCTGGCACCGCCCCGGACCGGGCGGCAGGCTCGCAGGAGAACCCGGGAGGTAGCGATGGCGGCGCGGCGCAGTTGGGCGGAGCCCTGGAAGATCAAGATGATCGAACCGATCCGGATGACGACCCGCGAGCATCGGGAAGCAGCCATCCGGGAGGCGGGCCACAACACCTTCCTTCTCCAGTCCGACGACGTCTACATCGACCTGCTCACCGACTCCGGCACTTCCGCCATGTCGGAGAACCAGTGGGCCGGGCTCATGCTGGGCGACGAGGCCTACGCCGGCAGCCGCTCCTACCGCCACCTCTGCGAGGCGATCGAGGAGGTGTACGGCTATCCCGAGACCGTCCCCACCCACCAGGGCCGGGGCGCCGAGCACATCTTGAGCCAGATCCTCATCGAGCCCGGGGACGTAATCCCCGGGAACATGTACTTCACCACCACCCGGTTCCACCAGGAGTACGCCGGGGGGAAGTTCGGGGACGTCATCATCGAGGAGGCCCACCAGCCCTCCAGCCGGCATCCCTTCAAGGGCAACTTCGACCTCGCCAAACTGGCGGCGGTGGTGGAGAAGCACGGGGCCGACCGTATCCCCTACATCTCCAGCGAGACCAACGTGAACATGGCCGGCGGCCAGCCCATGTCGATGGAGAACATCCGCGAGACCTGGGAGTTCTGCCAGGAGCGGGGCATCCTGGTGATGCTCGACGCCACCCGGGCCCTGGAGAACGCCTGGTTCATCCGCCAGCGCGAGCCCGGCTACCAGGACAAGAGCGTCCGCGAGATCCTGAAGGAGATCTGCTCGTACTCCGACGGCGCCACCGTCTCGTCCAAGAAGGACAACCTGGTCAACATCGGCGGCTTCCTGGCGCTGCGCGACCCGGAACTGGCCCGGCGGGCGCGGGCCTTGCTGGTGGCCTTCGAGGGCTTGCAGACCTACGGGGGCATGTCGGGGCGGGACATGGAGGCGCTGGCCCGGGGGATCCACGAGATGGTCGAGACCGACGACCACGTCCGGGCCCGGGTGGGCCAGGTGGAGTACCTGGGCGGCCTCATCGAGCGGGCGGGGGTGCCCATCGTGGTGCCGGTGGGCGGCCACGGGGTGTTCCTCGACGCCGGCGCCATCCTCTCCCACCTGCCCCAGGACCACTTCCCGGCTCAGGCCCTGGCCGCCGCCCTCTACGTGGACTCCGGGGTGCGGGCCATGGAGCGGGGCATCGTGTCGGCGGGGCGCAACAAGGAGACGGGGGAGAACAACCGGCCCAGGCTGGAACTGGTCCGCCTGACGATCCCGCGCCGGGTGTACACCCAGTCGCACATGGACGTGACCGCCGAGTCGGTAGCCGCGGTCTACGCGGAGCGAGCCAAGGTGGGCAGCCTGCGTTTCACCTACGAGCCACCCGACCTGCGCTTCTTCCAGGCCCGCTTCGAGCCCATTGTGGGGTGAGGGGAGCGGGCTCCGGCCTGCCGGGCCCCCCGGAAACCCCCGGGTCTTCACCATGATGCAGTCGTGGGCCCGGAAGGTGAAGCTGTTCGCCGCGGCGAAGTCCGGCACGGTGTCGTCCTCGACGCCGGGCTGCAGCCACACCCGGCGGAAGTTCAGGGCGAGGCATTGCCGCAGCACTCCAGCGCCGCACCGGGCGGGACGACTGTGTCCACGATGGTGGGTGCGTCGGGCAGTTGGGCCACGGAGGGGTAGCAGGGGTCGCCGTCCACCGTGTCCCGGCCGGGGTTCACCGCCGGGACCTTGAAGCCCTTGCCCTTGAGGTTGCGATGGAAGAGCCCCCCGTGCTTGGCGGGGCCGTCGGTCGTCCCCACCGCGGCGTTAGTGGTGCCGGGGTCGTCGGGCGGCGCGGCGAAGCCGTCCGCTTGTTCGCCCTGGTCGTGCTGGGAACACGACACCGGCCCGGGTCGGCAGCACCAGTCCGGCCGGACGATGGGGCTACGGGGCCGGGGTGGCTCTGCCGGCCTCCCGGTGGCGGCCGATCCACCAGGCGGCAACTGCCCCTGCCAGCGCGCCTCCCGCCGACCAGGCCAGGGGCACGGTGCGGCGCCAGACCAGGAAGGCCAGGCCTTCGGGCAAGCCGAAGCGGTCGGCCAGGGAGGCCCCGAGCACCGCGCCCACGATCCCGGCTGCGGCGAGGAGGGGCCAGGCCGCGCGGAGGGGGCGCCGGGCGAGTGAGGTCACCAGCAAGGCGGCCGCCGTCCCCATAGCGGCCATGACCGCCAGCCAGACGGCGGAGCGGCCCAGGAACTCGAGCACGAGTTGGAGGGGCAGCCACACGGCGGCTACCTCCCGGCCTTCGTCGTCCGCTTCTGCTCGCGCCGCACTGCCACCCGGGAGAAGTCGTCCACGTCGGCGATGGACGGCCAGTCGGCGGCGCGGCGCTCCCATCCGGGAGGCCCCACTCCCAGCCGCCGTCCGAGCACCCCGATGAAGATGCGAGCCTTGGCCTCCCCGAAGCCGGGCAGGGCCCGCAAGCGCCGGTACAGGTCGTCGCCGTCGGCGGCGGTTTCCCACAGGGCGGCGGCGTGGCCGTCGTGCTCCACCACCAGGTGGCGGCACAGGTCGGCGAAGCGGCGGGCCATCGACGCCGGGTAGCGGTGCAGGGCCGGCGGCCCGGTGAAGGCGGCCGTCAGGGCGTCCTCCGGCAGGGCGGCGACGGTGGCGGCGTCGAGGTGGCCTTCCACGCGGCGCTGCAGCAAGAGGGGCGACAGGAAGGCCCGCTCCATGGGGAACTGCTGGTCGGCCAGCATGCCGAGGAGGAGGGCCAGCGGGTCGGCCGCCAGGAGGCGGTTGGCCTCCTCGTCCTCGGCGAAGGGAAGGGATTCCGGCATGGGGGTTGACGGTAGCGAGCCGGGGGCCGCGGCGAGGTGCGGGCCGGGTCGAGGGGAGCCTCAAGAGGCCCCACGGTTCCGTCGAAGCATGCCCATGCGCTACAAGCGCGCCCTGGCGCTCGCCGCCCATCGCGGCGGCCTGTTCTCCGCCGCCGGCGCCCTGTTCGGAGGGCGGCGCCTCACCGTGCTCGCCTACCACCGGGTGGCCGACCGCCACGGGCCGGAGTTCGACACCTATCGCCGCAATGTGAGCGCCTCCCCGGAGGACTTCTCCCGGCAGATGGACCACGTCGCCGAGCGCTTTCACCCGGTGTCGCTGGAGCAGGTGGAGGCGGCCCTCGACGACGGTCCCCCCCTGCCCCGGCGCCCCCTCCTGGTCACCTTCGACGACGGCTACCGCGACAACCTCCTGGCCGCCCTGCCGGTGCTGCAGGACCGCGGGATCCCCATGGCGATCTTCCTCGCCACCGACTTCGTGGACGGGAGCCGTCGTTTCCCCTGGGACCTGGCGGCCTGGTGCTTCCATCACACCGCTCGTGACGGCGCCGAGTTGCCCGTGACGGGGTGGCGGGCCTGGGCCGGCCCGCCTGAGCGCGAGCGAGTGCTGGGCGCCTGGCTGGAGACGCTGAAGCGCCGGCCCGAGGAGGAACGGGAGGAGGCGATGGCCGCCCTGCCCGAGGCCCTCGGGGTCGTGGTGCCGCCCGACGCCCTCTCTGGATTGTGCCTGTCCTGGGACGAGGTGCGGGCGATGGCCTCCGCCGGGGTCTCCGTCGGCGCCCACACCGCGGGGCACCCCATCCTCACCCGGGTCTCCGCCGACCGGGCCCGGAGCGAGGTGGCCGGGTCCAAGCGTCGGGTGGAGGAGGAGTTGGGGCGGCCGGTGACGGCCTTCGCCTACCCCAACGGCGGCCGCGACGACCTGGACGACGCCACGGTGCGCCTCCTCGCCCAGGCCGGGTACCGTCTGGGGTTCACCCTGTTCCCCGGCCCGGAGCGGGCGGCGGCCGCCCGCCAGACCCCGCTTACCCTGCGCCGGGTGTACGTCCACCACGGCGATCACCCGGCCCGTTTCGCCGCCAATGTGAACGGCGTGCCGCGACTGCTGCGAGGGGCGCGATGAAGGCCGAGCCGGGGGCGGCCCTGGTCCGGGCCCGACTCGCCGCCGAGGTGCCCCGCTGGTACGGCGCGGGTGCCGGCCTGACGTCGCCGTGCGCACCGCAAGAGCACCCCTGGTCGTTCCAGTTCGCCGTGGTGGTCGAGACTTCGGCCGGCCGGCGCCACCTGGTGGTGAAGGTCCCCCGCTGGGAGGAGGCCCCGACCCTGGAGGCGGCGTTGGCGGCCGGGCCCCAGGAGAGCACGCGACGGGAGCACGCCACCCTGGAGGCCATTGCCGACGCGGTGGGGGCGAGCGGCGACCCCGGCCTGGCCGCGGTAGCCCCGGTGGCCTACCTTCCCGACATCAACGCCGTCGTCACCGAACGCCTGGAGGCGGGGCCGCTGCGCTCCCGCCTGGGCCCGCGGCCCGGCGCCGAGGGGCGGCAGGCCGCAGTGCTGCGGCGTGCCGGCCGCTGGCTGCGCCTCTACCACGATCGGGTCGCCGGGGCCGCCCCGGGGCGATTCGACGGGGCCGCCCTGGCCCTCGAACTGGAGAGGGTGGCGGCCGTCGTCGCCCGGCCGTCCCTGCGGGAGGCCCTGGCGGGCCTGGCCCGGCGGGCCCGGGAGCGGGACGGCGTGGAGGCGGTCGTTGGGGCCACCCACGGCGACTTCAACCTGGCCAACGTGCTGGTCACTGGCGACGGGCGGGTGGCGGTGCTCGACCCGAACCTGGTCCCCGGGCCGCTTCTCCAGGATGCGGCCAAGCTGCTCACCGACCTGCGGATGCGCCGGGCGCGGGCCGTGGCCCGGGGCCGGGTGGGCCGCCGCGGGTTGGCCGCCGCCGAGGCCGCCTTCCTCGAGGGCTACGGCCCGGCCGATTCGGGGTTGCTCGGCTTCCTCCGGGACGTGGCCGCGGCGCGCCGGGGGATCGAGATGGAGGAGCGCCTCGCCGGCCGGCCGTGGCTGCTGCGGGCCCCCGCTCAGGCCGTCCTGCTCCGCTACGCGGTGGCCGAGTCGTCCCGGTTCGCCGGCTGACCCCCACGCCGCAGCGCGGCGGCGGTGCGGCGCAGCGGGCGCAACAGCTTCCGTCCCCCGAGCAGGAGTCTCCCGCGGGCCCCCGTGGGGAGGACCACCCGCGAGTCGTGGCGCAGGCGGGTGCCCCACTGGTCCTTGTAGGTCTCGTCTCCCCGGAGGAAGTCGAACTCAGCGGCGCCCTCGGCGATGGCCGCCCCGATGGCGTGAGCCATCAGCGCTCGCCCCGGGCCGAAGCGGGCGTAGGCGGAGTCGTAGCCCGTGGTGTAGAAGGAGACCACATCCCCCTGGCGGACGCAGTAGATGACGGCCACCGCCGTGCCCCCGACGTCGAGGCGGTGCAGGCGCAAGCGACCCGCCTCCAGGAAGCGGCGGGCGGCGAGATGGTGGAAGGCGTTCAGGTCCGCCGAGCGGAAGGCCCCCGCCTGGCCTCGGGCGGACCGCACCTGCTGGTGCAGGCGGGCCAGGTCGTCCAGGGTGGGGTCGACCTCCTCCGGGCGCACCACCAGGCGCCGGGTGACGGGGCCGGGGGCCTCCTCCTCCAGGCGCCGGGCGTAGCGCCGCAGGTTCTGGCGCAGGTTGCGCCCCAGCCCGGCCTCGTACTCCTCCCAGGTGGAAGGGAGCGGCAGGTAGGGGCAGGGGATGGTCTCGGCGAAGCGCCGCCGGTCGGCGCGGCGGCGCAGGGTCAGGGCTTCGAGCAGGCCCCCGGCGCGGAGGCCGTCGAGGTCGGCGAGGTCGGGACGAGTGCGGCGCAGGACGGCCCCCCACAACGGGGCGGCCACCACCCCTTCCCAACCCCGCAGAACCATCAGGTCGAGGTGGTCGGGGGCGGCCGGCCCGGAGCCGAGAAAGACCAGGGCGCGGTACTTCAGCCCGCCCGGGGCTCGTCGGTCCTCGACGGCGAAAGGGGCCAGGCCGAGGAGGCTCCCGTCGCCGGGATGGCGGGCGGCCACCACCGCCAGAGAGTGGCCGGCGCCCAGGGTCCGGCGCCAGGCACCCACCCAGGCCCAGGTGAGGAAGGGGGACGCCACCGCCGACCCGGCCAGCAAGTGGTCCCACTCCGGGGCGAGGGCGGCCAGGGCGTCGTCGTCGCCGATCTCCTCGAGGAAGGGGACGGCGGCGGGAGCGGGGCGCAGACTCACTCCCCGGCCCCGGCGGCCTCGCGGCGGCTCACCCGCTCCCAGTTGGCCGACTGCCCGCCGCGGAGGTGGCGGGCCAGGCCGCGCAGGGCCGCCAGGTTGGAGCCCACCAGGAAGCGGGGCACGTAGGCCGCCTTGCCAACGGCCCCGCCCAGGCGGTCCCCGACCGCCGCGAGGGCGTAGAACCCGGCCTGGGTGCCGGCGGCCACCCAGTTCCACGGGGGCGCCAGGAATAGCAGCCCGGCGGTGCCCGCCCCGGTGCCGGGTCGGGCCAGGGCGGCGATGGCGGCGCCGGCGGCGGCGATCATGCCGAAGGGCACCAGGGGGCGGAGCACCTTGTGCGACACCAGTTCCCACAGCACCACCGGCCGCCTCCAGGGCCACTCGCTCAGGCGGCCCAGCATCTGGTACTGGCCGGCGACGATGCGGGCCCGGCGGCGGGCCTCGTCGGCGGCGGTGGGGGAGACCCGCTCCACCGACACCGCCCGCTCGTTGTAGACCACGTCGTGGCCGGCCTTGATGACCTGCTGCGCCATCCAGGCATCGTCGTTCACCACTCCGGGCGGGGCAGGGCGGAAGAGGGCCCGGCGGAGGGCGAAGATCTCTCCGTTTACCCCGACGCAGCATCCCAGGCGGGTCTCCCAGGAGCGGAGCTTCGACTCGTAGCGCCAGTAGAGGCCTTCGGAGTAGCCCAGGCTGTCTTCGGCGGCGACCGTCTTGCGGCCGGTCACCGCCCCCACCGCCGGGTCCGCGAAGGGGCGGGCCATCTCGCGCAGGGCGTCGGGCAGGTAGCGGTTGTTGGCGTCGGAGAAGACCACCACCTCGCCCCGGGCCTGCTCCATGGCCCGGTTGATGGCGGCCATCTTGCCGGCGCGCTCGGGGCGGTGGACCAGTTCCACCCGCGGGGCGAACGAGGCGGCGATGACCGCCGTGGCGTCGGTGGACCCGTCGGCGGCCACGATCACCTGGAGGCGGTCGGCCGGGTAGTCGAGGGCCAGGGTGTCCCGCAGTTTGGCTTCGATGTCCGCCTCCTCGTCGCAGGCGGCGATGATCAGGGTGAGCGACGGGGTGTGCTCCGGCCACGCCGGGGGCCGCCGCAGGCGGGCGGCCAGGGCCAGCAGCAGGGGGTAGCCGGCGTAGGTGTAGGCCACCAGGGCGGCGGCGGCCCAGAAGACGATCCCGATCACGAGCGCCCCCGTTCCTGCCGGTAGACACCGAGGATGGCGGCGGCGATCGGCTCCCACGAGTAGCGCGCCTCGGCGGCGGCTCGTCCCCTGGCTCCCATGCGGAGTGCTTCGTCCAAATCGGAGAGCAACTTGACCAGCGCCCGGGCCAGGGCGGGGGGATCGGCGGGAGGGACCAGCAAGCCGGTGACCCCCTCGTCGACGGCGTCGGGCAGACCGCCGACGGTGGTGGCCACCACCGGCCGGCCGAAGGCGTAGGCCACCTGGAGGGCGCCGCTGGCGGTGGCGCTGCGGTAGGGGAGGGCGACGACGGTGGCGGTGCGCAGCAGGGGCCCGATCTCCTCGAGGGCCAGGTAGCGGGCGTCGATCACCACGGAGTCGGCGATGCCCAGGCGCCGGGCCTCGGCCTCCAGGTCTCCCGCTTCGACGCCGTAGGCCGGGTAGCCGGCGACCACCAGGGAAGCCTCGACTTCGGCGCGGGCCAGGGCGAAGGCCTCCAGCAGGTCGGGGATCCCTTTGCTGGGGCGCAGGCCCCCGAAGAAGAGGGCCACGGGGCGGCCGGGGGGCAGGCCGTAACGGGCTCGCAGGTCGCCGCCGGGGTCCACCAGGCGCGGGAAGAGGAACTCGTTGCCGTGGGGGATCAGATGGGTGCGCTCCCGGGCCACCGGGTAGAGGCTCAGGAACCGCTCCCGGTCGGCTTCGCTGTGGAGGAACACCCCCGAGAAGGAGGGGTGCACCCGGCGGGCCCAGCGGGTGGTGAGCCGGCGGATCAGGGGGTGGCCGCTCTCGCGGAACTCGTACTCGTGGCACACCTGGGCCAGGCAGAGGCCGCCGCGGCGCAGGCGGCGCAGGAAGATCTCCTGGAAGGGGAAGCGGATGACGGCGAACTGGACCACGTCGGGCCGTTCCGCCAGCAGGTGGCGGGTGAGCCGGTCCCATTCCCGGGCGAAGCGCAGTGCCCGCCACCCGCGGCGCACCTTGTGCCCGGCGCGGCGGAGGGCGTGGCGCAGTGGTCCCGCCGGCCTCGGGGTGGGCTCGATGTTGGGCCACAGGCGGAGGCGGGGGTCGACGGTGAAGGAGTGGGGGAGGTGGCCCAGTTCGTAGTGACGCGAGGTGACCAGTGTCACCTCGGCCCCGGCCGCGGTCAGGGCGGTGCACAACTGGTAGGCGTAATGGATCATCCCCCCGGCGCCGTCGGTCTCGACCACGAAGACCCTCATCGCCGCTTCCCCGCCGCCAGGGCCCGGTAGTCGTCGGCCAGGGCCCCTGCCTGGGTGCGGATGTCGAAGCGGGCCGCCACCAGGCGCCGCCCCGAGCGGCCCATGGCCGCCGCCTGGCGCGGGTTGGCCAGGAGGCGGCACACCGCTGCCGCCAGGGCGCCGGGGTCGGCCGGGGGTACCAGCAGGGCGGCCTCGCCGTGGTGCACCATCTCCGGGATCCCTCCCACCGTGGTGGCCACGATGGGCAGGCCGGCGGCCATGGCCTCGGTAACCACGGTGGGCAGCGCCTCGGTGAGGCTGGGGAGCACGAACAGGTCGGCGGCCGCCAGCATGCGGGCCACGTCGTCCCGGGCCCCGGCGAAGAGCACCCGGCCCTCGAGGCCGAGGCG
>JBDROA010000192.1:0-2780 GCA_043810615.1 Actinomycetota bacterium | reverse complement strand
TCCGCTCGGCGGCCGCGTGGGTTGGGGGTCGGGAGTTGGGAGGGTTGCCGCCTCGCGCCTCCCCCGCTGCCGCGGTGGAGGCGAAGCCATTCCCCCCTCCCGTGGGGACGGGAGGGGGTTAGGGGGAGGGAGGTTGTGGTGTGCGCAGGTTGTTGGGTTTCCCCCTCTGGCCTTCGGCCGTCTTCCCCGCTGGGGCGGTGGAGGCGATTCCTTCTCCCCCTCCCGTGGGGACGGGAGGGGGTTAGGGGGAGGGCAGTCCACCCCACGATCGTTTGCCTCTTCGGCTCCGTTGTGTAGTGTTCCCGACACATGGCGAAGCGGCAGCCCGCCCGTCGGGGTAATGGGCGGGGCAGGGCGGCTACTTCGGTGAAGAAGAAGCCCGCGAAGAAGGCCTCCGCGCTGGCGGCCCTGCGGGAACGGATTCGGGGCGGCTTCGGCCGCCACGCCGATGACTTTTGGGGCGTGTTCCTGCTCGTCGGCGGCATCCTCCTCGGCCTGGCCGCATTCGGCCTGGCCGGCCCCTTCGGCAAGGTGGTGGACTCCGGGCTGCGTCTCGCCTTCGGGGTGTGGACCCTGGCCGTCCCGGTGGTGCTGGCGGTGCTGGGCATCGTCCTCATCCTCTCCCCGCCGCAGCGTGACCCGGGCCGCCTGGCCACCGGGTTCGTCGTCACCTTCGTGGCCTCGCTGGGGTTCTTCCATCTACTCACCGGGGCGGTCTCCCTGGCCGGTTCGCTGGAACTGGTGAAGCAGCGCGGAGGAGCCGTCGGCTCGCTGATTGCCTTCCCGCTGCGGCGGGTCGTCGGCTTCTGGGGGGCGGCGGTCATCCTGGTCGCCCTCATCGCCCTCGGGGTGCTCCTCATCACCCGTACCACGCTGCGCGAGGTGGGCCTGGTGATCGCCGCCGGCTGGCACCGCCTGGGCAATGCCATTCGGGAACGCCGCCGCCGCAAGCGGATTGCCGTCTCGCTGGTGGCGCCCATGCTGGAGCCGCAACCGGTACCCCGGCCCCACCACATGCCGCCGCGGCCCGGCCAAGCCCCGCCGCAGCCGGTCGGCCGGCCCGCCGCCAAGCCCGCCAAGGCGGGGGCCTCCCGCCCGGCCTCGCATCCCGTCCGGCGCCCGGCGGCTTCCGGCTACCAGCGGCCGCCCCTCGACCTGCTGGTCCGGGGCCAGGGCTTGGCCCATGACAAGCGCACTTTGGAGGAGACGGCCCACGACCTGGGGGAGACCCTGGCCGAACACGGGGTGGACGCCCGCCTTACCCGCATCGTCCCCGGCCCTACCGTCACTCGCTACGAGATCGAACTGGCGGCCGGGGTCAAGGTGGCCCGGGTGACCAGCCTGTACCACGACATCGCCTACGCCCTGGCCAACCCCGACATCCGCCTCCTCGCCCCCATTCCGGGGCGCAGCGCCATCGGGGTGGAGGTGCCCAACCGGCACCGGCGTCTGGTGACCCTGGGCGACATCCTGTTCTCGCCCGAGGCCGAAAGGTCGACCCACCCGCTGTGCGTGGGCCTGGGCATGAGCATCTCGGGCAAGCCGGTCATGCTCAACCTGTCCGAACTGCCCCACGTCCTCATCGCCGGCGCCACCGGGGCGGGGAAGTCGTCGTGCATAAACGCTGTGGTCTCCTCGCTCCTGATGCGGACTACCCCGGAGCAGGTGCGCCTCATCCTGGTGGACCCCAAGCGGGTCGAGTTGGGCCAGTACAACGACGTCCCCCACCTGCTCACCCGGGTCATCACCAACCCCAAGAAGGCGGCCGACGCCCTGCAGTGGGTGGTGCGGGAGATGGACCGCCGCTACGACCTGCTGGCCGCCGCCGAGGTGCGCGACATCGACGGCTACTACGACAAGTACGACTCGGGGGGCCTCGACCCGTCGCTGTACGAGCGCTTCCCCTTCGTGGTGGTGGTCATCGACGAGTTGAACGACCTGATGATGGTGGCGGGCCGAGCGGTAGAGGAGGCGGTGGTGCGCATCGCCCAGATGGCCCGGGCCGTCGGCATCCACCTGGTGATCGCCACCCAGCGGCCCTCGGTGGACGTCATCACCGGGGTGATCAAGGCCAACATCCCCTCGCGTATGGCCTTCTCGGTGGCCTCCCAGACCGACAGCCGGGTGATCCTCGACATGTCCGGCGCCGAGAAACTGGTGGGTCTGGGGGACATGATCCTGGTCACCGCCCGCGAGCCGCGGCCCGAGCGCATCCAGGGGGCGTTCATCCCCGAGAGCGAGATCCACGCCGTGGTGGAGTGGGTGCGGGCCCAGGGTGCCATGCGCTACGAGGAGACCGTGCTGGAGCCGCCGGCAGAGGCCCAGGGCGTTGAGCACGGGGAGTACGAGGGCGAGGACCCCGAGGTGATGCGCCAGGCCATCGAGGCGGTGGTGCGCTCCCAGTTGGGCTCGACCTCCATGCTGCAGCGCAAACTGCGCATCGGCTTCGCTCGGGCCGGGCGGGTCATGGACATCCTGGAGCACATGGGCATCGTCGGCCCGTCGGAAGGGTCGAAGGCGCGGGCGGTGCTGGTGGCTCCCGAGGAGTTGGACCAGGTGCTCGGGGTGGAGACGGTCCGGGGCTGAGGGCGGGAGTGGCGCCTGCCGGGTTGGGTGACCCCCTCTGCCCTTCGGGGTTCCCCCTCCCACGGCTGTGGGAGGGGGCAGGGGGAGGGCGGTTGTCGCAGGCATTCCCCCTCCGCTCGGCGGCCGCCTGGTTTGGGGGTTGAGAGTTCGCTGCGGGTGCCGCCTCGCGCCTCCCCCGCTGCCGCGGGAGAGGC
>JBDROA010000191.1:0-5083 GCA_043810615.1 Actinomycetota bacterium | reverse complement strand
CCTTGCGGTTCTCACCCGCGCCCGGTGGGGGAGAGGCGGCCGATTCCCCGGGCGTGAGGCAATCCGGGCTTGGCCGGCCCGATGTACTCTCACCCGCGGCGCCTTCCGCGGCGCCTCGTGCCGTCGAGCAGTGCCGTCGGTCGGAGCCGTCGTCGTCCCCACCTCGGCCGCCGCCGCCAAGCACGGGGGAGGGGGAAGCACGGGGGAGGGGGGAAGCCTCTTCTGCCGGGCTTATCTCCCCTGGGGCGTACTTTACATAACGTAGATTATGGGCGTCTGCTCGTGGTGCAGGCTCTGGGCCCTTCCCGCTCTGCGGGCCCTCTCAGTCGGCCGTGCGCGACAGGACCGCCGAGGGCTCCACGCCCGAGTCCCGCAACGCAGCCGCGGCGGCGTACAGGTGCTGGAACGCCCGCCGGTACTCCTCCGGGCCCGGACGGCCCCGCAAGTCGCCCTCCACGTCGTCCAGAGCGCTCTCCAGCACGTAGAGGCGGTCCCGCAGGCGGCACAGCGCCGCGGCGTCCACCACCGCCTCTCCGGAGTCGAGGCCCATGTGGGCCGCCAGGCAACGCGCTTCGAAGGCCCGTTGGCGGTGGCTGCGCCGGCAGTAGCGGGCCTTGCGCCCCAGGCTCCCCGAAAGGGCGAACGCCCGGCCGCACCAGGCGCACTGCGAGATCTCGGCTTGTTGCGTCACAGTGACGGAATGATAGCCGCCCTGATGGGAGGGCCCGGGGCAATCGCCCCGGGCCCTCGCCGCCCGATCTCTCCTAGCCCTCGAGCAGGCTGCGGAGCATCCAGGCGGTTTTCTCATGCACCTGCATGCGCTGGGTCAGGAGGTCGGCCGTGGCCTGGTCGTCGGCCTCGACCGCCGTCGGGAACACGGCGCGCGCCGTGCGCACCACCCTCTCCTGAGCCTCTACGAGGCGCCGGATCATGGTGGTGGCATCGGGAGTGTCGCCGTCCTCGGGGACCGAGGTGAGGCTGGAGAACTCCCGGTAGCTGCCTGGGGAGAGCGCCCCGAGTGCCCGAATGCGCTCGGCGATCTCGTCTACCGCCAGGGCCAGCTCGGTGTACTGCACCTCGAACATCAGGTGGAGCGTCTGGAACATGGGCCCGGTGACGTTCCAATGGTATTTGTGGGTCTTCAGGTACAGCGTGTAGCTGTCGGCCAGCACCAGGGCGAGACCCTTGGTGATCTTCTCGCGGTGCACCGGCTCGATGCCGGTGTCGATCTTCATAGCGCCCATCGCTCTCCTTCGTTGCTGTTGCGGTCCGAATCGTACGGCACTGCCCGCCGTCGCTCCCCCGCCTGCGGGGTTGCGGGCGGAATAATCCGTCACTGTGACGATATTGTAGTAGCACCCGGGCGCCCAACGCCCGAATCCGAGCGAGAGGGAACACACTCGTCATGCCCACGATGGAACTCACCCGGGACAACTTCGAGGCGACGATCGCCGGCAACGAGACCGTCCTGGTGGACTTCTGGGCCTCGTGGTGCGGGCCCTGCCGTATGTTCGGGCCCATCTTCGAGAGGGCCTCCGAGGAGCACCCCGGCGTCGTCTTCGGCAAAGTGGACACCGAGGCGCAGGAGGAGCTGGCGGCCGCCTTCGGCATCACCTCCATCCCCACGCTCACGGTCTTCCGCGACCAGGTGGTGCTCTACTCCCGTCCCGGCGCCCTGCCGGCACCCGCCCTCGACGACCTCATCCGCCAGGCCCGGGCGCTCGACATGGACGAGGTGCGCCGCACCATCGCCGCTCACGAAACCCAGCATGAGGAGCATGAGGGGCACAAGGGGCACGACCACTCTTAGTAACCGGGGAGGAGCGTCGGAGGCGGAGCGTACCATGGCGGCATGGTGCGCTTCGCCCTCAACCTCCCCAACTTCGGCGACTTCGCCGACCCCCGCCGACTGGTAGACCTCGCCCGCCGGGCCGAGGTCGCCGGCTGGGACGGGTTCTTCCTGTGGGATCACATCCGGGCGGGCGATTTCGCCGGTCCGGTGGTGGACCCCTGGGTTGCCCTGGCCGCGGTTGCCGCCACCACCGGGCGCCTCACCCTGGGCACCATGGTCACTCCCCTCCCCCGCCGGCGCCCCACCACCCTCGCCCGCCAGACGGTCAGCCTCGATCACCTCTCCGGAGGGCGCCTGGTCCTGGGCGTGGGCATCGGCTGGCCCCGCGATGTCGACTTCTCCGACCTCGGCGACTCGGGCGACGACCGGGTGCGCGCCGCCCAACTCGACGAGGGCCTCGAGGTCCTCACCGGCCTCTGGTCGGGCGAGCCGTTCTCTCACCAGGGGGAGCACTACCGGGTGGCGGGGGCCCAGTTCCTCCCCCCGCCCCTGCAGCAGCCCCGCATCCCCGTCTGGGTGGGGAGCACCTGGCCGAGCCGCCGTCCCTTCCGGCGCGCGGCCCGCTGGGACGGAGTGGTCCCCCTGGTGAGAGACCCCGACACGGACTTCCGTCCCCCGACCCCTGCCGAGGTGCACGAGATCCTGGCCTACATCCGGCTGCATCGCGATCCGGCCGCCCCCTTCGAGGTGGCGGTGGGCGATGGCCTATCGAGGCCGGACAAGCCAGCTGTCGAGGTTATCGGCCCCTACGTGGAGGCCGGGGTCACCTGGTGGATGGAGTCCATCGGCTGGCCCCTGCGGCCATACGCGTTCTGGCCGGAGTACGTCTCGGCCGGCCCGCCGCCGCTCGTCTGAGCGTCGCCGGCCGGCCCGGGCCTCACCGCCGGGGCACCAGGGCGAGTTGGCGCGACTGCGCCACCAGTCGGCCGGCGGAATCCCACACTTCGCCGTCTTCCTCCAGGAACCCCCCGGTGATGAATCGGGTGGCGAAGGTGCAGCGCAGCCACCCGGGCTCGGGCCGGGCGCGGAGGTGAGCGGTGAGCTCCAGGGTGGGAACCCACGACAGGGGAAGGCCGGCGCGCAACACCGTGGGCGGGAAAGCGTCCACCGCCACAAGCAGGCCCAGGGGGTCGATGGGCTCGCCGCCCGGCAGGCGGAACCACCCGCGCACCCGCGGCGGCCCCGAGCCGCCGGCCGGCCCCAGGTCGCTGGGATGGAGTCGCAGTTCCACCTGCCCCATGAACGGCGGGGGGAACGTAGCGGTGGGCTCCAGCAGGAAGCAGTCGTCCGGAGGCGGAAGCTCGGGAGGGTCGGCGTCGACCCGCTCGGGGCCCTCGTACCGGCCCAGCGCGGCGAAGCTGCCCAGGATCGCCAGCACCGGCCCTTCGCACGAGGAAAGGAGGGCCTGCACCGGGGCGAAGCGCCGGCCGCGCCGCACCACCTGCGCCTCGATCGCCACCTGGCCGGGGCGCCCGGGCGAGAGGTAGTGCGCCGTGATCGTGACCGGGTCCGGTCGCTCGGCGGCCTCGGCCGCCGCCCGGGCGGCAATGGCCAGCACGTAGCCCCCGTCGGCGTTACCCCCGATGTCCCAGCCTGGGGCGATCTCCCCCTCCCAGGAGGTTTCGCCCACCCGGCGCACCGCGCTGGCGGCGGCGAGCCCGGGGCTCACGCCGGGCCTCGCCCCGGCCCAGAAGCTAGCAGTACCGCGCGGCGCTCGGCCTCGGCCTCCGGGCCGGTCACACACCCGGCGCCATGGTCGTTCACCAACCCCACCGCCTGCATGAAGGCATAGACGATGGTCGGGCCCACGAAGGAGAAGCCGCGTCTCTTGAGGTCGCGGCTCAGGGCCCGCGACTCCGGGGTCTCGGCCGCCAGGTCGGCGACGGCCGCCGGTTCCGCGGCGGCAGCGACGGCGTGCGGCCAGAAGTAGGCCGCCAGGGATCCGAACTCGGCGGCTGCCTGGAGAGACCGCCGGGCGTTGCCGATGGCCGCCTCGATCTTCCCCCGGTGGCGCACAATGCCGGAGTCGCCGAGCAGTCGGGTGATGTCGGCCTCCCCGAAGTTGGCCACCCGCTCCACGTCGAAACCCAGGAAGGCTGAACGGAACGCCTCCCGCTTGTTCAGAATCGTGGACCACGAGAGCCCGGCCTGGAAGCCTTCCAGAGTCAGCATCTCGAAGAGGCGCCGGTCGTCGGTGACGGGGCGGCCCCACTCCTCGTCGTGGTAGCGGAGGTAGGCCTCGCCGCCGCCCACCCCCCACCAGCAGCGCAGCCGCTCGTCGGGGCCGGGAGCCAGGATCTCGGTCATGGCGGCCACCCTATCGCGTCCCGAGGTTCGAAAGAGTCCGGCAATCAATCGCCGGCCAGGGCGAGCAGGGCCCGCTCCACGAGCGCTTGCAGGATGGCAACCTTGTAGCCGTTCTCCGCCAGCGGCGCAGCGTCTTCTACGGCGCGGGCGGCCGCCTCGGCGGCACTCGCCGCGTCCAGAGGCTTGCCCACCAGGTGCTCCTCTGCCCGCGTGGCGCGCAGGGGGGATGGGCGCCACCGCCCCCAGCGCCAGACGGGCCGACTGCACCACTCCGCCCTCCAGGGTGAGCGCCACGGCTACGCCGGCGATGGGGAAGTCGATGGCCCGCCGGGAGCGGAACTTGGTGTACCCCTGCCTCGTGCCCGGGGCGGGGCGAGGCACCTCGACCTCCCGCACCAACTCACCCACCGCCAGCATGGTGGCGGTCCGGGCCCCGACGGCAAAGAACTCCTCGGCAGGGATTTTCCTCCGGGTGGTGTGGATGACGGCCCCCAACGCCACCAGCGCGGGGGCCAGATCGGCGGCATTGACCGCCACGCACCCGCCGCAGTTGAAGCAGCGCCGGGCCTCGCTCTCCAGGGCGGACCACGGCAGGGTGGCGCGGTCTTCCCCGCCCAGGCTTCGCTCCCCCACCGTGGCTTCGCGGGGAGCGGCCGGAGGCGAGGTGGCCGCCGCCCCGGGGTTGAGGTCCACGAACCCGGACCGGCCCGAGCCTCGCTCCCCCGGGAGCCTGCCGCTGCCTCCCAGGTGCCGGTCGAGGGCCAGAGCCGCCCGCCGCCCGGCGGCGACGGCCGCCACCACCGTCGCCGGGCCACCGGTGGCGTCTCCCCCGGCGAAGACCCCGGGCACGGACGTCGCTGCCGTTTGGGCATCGGCGGCGAGCAGTCCCCGCGAGTCCACCAGGTCGGCGCCGACGTACCCCAG
>JBDROA010000190.1:0-6622 GCA_043810615.1 Actinomycetota bacterium | reverse complement strand
ACGCGCCAACTCGGAGAGACGCAGCGCGGTGCCCGTGTTGATGGCCCCCGCCCTCACCGCCAGCCGAATGAACCGCTCCGCAGACTCGAGGTCGATCGGCGCTTGGCCGGAATCCCCGGGCTCCATGATCTCCCCCTCCCGCTGAGACCGGCGCCTTCTCCGGTCGGGCCGGGAACAGGTCTCTGTCGGGAAAGGTACGCCGGGCGCGGCTCGCCGACCATCCGGCATCACCCTCACGCCGCCCCGGATAGTGCTCCCCCGGAGCCGTGCGGCGCTTCCCCCAACGCGCCGAACGGCCCCGCAGGGGCCGTTCGGTGGCTTCGGTGGAGGTGCGGGGAGTCGAACCCCGGTCCTCTGAGTTTCCACGCCGGCGTCTCCGAGCGCAGCCGATAGCGTTTTCTCGGATGTCGGGACGCTACCGGCGCGTATCCCGTCACCCCAGCCAGAGTTGGCTTGGCCCGCCGGTCCCGGCACCCCGACGGGGGCATCCCCCATTGCGACGCCCGACACCGGCGAGGGGGGAACCCTCCGGGCGGACGGGCCGACTAGTTAGGCGGCCAGTGCGAGTTCAGGCTCGGCACTTGTTGGTTGTCCCGGCTCTTTAACGAGGACTCCGGGGACCTCGGCTCGCTTCCGTCGCTTCAACCCTCAGAGTCGAAACCAGTTCACCCCCGAAGGCATCAAGCGCACACTAACTGTACAACGACCGGGCGACTTGGGGGATTCCGCGGCGACACCACTCGCCCCCGACCTCGGCCCCCTCCCGGGGGAGGGGGAGAGTCAGTCGAGGCTCCTGTGCCGCATCGCCCGCTGCATCTCGCGCTCGGCCTGCCGTCGCTTCAGCGCCTCGCGCTTGTCGTAGCGCGCCTGCCCTTTGGCCAGGGCCATCTCGACCTTGGCCCTTCCCCCTTTGAAGTAGAGGCGGAGCGGGATCAGCGCCAGGCCCTTCTGGTCGAGCTTGCCCCGGACCCGCTCGATCTCACCCCGGTGCATCAGGAGCTTGCGGGCGCGGTCGGGGTCGTGCCCGCCGTCCCGGGCGAACTGGTAGGGCGAGATGTGCAGGCCGACCAACCAGGCCTCGCCGCGGTCGATGAGCCCATAGGCGTCCTTGAGGTCGGCCCGCCCCGCCCGCAGGCTCTTGACCTCGGAGCCCACCAGGGCCAGGCCGGCCTCGAACGACTCCTGGATGTCGTAGTCGTGCCGCGCCCGACGGTTGGAGGCGATGGTCTTGACCCCGGTCCCCTCCGGGGCGGCGCGGCGCGGCATCAGTCGCGCAGGGTGCCCCACATGCCCAGGAGGCTGCCAAACAGACCGGTGGCGGCGCCGAAGGCCAGCACCAGCAGCGACTGCTGCAGCAGGAACTGGACGGGGACCACGATGGAGTCGGGGTCGGCGACCGTGCTGAGCATCTGCACGATGGGCTTGTTTCCCAGGCCCACGATGAGGGCGGCCAAGGCGGCGCCCGCCACGCCCTCGAACAGGCCCTCTAGCAGGAACGGAACCCGGATGAACCAATTGCCCGCCCCCACCAGGCGCATGATGGCGATCTCCTCGCGCCGGGCGTACACCGCCATGCGGATCGTGTTGGCGATAAGCACCAGGGCGGAGGCCCCCAGCACGATGAACACTCCCACGGCGAAGGAGCGCATGCGGTTGGAGCGGGCCACCAGGGCGTCGATTTCCTCGCCCGCCGCCGTTGCCTGCTGCACCCCGGGGTACACCGCCACCCGATTCTGGATGGCGGCATAGTCCCCTGCCTCGGACGGCTTGATGCGCAACGAGTCGGGGAGCACCGAGGGGTCGTCCTCCACCACCTCGATGAGGGCAGGCTGGTCGGAGAACAACTCGCGGAACTCCTCGAGAGCCTGCGACTTGCTGAAGTAGACGACCTGTTCCACCTCGGGCCAGCCGGCGATCTCTTCCTGCATGGTGAAGACCTGGTCCGGAGAGACGTCACCCAGCCAGGCAATCACCCGCACGTTGTCGTCCCAGCGGCCGATGTCATCGTCGATGGACCAGCGCACCACGATGGACCCGAAGACCAGCACCAGGGTGACCAGCACCGCCACCACGGCGCTGGCCACGACCAGCGGGTTGCGCCGGATCCCCTGGATCGTCTGGGTGAGGAGGTACTGGAAGCGCACGGCCTACCCCGACTCTCCCTCGCTCAACGCCTCGGGCAGGAGCGGCACCATGGCGTAGGCGCCGTGGCTCTCGTCGCGTATCACGGCACCCCGGTCGAGGGCCACCACCCGCCGGCGCATGGCATCGACGATGGCGTGGTCGTGGGTGGCCATGACCACCGTGGTCCCGGTGCGATTGATGCGGTCCAGAAGGCGCATGATGCCCACCGAGGTGCCCGGGTCGAGGTTCCCGGTGGGCTCGTCAGCGAACAGGATCAGTGGCCGGTTGACGAAGGCCCGGGCGATGGACACCCGCTGCTGCTCGCCGCCGGAGAGTTGGCGCGGCAGGCGATCGGCCTTGGCGGCGAGGCCCACCAGGCGCAACACCTGGGGCACCTGTTGGCGGACGACGTGGCGAGGGCGCCCGATGACCTCGAGGGCGAAGGCCACGTTTTCGTAGACCGTCTTGGAGGGGAGGAGCTTGAAGTCCTGGAACACGGTCCCCACCGAGCGGCGTAGCAGGGGGATCTTCCACGACGGCAGTACGTTCACGTGCTTGCCCGCCACCCACAGGTTGCCGCTGGTGGGCAGCTCCTCGCGCAGCAACAGGCGGATCAGGGTCGACTTGCCCGAGCCGGAGGCTCCCACCAGGAAGACGAACTCCCCCTTGGCGATGTCGAGGTTGACGCCCTGGGCGGCGACGACCCCACCGTCGTATACCTTGGTAACGTCCTGGAGCCGGATCATGGCAAACCTCTCGCGGCGTGGGCGCCCGCGGATTGCCTCGCCCACTCCGCCACGGACGCAGGGCGCAGGTTAGCGGCGGGCCGATCTTCTGAGAGGTATCGGGCCGGGCGGACGGCCCCTCGGCTAGTGCTCTGACCACAAAGGTTCGCGCGAGTGGGTCACGCGGCTTGTGAGGATGACCGTTCCCATCGCCGGCCTTTCTCGGCTCGGACGCGTGCCCGTTCTCGGCGCTGGGCGGCGAGGAGTTCGGGGTCACGAATATTCGTGTTCCGCCAGCACAGGTGCGCCTGGACCCGACCCTCAAGTGGAGGACCCCCACCAAGGTTTGTGGTCAAAGCACTAGACGCGGCGGCTCTGCTCCTGCTTGGCCCGCCGCCACTGCAGGTAGCCCTCGACGAAGCGATCCAGGTCGCCGTCGAGCACCCCCTCCACGTTCCCCACCTCGACATCGGTGCGCAGGTCCTTCACCATCTGGTAGGGCTGCAGCACGTACGAGCGGATCTGGCGGCCCCAGGCCGCCTCCCCCTGCTCGCCGCGAATCTCATCGATCTGCGCCAGGTGCTCCTGGCGCAGACGCTCCGCCAGGCGGGAGGTGAGCAGGGCCATGGCCCGGGCCCGGTTCTGCATCTGGGAGCGCTCCACCTGGCAGCCGGCCACCACGCCGGTGGGCAGGTGGGTGATGCGGACCGCCGAGTCGGTGGTGTTCACCGACTGGCCCCCGTGCCCCTGAGAGCGGAAAGTCTCGATGCGCAGGTCGTCCGGGTCGATCTCCACCCCGGCCGCCTCGACCTCGGGGATCACATCGACCCCGGCGAAGGACGTGTGGCGGCGGGCGTTGGAGTCGAAGGGGCTGATGCGCACCAGGCGATGCACCCCCCGCTCCCCCTCCAGGATGCCGTAGGCGTGCTCGCCGCGCACGGTGAGCGTGGCGGAGCGGATGCCGGCCTCCTCGGCGGGAAGCACCTCGTCCACCTCCACCTCGAATCCCCGCCGCTCCAGGAAGCGCAGGTACATGCGCAGCAGCATCTCCGCCCAATCGGCGGCGTCAACCCCGCCGGCGCCGGCGTGCACGCTGAAGATGGCCGCCCGGTCGTCGTGCTCCCCGAAGAAGAAACTCTCCCCCTCCAATCCCGCCAGGTCGCCCTCGACCAACGCCAGGTCGCCGGCCACTTCGGCGGCGGCTTGCGAGTCGCCCTCCCCTTCGTATAGGTCGAGGAGGACTTCGGCGTCGTCGAGAGTGCCGGCGAGACGCTCCACCAGAGCCACGATCGACTCGTCGCGGGCCAGGCGCCGGGTCACCTCGCGAGCCCGGTCGGGATCCTGCCAGAGGTCGGTCGCCGCCGCCCGGGCCCTCAGCGCCTCGAGGCCGGCTGCCTTGGCATCGACGTCAAAGGAACCTCCGGGCGTCGTGGAGGCGGGCCCGCAGGGCCTTGACGGCGGCTCGGGGATCCTGATCCATGGGACAGGGAGGTTAGCGGTGGGCCGGGGCTGACCGTCGAAAGTGGGGGGTGTGGGGTGTCGAGGGGCCCTCGCGGTGGTGCCGCAGGTCGCCCGACGGTTGTGTCACTGCTGGTTGATAGGTTGAGGTGTGAGCGTCGAAGCTGTCTCTTGCTTCCAGTCGGCGGCCGCCGATGAGACCGCTATGGTGCCGGTGGAGGTCCTCTCCGCCTCGGGGGTGGTGGAGGAGCCGCGCCGGAGGCGGCGAGTGGCTGCTCAGGTGGAGGCTCGTTGCGCCGAGTTGATTGGCGAGGCAGACCGGCGGGGGATTCCGGAGGTGGAGGGGTTCGGGTCGGCCACGGGGTGGCTGATCGCCATCACGGGGGATCCGCCGACGGTGTGCCGCAGTCGGGTGCGGGTGGCGCGGGCACTCTGTCACATGCCCCACACGCAGGAGGCGTTTGCGGCTGGGGACCTGTCGGAGCCGAGGGTGCGGTTGTTGGTCGACGCCCGGGAGTTCTCCCCTGATCTGTTCTGCCGGGATGAGGCATTGCTGGTAGGGCAGGCTTGTCGCCTGTCTTCCCGTGTGTTTCCGTTGGTCTTGTCGCAGTGACGGCGGTTCGCTGACCCCGACGGTGCTCTGGCCGATGCTGAGCGTGCTTTCGAGCGGCGACGTCTGTGGGTGTCTGCTACTTGGGCGGGGATGGTGCGCCTGGACGGTGACCTGGATCCCGAAGGCGGAGGCGTGGTGCTGGCCGCTCTCCGCTCGCTGGTGAGGTGTTTCTGAGTTAGTGAGGCATTTCGGTGTGGAAACTCCCCACCGGGGTCAGGTCCTGTCCTGTGGTCGTCTTCGACGGTAGGCGATGCGGGCGGCGCGTGCCGCTCGGAGCCCTTCGCGTCGCAGTTTGCGGATCGGTTCTCCTCTCCCTTCGTGTTCGTCGTCGGGGGTCGCATACCCGATCCCGGCGTGGAGTCGGACCGTGTTGTACTCGACCCGGCTCCGTTCCAGCTCAGCTTGGAGCATCGTCGGGTCGCGGATCTGTTCGAGGTGGGGCCATTCGCCTTTGACGTGTCCCCAGAGGGATTCGATGTGGGCCTGGTCGGTGGGGGTTCCGGGCCGGCCCACATGCATGGCCAGGGCGTGCAGTGCCATGAACTCTCGGGTGGTGCCCGAGGTCATCTGGGGGCCACCGTCGGAGACGGCCAGCAGCACTGGTAGCTGCTGGTCGCTGTTGGGGGCGACCATGCGGGCTTCGACCACCCCGAGCAGCCCTTCAGCTTCCAGGGCACGGGTGTAGGCGGCTTGGACGTGTTCGGACTCGCCCCGGGAATGTGGCACCACCAGGGTGGTGATCCACTTGCGGGACACCAGGTCCAGGATCCCCAGGGCGTCCCGGACGGCACGGGTGAACGCGGTGAAATCATGGCCCCACACCTGGCAGGGCCGATACTCCACCCAGGCGGGCCACGGCCTGCGGGGTCCCACCGGCTCCCGGGGGAGCCGGGCAGGAAGGGTGAGATCCTCGGCGGAAAGGACCCGCAGCACTGTGGATTCGGACACGAACACCCGTCCCAGACGTGAGCCACGATGCGCCAGCTTGCGGTGTGAACGGTCGACCTGGCCCCATTCGTCGAACACGTCGACGATCGCTTGACGTTCCCACCCCAAAAGCGCATGCAGCCCCTCGTCGCAACCTGGACGGCTGTCGTCGAGGGGCTCACCCCCCTGGCGGCGGCGACGCCACCTGGCTGCCCGGTCCTCGTTGAGTGCGAGCACCCCGCAGGCACGCCGAACCGACCAGCCACCCCCGGTGGCCTGGTCGATCAACCCCAGCAGGCCGGCCTTCACGTCGGCGTTCACCCGCACCCCGACGGGGCCGGCCGTCAGCCCCAAGGCCCTTTTCCCCAGAACAGGTGCAGTTCTACCGCCTGAGCGGTGATCGTCTCCCGCAGTCGGGCGATCTCCGCCCGAGCGTCCTCCAACGCCAACTCGACGCCGGTCTTGCCCGGCCGACCCGGCCGCGACGCCGCCAACCCATCCAACGCCGACTGCTTCGCCGTCTTCACCACCCCAATCACCGTGGAACGGTCAACCCCCCACCGGTCGGCGACCTCACGCTGGCTGCCCTGCCCCGAGACCACCTCACACCACACCTGATACTTCTCCACCGGCGTCAGATAGCGACGCCGCCGGCGGCTCCTGCTCCCACCCTCACCTTGTTCTGCCATGATCCACCTCCGGTAGTCCCCACGGACCATCCCGACGGTGGGTAGTTTCCCAGCCCCAAACCCGTCACGAACCCAGACGCAAGCCA
>JBDROA010000189.1:0-5865 GCA_043810615.1 Actinomycetota bacterium | reverse complement strand
TACATACTGGGCAACGTCGAGAAGATCTGTGCGGCAGCGGGCACGTCGTTGGATCAGATCGTCAGCCGCCAGTTCTTCCAGGACGACTTCGCCCACTTCGGTCCGGCCATGGAGGAGTGGATGGCCCACTTCCCCAACGACCCGCCGGCTTCCACCACTGTCAAGGTCGGTGGGCCGCTGCAGGTCCCCGGAGTCCACGTCCTACTAGACCTGATCGGGTACGTGCCCGACTGAGAGACAATGGGTTGAGGTCCGGCTCCAGGCAGACCTGGAGCCGGACCTCCGAAGAGGGCGGGCAGGAGCTGCCCCACTTGGGCAGCCACGCCGGTGATGTCAAAGAGGAAGGTGAGGGATGACTGCGCCGGGACCTTCCGCCACTGTGGTGGAGATGCGCGGCATCACCAAGCGGTTCGGCGACACCGTGGCCAACGAGGGTGTCGACTTCGATCTGCGGGCGGGGGAGATCCACGTGCTCCTCGGGGAGAACGGCGCCGGCAAGACCACCCTCATGAGTGTCCTGTTCGGGCATATCGCACCGGACGCCGGGGAGATCTGGGTGCGGGGCAAGCAGGCCGAGATCAAGTCCCCAGCCGACGCTATCGATCTCGGCATCGGCATGGTCCATCAGCACTTCAGCCTGGTCCCGACCTTCACCGTGGCTCAGAACGTCGTGCTCGGGCTCGAACGGGCCACCAACCTCCGCCTCCGTATCTCCGACATCGAGGAGCGGGTCCGCAAGCGTGCCGAGGAGCTGGCCATGGCCATCGACCCGGGGGCAGTGGTCGGAGACCTCCCGGTGGATCTGCAGCAGCGAGTCGAGATCATCAAGGCCCTGTACCGCGGCGGCACCACGCTGATCCTCGACGAGCCAACTGCTCTGTTGGGGCCTGCGCAGATCGCCAACCTGCTCGAGATCCTCGACGGCCTGCGCCGGCAGGGCCACTCCATAGTCCTGGTGACCCACAAGCTGGCCGAGGTCATGGAGGTGGCAGACCGGGTCACCGTGTTGCGCCGGGGACGTTGGGTCCACCAGGCCGTCCGGGGCGAGTTCGACGAACGGTCCCTGGCCATGGCCATGACCGGGCAGGAGTTCGAGGCGGTGTCTGCCGTCGCTCACGAGGAAAGCGGAGTCGAGCCCGTCCTGGAGGCGCGTCACCTGCTGATGCGTCGGATCGATGAGAGCCACGGGGGCGTGCTCGACGACCTCAGCTTCGTGCTGCGCCCGGGTGAGATCCTCGGGATCGCCGGAGTGGAGGGCAACGGCCAGCGGGAGCTTTTCGAAGCCCTCACCGGGCTGCGGAAGGTCCAGTCGGGTCAGATCCTGCTCGGGGGGGTCGAAGTCACCCACGCCGAGCCCGCCGAGCGCCGCGGCCGGGGCTTGGGGGTGATTCCCGAAGACCGCCATGGGCTCGGCCTGGTGCTCGACATGACTCTGGCGGAGAACCTGATGGTCACCGAGATCCCTCAGGGCACCCATAGCCGGTGGGGCCTGCTGCGGTGGAAGGACATCCGGTCGCGGGCACGTCAGATCCTCGAGGAGTACGACGTCAGGCCCCCCGACCCACAGCTCAAAGCGGCCTCGCTATCGGGTGGCAACCAGCAGAAGGTGGTGCTGGCCCGCGAGATGTCGCGCCGGCCGGCGGTGCTGATCGCCGACAACCCCACCTGGGGGCTGGATGTCGGCGCCATCGACTACGTCCACCGCCAGCTCCTCGAGATGCGAGACCGAGGGGGGGCGGTACTGCTGTTGACCCTCGATCTCGACGAGCTGCTGCTGCTGGCAGATCGGATCGTGGTGCTCCATAGGGGACGGGGAGCGCTCGAGCGGAATCGGCGCGACATCGCCCAGGACGAGCTGGCCCTCGCCATGACCGGACGGTCGGACGCGTGAAGCCGGGGCCTGATCGACGCGCGTCGGAGGAAGACCGGTGAAGGCAGTCCACGGCACCCTTTTCGAAGTTGACCTGACGCGAGGAACGACGCGCTCGTTGGCCGTTCCCGACGAATACCACTACCAGTACCTGGGGGGCCGGGGCCTGGGAGTCCGTCTGCTCTACGACATGCTTGGCGCGCTCTACTGGTGGTCGCGACAGAGGTCATGGTAGCGGTCCGCGGCTGAGGCCCATTGGTGGAGGCGGCGGGGCATGGTGTTGAGGTTGTGGGTGATCTCGAGGAGACGGGCGACGGGGGTTTGTGCGAGGTCGATGCCTTTGGGGAGCCACCGTCTGAGCTGGCGGTTGGTGTTCTCGTTGGTGGGCCGCTGCCACGGCGAGTGGGGGTCACAGAAGTACACGGGTATCCCGATGCCGTCCTCGAGTTGCTGCCATTCGGTCATCTCCCGACCCTGGTCCCAGGTGAGGGACCGACGCAGATGAGAGGGCACCTGGTCGAAGCATTCCAGCAGACAGGCCAGGGTGGATTCCGCCCCGTGTCCTTCGGGGAGGTCACCCACCAGGACCAGACGGCTGACCCGTTCGGCCAGGGTGACGACGGCGGACCGGTTGGCGGCTCCCATGATCAGATCACCCTCCCAATGCCCCGCCTCGGACCGGTCCCCGGCCCCGGCCGGGCGGGTGTGAACCGACCGGATGTTCCCCAACTGGTTGGCACGGCGGGCCTGTTCGACCCGACTGCGGTGCCGGCGACGCCTGCGGGCCGACGGCAACAGCCTCCAGCACCCGGCCTCCAGCCCCCACCCGATCGTGTTGGCGTAGACCGCCCGGTAGATCGTCTCGGCACACACCCGCACCTTCTCTCCCACCCTTTGGAGCCAGGCGGCGATGGCATGAGGCGACCAGCGGGCAGCCAGCTTGGATGCCACCTTCTCAGCCAAACCCGGGTGGGCGGACAGCTTCGGGGTCTTGGGACGGCGAGCGTTCCGGCCGGCCTGTCGCTGAGCGTCGGCCGCCCGATACCCCAAACGATCCGCCCCGGCCACCGCCGTCACCTCCCGCCAGATGGTCGACCGGTGCCGACCCAGCCCGACAGCGATCTCCTCATCCGACTCTCCTCGGCCGATCCCTACCTCGATCCAGACACGCTCCTGCAGACACAGACGTCGACCTGCCATGATCCAATCCTCCACCGGTCGGTTGCCACGGGCATTACCCGGCCATCATGGCCGGACCGTTGCAACCACCGGTGGAGCCTGCCCTTCCAGCCGGCACGGATCCGCTGTCCCCCGACAACCTCTCCTCTTCTTCCTAACCGGGCCCCTGACGGGCTCGATGGTCACCGGATCATCCAAGTTCGTGGTGGTCGCCAAGTCTCCCCTGACCCATACCTGGTGCGACGCTTACTCGAGCGGCCGCATCTCCGTCCAGTTGAAGAGGGTCGGCTATGACGGAATGGTGATCCGAGGCTGGGCCAATGACCCCTGCTATCTGCGCGTCGACGACACGGGCGTGGACATCCGGGATGCCCGGCATCTCTGGGGGCAGGACAGCTTCACCACCGAGGCAATGCTCAAAGATCAGGAGGGCGAGGGCGCGGCGGTGGGCGTCTCGTCCATCGGGCCCGCCGGCGAGAACCTAGTCAAGTTCGCCTGCATCAACAGCGACCTCTACCGGCAGGCGGGACGCGGCGGGGTCGGCGCCGTCATGGGCTCCAAGCGCCTGAAGGCCATCGTGGTGGCCGGCGGTTAGATCCTGCCGCTGCACGACCGTAGGCAGGTTTCCACGCTCAACAAAGAGAACTACCAGCGGGCGCTGGTGAGCCCCGTGGCCCAGGCCAGGATGAAGTACGGCACCCCTTTGACGCTCAACGTCACCCACACCGGCGGGATCCTCCCCACTTAGCCTGGATCCACCGTTTTTGAGTTTTGATGGCGGCCGGGGGGTGTTGGGCGGGTTGGCGGGGTGAGTGGTGGGTAGGGACGGGCGGCGGGGGGTTTGAGATTGTGCTCGGCGGCGTGGTCGTCTGGCAGTTTTTCGGGTGCGGGCGTGGCTCCGCTGTGGGGGTGCCGGGCTGTTGGGGAACGGGCCTGTCCGGTTTCAGCAGAGGGCGGGGAGGGCGCGCAGTCGGCCGACGGCGGTGAGGAACTGCTGCTGCCAGGGCCAGTCTCGGGGGAGGTGGAGGCGGTGTCGGCGGGAGCTGCGGGTGATCCGTCCGGGGAGGGTGATGAGGTGTCGGCGCAGGGTTTTGGCTACCACGGTGCCGTGGGTGCCCAGGCCGAGGGTGGCGGCCCAGCGGATCAGATTGTGGGCCAGGGCGGTGAGGGTGAGCCAGGCGGCGTTGGCGTTGAAACGTCCGGAGGGGCAGTGGATGGCGCCGGAGCCTTCCTTCCAGTCCCGGATGGCCAACTCGCACACGGCATGCTGGCGGTGGTCGGCGTCCAAGGTGGCCGGGTCGCCGTGGCGGTTGGTGATGAACGTGTGGTGACGCCAGTCGGGCCACAGGGTGGCCTGCGGTCCGACAAGACGGGTGCGGCGCACCACCAGACGCGACCCCTTGTAGGGGGTTTCAGCAACTTGGGCTTCACCATCAGGGGTGTAGTCGATGGGAACCCAGTCAGCCTCGCCGATGGCGGCGATCGCCCGGTTCACCGCCTGATTGTTGTTCACCGTGATCGAAAAACGCACTCCCCGCTTCTGGCAGGTTCCGATGAGCTCCCACGAGTAGAAACCCGAGTCGGCCCGTAGGGTGAGCGGCCCCGTCGCCCCAGCCCGGCGCAGACGGGCGATCATCTCTTCCACGAACCGGTTCGCTCCCCGCCCCGAACCGGCCGACCCTTTACGGGCCCTCAGATGAAGGATCTCACCACTGTCGGCCCTGGTAGCCAACAACGGGTGATAACCCAGCACCCGGCTGTAACCGTAGGCGGCGCCCTCCTTCTGGTGGCCGTGCACCTCACAAATAGTGGAATCCAAATCGACAGTCATCGGCTCATCCCCCGGACCGGCCCCCGCCGCCCAAGCGCGGCCCAGCACCGTCTCGAAAACACGGTCCAACTGGCGGACATGGCCGAAAGTGAAAGAACGCAGGAACGTGCCGCAAGTGGAAGGCGCCATCACCTGATGGCCAACCACCACAGCCGTCGAACCCGAACGCAGCACTTCCACATCGTCGATGCAGTCACCACCGGCCACCATCGCATGCACCAGGGTCATCACCTTACGGCCCGGCCGGGCAGCCCCCGCCACGTCCCCAAGATGGATCATCTCGTCGGCCAAACCCTCGATACCCAGCCGACCAGCAAGGATCGCCGTCAAAGTGAGGCCAGCGTTAGCCACCGCCCGACCGTCGTCGAACCGCACCTCGAAACGCGTCGGATCGTATGATTGGGCCCGCATCAGAAAAGTGCCCTCCCACCTCGGAGATCGGCCGTACACGCAAACCCGATTCTCCCAGGTCAGAGGGCACTTTTCACGTCACACACCCCACCACCCACCCGACCACACGGTGGATCCAGGCTAAGAGCGCGCGTCAATAGGTTGAAGCGCAAAGGCATCCGGCGACCGGACAACTCGCGCCCGGGCTTACACCACATGGCGATCGGCGAAAGCCCAGGGCCGCCCGCTGGCCACCAGCGCGGCCTATTGGCGCGCGTTCTTAGGCCACATCGCCGGCCGGATCGAGACCCTGATCCGGATGTTCAACGTGCGCGAGGGGTTCGGCGGCCGAGACGACACCCTGCCCTATCGCACCCTCTTCGAGCCCCTGCCGGACGGTCCCGGCCGAGGCCAGTGCGTCGGCCAGGCCAACCTCGACCGCATGCTCGACGAGTACTACGCCTGCCGCGGATGGGATGCGGCCGGGGTCCCCACCGCGGCGACACTCAGGCAGTACGGCTTGGCCGCGGGCCCATCGCGCGCTGGGGCCTCACGGTGATGCGAGTCCTGGTCAATACCGAGGATGTCCCGGTCG
>JBDROA010000188.1:0-4493 GCA_043810615.1 Actinomycetota bacterium | reverse complement strand
TCTCCCCTCCCACGGCAGTGGGAGGGGGTAGGGGGAGGGCTTCCGCTGTAACGGCGGTGGGAGGGGGCAGGGGGAGGTCACGATGGTGGTTGGGTTGTTGCCCCCTCCGCTCGGCGGCCCCGTGGTCCTGGGGTTTGAGGGTTGGCTTCGGGTGCCGCCTCGCGCCTCCCCCGCTGCCGCGGTGGAGGCGATGGCTCTCTTCTCTCCCCTCCCACGGCAGTGGGAGGGGGTAGGGGGAGGGCTTCCGCTGTAACGGCAGGGGGAGGGGGTAGGGGGAGGGCTTCCGCTGTAACGGCGGTGGGAGGGGGGAGGGGGAGGGCGGTCAGGCTTCTGAGTCTCCCGGGACGGCCCGCGCCTGCCGGGGGCGGCGCCAGGTGCGGGCCAGCATGCGCGCCACCATCAGCAGCATGAAGCAGACGAACAGGATCCGCAGCACGGAACCGTCGAGGGCCAGGGCGGTGCGGGCCCCCAGCCAGCCTCCGGCCAGTCCGCCCGAGGCCAGGAGGCCGGCGAGGCGCCAGTCAACCTGCCCCCGCCGGCTGTGGGTGATGGCGGCCACCAGCGCGGTGGGGACGATCACCGCCAGCGAGGTCCCCTGGGCCAGGTGCTGCTCGAAGGCGTAGAGGGTCACCAGCGCGGGGACGTTGACGATGCCGCCGCCGACGCCCATGAGCGCCCCCAGGACGCCGGCGCTGAAGCCGACGAGGACCAAGCCGACCACCCCCAGCCACCAGGTGTCGATGGTCGGGGTCCCCGCCGCGGCGGCGCCGGCGGCATCGTGCTCGAGGAGCCTACGCACCGCCGAGGCCAGGGCCAGCACCATGAAGCCGCCGGCCAGCCAGACCTCCGGGATGCGAGAGAACAGGCGGGCCCCCAGGTAGGCGCCCACCATCGACCCCACCACCAGAAAGGCGGCGGTGTCCCAGTCGATGCGATTGTCCAGGGCCAGGGGGACGACGGCGGCGCTGGCCGAGGCGATCATCGCCGCCAGCGAGGTGGCGTGGGCCCGGTGCTGGGGGATGGCCAGGAACAGCACCATCCCCGGCACCATCACCAGGCCGCCCCCGACCCCGAAGAGGCCGCCCTGGAACCCGGCGACGAGGCCGAGGAAGATCGCCGGGGCGAAGCGCTTCACGGGTCGGGATGGTAAGCGCGTTCGCCGGGGACCCGGCCGGGGCCAGGGGGAACGTGGCGGCGAGGCTTGGGGAGCCGCCGGATGGGGTGCTCGCCCCACCTCGAACCCGCCCGTCGTCCGTGAGTGGCGACCGCTACCCGGCGGGGGCCAGGCGGCGCAGGCGGGGGAGCACCTCGGCTCCCAGGAGGGCGATGGTGTCCTCTTGGTGCAGCGAGGTGACCTGGAGGGTGACCACGTCGGCCCCGACTTCCTCCGCCAGCGGGCGGTAGGCGGCGACCAGGGCGTCGGCGTCGGGGGCCAGGACGTAGCGGCCCAGGATGTCGGCGCGGGGGAGTTCGTCGGCGCGCCGTCGCAGGTCCTCGGGGTCCACCGCCTCCAGGCGGCCCGGGGCGCGCAGGCCTCGCCAGGGCAGCAGGGCCTGCCAGGCCTGGTCTTCGGCGGCGGCGATCACCCACCGGGTGGCCACCACCTGGGGGACGGGTCGCCCGGCGGCGGCGGCGGCCTCCCGGGAGGGGAGGATCACCTTCTCCAGGGCCTCGGCCGGGTCCTTGACGCTGATGATGACTCCATCGGCGTGGGTGGCGGCCAGGGTGGCCGACTGCGGCCCGCCGGCGGCCATCCAGAGGGAGACCCTCGCCAGCGGGGGGCTGTAGAGGCGGGCCCGGTCGGTCTGGTAGTAGCGGCCCCGGTAAGTGACCTTCTCCCCGTCGAGCAGGCGGCGCATGATCTCGAGGGCCTCGGCCATGCGCCGGGCGCGTTCCCCGTAGCCCGGGAAGGGGAGGCCCAGGGGCCCTTCGTTGATGTTCTCCCCGGTGCCCACCCCGAGGTCGAAGCGACCGCCGGAGAGGCGGTCGAGGGTGGCCGCCGCCTGGGCCACCAGGGCCGGGTGGTAGCGGAAGAGGGGAGTGGTGACCCCGGTGGCGAGGCGCACCCGGGAGGTGGCCCGGGCGATGGCACCGAGGGTGGCGAAGGCGTACCCCGCCGCCCCGGCGTCGTCCACCCAGGGGTGGAAGTGCTCCGACACCAGCAGGCCGTCGAACCCGGCCACCTCGGCGGCCACGGCGTGCTCCACCAGGGTCTCGGGCTGCCACTGCTCGTGGCCGCAGAAGTAGTAGAAGGCGGTCAACGAGAACCTCCCCATCGGCGCGGCGCTCCCGGCCATTGTCGCGTAGTGGCGCCTGCAGCCGGGATCGATCGAAACGGTCGGGCCGTTTGTCGGGTCCAACGGGATGCAGGCAGAAGCGATGGGAAGGGAGACCTGCATGAAGGCATGGCAGAAGCACGCCGCCGAGGCCTTCGGCACTTTCGTGCTGGTGGGCATCGGCTGCGGCGTAGTGATGAGTTCGGGCGGCGATGCGTTTGCCGCTGCGTTCGGGTTCGGCTTCGCCTGGCTGGCGGCGCTGTACACCGTCGGGCGCATTTCCGGAGGGCACTTCAACCCGGTGCTGTCGCTGGCGGCGTTCCTGGACCGGGCCATCTCGGCCAAGGACCTGCTGGTCTACTGGGCCGCGCAGTTCGTCGGAGCGATCGGGGCCCTCGGGATCTTCGCCTGGCTGTTCAGCGGCGACGCTACGGCCGTTGCTGCCAACGGGTTCGGCCAGTTCAGCAGCTTCAAGGCGTTCTCGGTGGAGGCCATCCTCACCCTGATCCTGACGGCGGCGTTCCTGACGACCCTGCGCAGCGGGGCGCCCACCAGGTGGCTGGGCATGGGCTTCACCCTCTTTGCGGTGACCCTGTTCGGCTACGGGGTGACGACGGCCGGCATGAACCCGGCCCGCACGCTGGCTCCGGCCATCTTCTCGGGCGAGTGGACCGGCATCTGGGTCTTCTTCGTGGGTCCGATCGTCGGCGCCATTGCCGGCTGGGTGCTGTACCGCGTGATCGTACGCGGCGACCTCAACCTCGTGGACGACCTCGGCGAGATCAAGGACTCGATCGCGTAGCGTCCGATGGCTACCAGGTTGCGAGGAGGCGGCCCTGCGGGGCCGCCTCCTCTTCTTCGGCCTCCCCCACGGCGATGGGGGAGGCGCGAGGCGGCCCACTGCTGCACCGGCCCCGAGACCGCGAGGCGTCGGGCCGCCTCGCGGAAGGGGGAAGCGGTCCTTCGGTGTGCAGGGCCGCAAAGGGGGCGGCCACCGGCTTCGACAGGCTCGCTCCGGATGGCGTAGTGTCCCGACAAGCCCGGGGCCGGGCGATACGGCGGGGCCGTGAGCCGGGCCCGAGGCGATGCAGGAGGAAGCGACGGGAAGGGAGACCTGCATGAAGCTGTTCCAGAAGTACGCCGCCGAGTTTCTCGGGACCTTCATCCTGGTGGGCGTCGGCACGGGCACGGTCATCAGCGTGGGGGTGACCCAGGGGGATGTCGTCCTCCCCGTCGCCCTCGGCTTCGGCCTGGCGTTGATGGTGGCTCTCTACATGTTGGGCGGGAAATCCGGAGGCCACTTCAACCCGGCGGTGTCGCTGGCCGCGTTCCTCGACAAGAGGATCGGCCTCACCGACATGGCCGGCTACTGGGTGATGCAGGTAGCCGGGGCGGTCTCGGCGTCGGCCCTGTTGGCCTGGATCTACAACCGGGAGTTCGTCGCCTACACGTACACCACCCTGAACCGTCAGGCCGGCGTCAACGAGATGGCCGGCTTCTTCGCCGAGGCGGTGCTGACGCTGGTCTTCGTGTTCGCCATCCTGGTGCTGGCCAGGAGCGAGGCGCACACCAGGTACATCGGCATGGGCATTGCCCTGGCGGTGGTGCACCTGGTGGGCCTGGTCATGACCGGCTCCGGGGTCAACCCGGCCCGTTCCTTCGCCCCCGCTCTGGTCGGCGGCACCTGGGACGGCTTCTGGGTGTTCGTCGCCGGCCCGGCTCTCGGAGCCATCGTGGCGTGGGCCCTGTACAAGATCATCATCGAGGGCGACCTGAAGCTCGGCGATGACCTGGCCGAGGTGAGAGAAGCCGTGGTCGAGGAGGCCGAGGAAGTCTTCTCGGCCCGTCGTTCTGTGGTCGGGGGCGGCCCTCCGGGGCCGCCCCCCTCCCACGGCAGTGGGAGGGGTCGGGGGAGGGCTTCCGCTGAGTACGGCAGTGGGAGGGGGCAGGGGGAGGGCTTCCGCTGGGTACGGCAGTGGGGGGGGCCGGGGGCGGGCTTCCGCTGTGACGGCGGTGGGAGGGGGCCGGGGGAGGGCGGTTGTCGCAGGCATTTCCCCTCCGCTCGGCGGCCGCGTGGTCCTGGGGTTTGAGGGTTGGCTGCGGGTGCCGCCTCGCGCCTCCCCCGCTGCCGCGGGAGAGGCGATGGCTCTTTCTTCACGAGGATGTCCCGGTCGTCGTGGAAGTTGGGTGGCGGCCTCCGGTTTGTTCATTGTGGCA
>JBDROA010000187.1:0-13472 GCA_043810615.1 Actinomycetota bacterium | reverse complement strand
CGACGGTCTGGCCGTGGATGCTGAGCACCGTTCCGGTGCGGGCCGTCTGCCCCACCTTCTTGGTGAGCTGCTTGACCCGCATCCCTTTGCGAAGCTTCACGGTTTCCTCCTTGCAGCGTGCTCTGCTTTGAGGCTACCGGCCCCGCTCACACCGCGTCGGGGGCGCGCCGGCGGAGCGGGTGGCTTCAAGCCCGAACCGCGCGGTCCGGCGCTCCCCTCAACCGGAGGCGTTCATTCAGCGAACGCTGACTGGCCCACCGCGAGGCACAACGGCTGATCTGCTGGAGGGACAAGGGGAGTTTTCGACTTGAATGAGTGTGGGAGGCGTAGTCCGGCGGGAAGGGTGCGGATGCCGTTGAGGCGCTTCCCCCCGTTGCGCCTCTTCGGTGCGCCGGGCAGTTCCGGTACCGCAAGTTCCTAGAGAGGGTGCTCGATGATCGCCACGGGCCCGGTGCAGGGCGGCCAGGCGGCGCAGGATCGCCAGTCGCCGCGGGTGCTCTTCCTGAGCACCTGCCCGCCGACCATCTGTGGTCTGGCCACCTTCACCGAAGCGCTGATGGGAGGGCTCACCGTCCATCGGGGGACTTCCTTGGGCATGGGCGTGGTCGGGGTGGCGGCCTACGGCGACAGCCCCGAAGTCGAGGGTGATTCGGCGATTGCCCGAGTTGTACCTGGGGCGCCCGGGTGGGTCGACATCATGGCTGCGGTCTCTGTCGACTACGACGTCCTGGTGATCCAGCACGAGTACGGCATCTACGGCCCCGACGATGGAATTGCCCTGCTCGACCTGCTGGAAGTGGTCACCATCCCAGTCGTGACCACCATCCACAGCGTCCCGATTGAGCCGACGCCACGGCAGCGGGTCATCCTCGAGAGCCTCGTCGAGCGGTCGGCGGTCGCCGTGCTGATAAGCGCTGCCGCTCGGCGCTTCCTCATCGACGGCTATCGTGTCGACCCGTCCAAACTGACGGTCATTCCGCATGGCGCTCACGTTTTCGCCGAGCCCGTCGTGTCGCCGGACCCGCGGCCTCTGGTGTTGACCTGGGGCCTGTTGGGACCAGGCAAGGGCATCGAGTGGGGGATCCTGGCGATGGAACGGCTCCGTCAACTGCGGCCCCAGCCCCGGTACCTAGTACAGGGCGAGACCCACCCGGCAGTGTTCCGCCGGGAGGGGGAGGCCTACCGGAATCGGCTCCGGGCTCTGGTGGCAGACAACGGCCTGGAAGATGTGGTGCGTATCCAGGGCGGTTATCTCAGCGTCCCGGACCTGGCGAAGGTGGTCAGTTCCGCCAACATCGTCTTGCTTCCCTACGACTCCCGGGACCAGGTGGCCTCCGGAGTGCTGGTGGAGGCGATCGCCGCCGGCAAACCTGTTGTTGCCACCTCCTTTCCCCATGCCGTGGAGCTGCTCGTCGGAGGGGCCGGGCGGGTGGTGCGGCACGAGGATCCCGACTCGATCGCCGAGGGGCTGCTTGACCTGCTCAAGGACCCGCAGGCTGTCGCCGCCGCTGCCGAGGCCGCCCGCCAGCTGACTCCGACTTTGGCCTGGGTGACCGTTGCCCAGACCTACGACGAGGCCTTCCGCACGGTGGCTGCCCGGGGCCGGTCGAAGCGACGCCGGTCGAGGCCGGCATGACGCTCCCTGAGCCGTCGTTCGCCCACCTGCTGGGGCTCACCGATGACACCGGCCTCTTCGAACATGCCCGCCATCTGCTGCCTCGGCGCGATCGCGGCTACACCACCGACGACGTCGCCCGAGCCTTGATAGCCGTGTACCGCCAGCCCGATCCGGAACCAGGACTGGTGCGGGCATCCCTCACCTATGCCGGATTCCTCGACCACGCCCGTCGTCCGGACGGCAGTTTCCACAACCGGCTCTCCTTCGATCGGCGGTTCACGGATGCCGTGGGCTCCGAGGACAGCCAGGGTCGGGCGCTGTGGGCCCTAGGGACGGCCACTCGGCTCGCTTCACAGCCGTGGCTTCGAGAGTTGAGCGCCGAGTTTCTCCGGCACACCCCCGATCTGCATTGGAGTTCCCCCCGGGCCAACGCCTTCGCCACCCTGGGCTTTGTGGAGGCTCTGGCCTCCGGGTTCTCGGATCCCCACATCGCCGGGCTGCTCCAGGGGGTGGCTCGCCGCCTTCCGAGACCGTCGCCCGGCAGCTGGCCCTGGCCGGAGAAGCGACTCGCCTATGACAACGCACGCCTCCCCGAGGCGCTGCTGGCTGCCGGCGTTGCCCTCGGGGACGACTCGATGGCCGACGACGGGCTCCGTTTGTCGGCGTGGCTGGTCGAGGTCGAAACCTCGGGGGGGCACTTCAGCTTCACCCCGACCGGAGGCTGGGAGGAAGGCGAGCCCCGGCCCGGCTTCGACCAACAGCCGGTGGAAGCGGCCGCCATGGCCGATGCCGCCGCCCGAGCGTGGCGTGTCACGGGCGACCCGGAGTGGGCGAACAGGGTGGTGATGGCGGCGGAGTGGCTACTGGGCAACAACGACAGGGGAACAGCGCTCTACGACCCTGCCACCGGAGCCTGCCACGACGGCCTCACCAGCCAGGGGGTCAACGCCAACGCCGGGGCCGAGTCGACAGTGTCGGCGATCCTGGTCCTGCAGCAGGCTCGCTACGTGGTGTCAGCCCAGGGCGGCGAATAGGGCGGCTTCGTCGATCACCGCCGCCCCCACCGCCCGGTCGGCTGCCCCGTAGGTGAGGTAGATGGTGCCATCGGGAAGACGCTGGGCGCCCTGGACGAAGACCACGTTGGGAACGTCGCCGTCTACTTCCCATTCCAGCTCAGGGAGCAGGATCGGCTCGGGCAGCACCGCGCTGACGCGTCCGGTGAAACGGTCCATGAGCGCGACCTTGGCGGTGTAGACACCGCTGCCGTCGCGCTCATGGAAGAAGAGCAGCAAGCCTCCCGGGGTGTCCACCGGCGGCGCTCCGGCGCCGATGCTGGCTGTTCCGGGTGAGGGGCGAAGGATGACATGGCTCTCGATGTTCGCCAGGTGATCTGCCCAGTAGCCATCGGGCGGGTCGGCCAACTCGTCCAGGGAATCGAACACGGCGAGTTGCATGTCGGGGAAGACGCGATGAATCAGCCCTACGCGCTCGTCGGCCAGGTTGAAGACGACGGCGTCCTTGTCGGGTATCCCGGGAGGCCCGATCACCCGGCGCGAATCGATGTTCAGCTCAAAACTGCCCTCGCGGTAGCGAAGCCGCTGGCAACCCACCCGCCAAGGCTGGTGCGACTCGGGCGGGGGCAGGTCGGTGTAGGTCATCAACACATGCTCCGCTCCGTCGCTGCGGATCAGCTGCACGCGAGGATCCTCGTAGGACCAGACACCGTCAGGCGATGCCTCCGCCAGCACCCCGGCGAAGTCGTAAACAGTGCCGTCGGAGGAACGGAACATGAGGATGTCGCACAAGTAATCGACAAACCGCGGCCCGGGGCCGTCGTTGCGGCGGTACCCCTGGCGCACTCCCCTGGCAAAGAGGTGGAATGCACCGTCGTGGCGGATGAGCCCGGCGTTGAAGATCGCCCCGTAACCGAGGACGGCGCCGGGGGCGACGATCGGGGTGGTGGAGATGCGCTCGGCGCGCAGCTTCGTCATCAGAGCAGCCATTCTGGCCGGTGGGTAGCCTCGGATCGCGGATTCAGTGTTCGCATCTGAAGATCGGCAAGCAAGGGAGGACCTGAAGCAACCAGGGGCAGACCTCGTCCACCGCGAGGGCTCGAAGTCGGTGACGATAGCGCCCTCCGATGGCCGTCGGTCCCGCCAGGACGTCACGGCTTCGAACCGAGACGGCTTAGTGGAGGAGGCAGTTGATGACGACTTTCCGCAAGCAGTTGTTCCGCCGGTACGAGGGGACTCCCATCCTCACCTCCCGGGACTGGCCCTACACGGTCAACGGCGTCTTCAACCCGGGGGTCGCCGTCGACCCGGATGGCTCGACCGTGCTGCTGGTGAGGGTCGAAGACCGCTCCGGGGTGTCGCACCTCACCGTCGCCCGAAGCCGCGATGGCTTCACCGATTGGAAGGTGGACCCGCATCCCAGCTTCTACCCCGACCTCGACCGTTTCGAGGAAGCGTGGGGAATCGAAGACCCCCGCATCACCAAGGTCGATGACGAGTACCTCATCACCTACACGGGCTTCTCCCGTGGCGGCCCCCTGGTGTGTCTCGCCGCCACCCGCGACTTCCGATCGTTCGAGCGTCGAGCGGTGCTGATGTCCCCTGAGGACAAGGATGCCGCCCTGTTTCCCGTCAGGTTCGGTGGGAGGTGGGGGCTCATCCACCGGCCGGTCACCTCCGGGGATCACCGGGTCGGGACCCACATCTGGGTCTCCTGGAGTCCCGACCTGCGCCATTGGGGTGACCACGCCGTCCTCATCCATGCTCGCCAGGGTGCCTGGTGGGACGCGGTCAAGGTGGGGCTCGGCCCTCCACCCTTGCTGACAGACGAGGGTTGGCTGCTGCTGTTCCACGGAGTGAGGACCACCGCCGCCGGGGCGATCTACCGGTCGGGGCTGGCCCTTCTCGACCGCGACGACCCCGGGACCGTCCTGGCGCGTAGCAACGAGTGGGTTCTCGGCCCCGAAGCTGATTACGAGCGCACCGGGGACGTCCCGGATGTCGTGTTCCCCACCGGCTGGCTCCTCGAACCCGACGGCGACACGATCCGCATGTACTACGGAGCGGCAGACACATCGGTGGCGGTCGCCTCTGCTCGATTGAGCGAATTGCTTGCGTTCGTGCACGATCACTGCGTCTGCGGGGGCAGCCACCAGCGCGGGGCTCGCTGCCCCGCCGCGGCGGGCGGTCCAACACGCGACGGATAAGGGCCGCGGTGTCGCCGTAGAGCACGCCACGCGCTCGCCCCGGCCCCGGCGGCGGTGTCGCTGAAGCCCTGCCGGGGCGCCGCCTCCGGCCCAGGATCGTGGCCTCGCAGGGTCGTCATGGCGAGGCTGCGAGCCTGGGAGCCGGGGCTACCGGCCCCGGCCCGGTGAGCCTCACCCGGCTGCTGCTACGCCTCGGCCAGCGCCTTGAGGTTGACGAGCATCTCCTGGAGGTGCCTGCCGATCATCTTGCCGACGCCGAGCGCCAGGAGCATCCTGCCGAACACCCCGCCGGACAGTTCGATATCCTCCTCCAGGGTGACCCGGCTGCCCATCGGCAGGGCCTCGATCTCCCATACCTGGCCATCCTTGCGGAGCGGCCCCGAGACCAGGGTGAAGGCGAGCCTCTCGTTCTCCACCCAGGCGGTGACCCGGTAGTCGAGCTTCATGAGCCGACCGCCGGAGCGCTCCTCGTAGTGGAAGGTCGCTCCCGGGCCATGAGGCGGCTCACTCGTGTACTTGAAGCTCTCCAGCAGGGTGAACCACTTCAGGATGCCCTCCGGCTGCACCAGGAGCGGCCACACCCTCTGCGGGGACGCTGCCGTCTCGATCGACCTGGATACCCTCACGGGGCCTCCTCCCCTTGTACGTGGTCAACGTACTCCTCACCGGGGCGGCGAGACGGCCCGCCCCCACATCGCCGCCCAAGCGCCGGACCGATCCCTCGCCCCCCCCCCCGGCTGCCCCGGCACGATGCCGCCGCCCACGGCCACTATGTGGGCTGTGGAGGCCTCCTGGGCGGGCTGATCGTATGGGAGACCAACAGACGGCCGGGAAGAGGGGGTACGGACGGGGACGGCCGAGGAGCGAAAAGCGTTGTCAGCTATGTCGCTCAGCGACGAAGGCCAGGTACCGGACCGACCCAGATACTCGTCGAGTTATGCGAGTCAGGCAGTCGCCGCCCGCCACCGCCCCAACACCTCCCCCACCTGCCCCTCGACCTCGGCCCGAGCCTCACCCCGGTCGCTTCCGGCCATCAGCAGATCGTCGTAGCGGGTATGACCGTGACGTACGTGGGCCCGGACTGCCAGGTCGACGGCCTCCGTGTCCAGGCGCTTGGCCGCCGCCGTCCGCCCCACCCGGCCGCTGGCCCGGCGGCAAGCGTGCTCGGCGATCTCCTGTTCCCTCACCGCCGGGCACCCGGGGTAGCGCTCCCGGACCGCCGCGGCGAACCGCGCCACGAAGTCACGATCGAGGCGCTCCCGCCGCTCGGCGTCGCGGGCCCGCCGCGCCTCCCGCGCCTCGGCGTCGTCGAGACAGTCCGCCTCGGCACGGGCGAGCGCCTCCTCTTCGACCAGTGTGCCCTGCCGCTCGTACCGGTGGCGGCTGCGACTCCAGCGCACTACCACGGCCCGTAGGGCCGAGTGCTTCGCGGCGCGCCGGGTGAGGGCGGCATTCCCTGAGGGCAAGAACACCAGGTGATCCAGGTCGCAACAGGCCAGGCAGAAGGCACGGCGCTCCTCCAAACAGAGGAAGGCGCCTCCGGACAGGAGCTCTCCGCACCCGTCGCAGGTCGCGTCGCGGTGTGCCCAGAACACAACGATCTCCGGGCGAGAAGCCTCGGCCATGAGGAATCGCCTCCTCCCCCCGCGCTGGTAAGGACCGCGCCACCACGCTACCGCCCCACCGGGGTGGCAGACTGGCGCCGATGACCGACGCCGACCCCACCATCGCCCGGGCGATTGCCTCTCTGAGGGTCAGCGATCCCGACATGGCTACCGACGCCGAAGGCGCCCTGGAGTGGCTGACCGCCGGCGAAGGCCCGGCGGTGCTCACCCAGGAGCGCCTGCAGTACTTCCTGTGGTACCAGCTGCCCATGAAGTGGCTCACCGACAACGCTCACCACTGCCGCGTGGCGGCCGCTCTGGCCGAGGCGCTGGACCTGCTGGGCTTGCCCCGCTACGCCGCCATCTGCCGCTGCGACACCACCACCGGCGTGCTCGACGCCTACCGGCGAAGCAATGCCCGGGGCAAGGCGGCGTTCCGCAGGGCGGACCTCGCCTCGGGGATCTCTCCCCCCGACGTGCCCGAACTCCGGTGGGGAGCGGTCATGGGGTTGGAGGAGGCCCGTGCCCTCTCGTCGGCCGCCGACTTCCTGGAACTGGCCGTGGCTGCCGGAGAAATGGTCCCCGGCCGCCCGGGTTGGAAGGCCCGGCAGCAGGAGATGGTGCGTGCCCACCTGGCCGTGCCCCGGCTGGAGTTGGGCGGGCGCAGCTACCTCGACGCCGTCGGGGCCGAACGCCTGGAGGACTGGCTTTCACTCCGCTGCCGAAGCCGGGTGTGGCAAGAGCTCCTGACGGATCTGGCCCCTCGGTTGGCTCTGCCCACCGAACTCCCCCCGGGCACCGCCGACCCGATCCCTCCGCTGCGCTGGCTGCTCGACCGGCTGGCCGGGGGCCAGGCGCTGACCCAGACCGGGAACCTGAACCGGGCCTTCGTGCAGGAGGCCTCGACCCACTTCGGCTGGTGGGACACCAGCCTGTTCGGGCCGCCCTACCGCGAGGACGAGTTATTCGACCTGTGCCAGACCCACGACCTGGCAGAGCAGCTCAAGGCGCTGCGCCGCAGAGGCAAGAGCCTCACCCTCAGTCCCCGGGGCAGGGCGTTGCTCGCCGACCCCGAAGCTCTGTGGCGGGCGGCGGCTCGCGCCCTCCTCCCGCAGAATCCCTTCCACGCGGCCGCAGGCGAGGTGACCCTGGCCGTGCTCGCCGTCGGCGCCACCGAACGGGAGGACTCCCTGGACGCCCGGGTGCAGGCAGCCATCGCCGAGCAGGGGTGGCGGGATCGCCGCACCGGGGCGCCGGCCGACGACCAGTCCATCGACATCGCCCGGCACGCCACCACCAACCTGCTGCGCGCCCTCAACCTGACCGAGAGCCACGGCCGCTGGCCGGACTCCACGGTGAGGCTCACGGCGGTCGGCCGCGCCACCGCTCTGGAAGCCCTCCACGACCGGGCCACCGGCCCTCGGTCCTACGCCAGGTGAGCCGGGCGTCCAACCACCCGCCCCACTCTGCCCGGTGTCAGCCCAGGCGCAGGCCGGCGGCGATCACCCGTCCCGCCCGATCCTGCAAACGGCGGGGGTTCCCCGGCGGGTGGGGCCGGTCACCGCACGCCGGGGTAGGGGCCGACACCAGGCGGTTGTGGGCCGCAACCTGGTCTGCCGCGACCTCCGCCGGCACGGTGAAGATCGCCCAGGTGACCCCCTCGGTGAACGGGGCCGTGGTCAATGAACCCTGGTAGCGGCAGGTCGTCTCCGCCTCGGGCAGCAGGTGGCCGAGGCGCAACGAGGCCGCAGCCGCCTGCGGGGCATCCGGAGCCAGTGTCGCCGGTTCGAACCTGTCGATGAGGTCGAACGCCGGGGTGATCGCCTGGTTGCGGTCCCCCAGCCGGTAGAGAACCCCCGCCACCAGGAACGCCCCGTCCTCGGGCCGGCGGTGCACCAGGTGCAACTCGAGCGGCAGGGAACGCCCGCCGCGGTGATGTTCCGAAGGGGTGCGCCAGTGGGGCAACTCCAGCAGATAAACGGTGTCGCCGATCTCCACCCGGGCCTCCCCCTCCAAAGGATCGACCACCACCTCGGGGACCACCTCAGGACGGCCGCGAACCGGGTCGCCGTCTTTCCCCTCGAAGCGCACCGCCGCTGCCACCGGGGCCGCCGGATAGCGGAACCGCAGGCCGGGCCCGGGCACCACGGGCACCAGGGCAGCGCTCGCTATGCCAATGGGGCTCTGCATCGCCACGGCCGGCACGCTCCCGGTTCGGCGGTTCTCACCAGGCGGACGTCGGAGCGCGGCGGCGGGCGGGGTCGGAACGAGCGCCCAATCACCGGCCCGAACGTCGACGCCGCCGCCACCCGCCCGGCATCAGAGCAAGCAGGCCGACGGCAAGGCCGATCGAAACCGATTCCACCGCGATCCGCTGCGCTCGGGCTCGATCTTCGGCATGCGCTGCGGTGTCGCCGACCTGCTCCACCGAGCCCGGGACACCAAAGTTGGCCACCCCTCGCCACCCGAAGTTGGCACAGAAGTGCCGCGCCGCCTGCAGGTAGCCCGCCGCCGACACCGTCGCGGGGATGGCCGCCAGCAAGCGCCAGGCCCGCGGGGCCCGGGCCACGACCAGGACGGCCAGCAGGCCCCCAGCGGCCACGGCTCCCCTCTCGCCCACCCGCCGACGACGGGCGGTCTCCGCCGGCCCGATGTTGCAGACCCCGGCGATGTACTCCTCCGTCATGGGCACCTCCCCACGCCGGGGATCGTACCGGCCCCCACGCCTCCCGGCCCCGGCGGGTAGCCTGCCCGGCAGGCCGAGCCCTCAGCCAGGAGCCAGTCGTGATCCTTCTCCACCCCCGCCGCCTCGACCGCCACTACCCCGACGAGCGTTCGGCCGAAGTGATGCGCCGCACCGTCGAGTTCTTCGAGGCCAAAGGGTTGCAGAAGGTGAAGGAGGACGACCGGGCGGCGGTGTGGTACCGCGACTTCCTGGAGTTCGCCCGCCAGGAGCGCCTCTTCGCCACCATGTGCACCCCGGCGGGCTACGGCGCCGCCGACTGCCGCTGGGACACCTGGCGCATCTGCGAGTTCGCCGAGATCCTCGGCTTCTACGGCCTCCCCTACTGGTACACCTGGCAGGTGAGCGTGCTGGGCCTGGGGCCCATCTGGATGAGCGGCAACGAGGCGGTGAAGCAGGAGGCGGGACGGCTGCTGGAGAAGGGGGGCATCTTCGCCTACGGCCTGTCGGAGAAGGCCCACGGCGCCGACCTGTACTCCTCCGAGATGACCCTGACCCCCGCCGGCGACGGCACCTGGCGGGCCAACGGGCGCAAGTACTACATCGGCAACGGCAACGAGGCCGCCCTGCTGTCCACCTTCGCGAAGATGACCGACACCGGCGAGTGGTGCTTCTTCGCCACCGACCCCGCCCGGCCCGGGTACACCTGCGTGCAGAACGTGGTCAACGGCCAGAACTTCGTGGCCGAGTACGACCTGACCGACTACGTGGTGCGCGCGGAGGACCTCCTGCTGCGGGGCGACGCCGCCTGGGATGCCGCCCTGAACACGGTGAACATCGGCAAGTTCAACCTGGGCTGGGCCTCCATCGGCATCTGCACCCACGCCTTCTACGAGGCCATCCACCACGCCGCCAACCGGCGCCTCTACGGCATGGCCGTCACCGACTTCTCCCACGTGAAGGCCCTCTTCACCGACGCCTACTGCCGCCTGGTGGCCATGAAGTTGGTGGCGCTGCGCACCGCCGACTACATGCGCTCCGCCTCCCCCGACGACCGCCGCTACCTGCTCTACAACCCGGTGGTGAAGATGAAGGTCACCACCCAGGGCGAAGACGTCATCAACCACATGTGGGACGTCATCGCCGCCAAGGGCTTCGAGAAGGACACCTATTTCGAGATGGCGGCGCGCGACATCCGGGCCCTGCCCAAGCTCGAGGGGACGGTGCACGTCAACATCGCCCTCATCGTCAAGTTCATGGAGAACTACTTCTTCCACCCCGTCGACCTGCCGCCCGTGCCACGGCGCGACGACCCGGCCAACGACGACTTCCTGTTCGCCCAGGGCCCGGCCCGGGGGCTGGGGAAGATCCGCTTCCACGACTTCCGGCCCGTCTTCGCCCGCCGGGACCTCCCCAACGTGCACCTCTTCCAAGAGCAGGTGCAGGCCTTCGAGCAGATGCTCCTGGCCGCCACCCCCGACAAGGCCCAGGCCGCCGACGTGGACTTCCTGCTGGCCATGGGCGAGATCTTCACCCTGGTGGTCTACGCCCAGTTGTTCCTGGAGAACGCCGAGATCTACGAGGTGGGCAACGACCTGGTGGACCAGGTCTTCGACGTGGCGGTGCGGGACTTCTCCCGCTTCGCCGTGATCCTGCACGGCAAGCCCACCACCACCCCGGCGCAAGCCGAGCACTGCCTGCACATGGTGCGCCGTCCGGCGCCGGACCCGGACCGCTACGCCCGGGTGTGGGAGCAGGTCTTCGCCCTCCGCGACACCTACACGATGAACCCATAGACCCGGGGTGCCGAGACGATGCGAGCGGGCATGATCGACCTCACCCCGCAGCCCGCTCGCCGATTCACCGCCGTCGCCGGCCTGCTCTCGGCCGGGCGCCGACGCGTCCCCGGCCGGTCCTAGTGTGCGGCCCCGTGGCCCGCCGCCCCATGCTCACCACCGCCCACGGGACCCGCCCCGAGGCCTTCGGCCCCGCAGAGTGGGCCCTGCTGACGGCGATCGCCCTCATGTGGGGATCCTCGTTCCTGTGGATCGCCGAGGGCCTCGACCACTTCTCCCCGCCGGTGGTGAGCCTCAGCCGACTCCTGCTGGGGGCGGCGGCCCTGGCCCTCTTCCCCCGGACCCGCCGCCCGGTGGAGCGGGCCGACTGGCCCCGCCTGATTCTCCTCGCCCTGGTTTGGATGGCCGTCCCCCTGCTGCTCTACCCCATCGCCCAGCAGTGGGTGGACTCGGCCACCGCCGGGGCCGTCAACGGCAGCATGCCCCTGTTCTCCACCGCCCTGGCCGCCTTGCTCTTGCGCCGGATGCCGGGCCCGGCGCAACTGGCCGGCCTGGCCGTGGGCTTCACCGGGGTGCTGCTGGTCACCCTGTCCGAGACCACCGGCATCGGGGGCAGCCCCCTGGGCATCGCCCTGCTGCTGTTCAGCACGGTGCTGTACGCCGTCGCCTTCAACCTGGCGGTGCCCCTCACCCAGCGCTACGGGAGCCTCCCGGTCCTGCTGCGGGCGCAACTGGTGGCTATTGCCGTAGTGCTCCCCTTCGGGCTGTGGGGGCTGCCCCGGTCGGAGTGGGACTGGGGCGCCGCCGGGGCCATGGTGGTGCTCGGGGTGCTGGGCAGCGGGGTGGCCTTCGTCGCCTCGACCACCCTGGGGGCCCGGGCCGGCCCGGTGCGCGGCTCCATTCCCATCTACTTCCTGCCGGTGGTGGCCATGCTGCTCGGGGCCCTGGTGCGACACGAGACAATCCCCTGCCTGGCGATCGCCGGAGTGGCCCTGGTGATCGCCGGGGCCTGGCTCAGCAGTCGCGGTGAGAGGTGAAAGGGGGCGTTCCCCCTGCCGGCCGTTGCGATGGCGGGCTCGCCCGGCCTCCGCCGGCCCCGCAGTCGGTTCCCACCCGGCGCTCATCAAGGTCCACCCTGCCCGAGCCGATGCCTTCGGATGGCACCCGCGCCGCCCCTCTCGTCCCTTTCGGGGCTGCGCCCCACTGCCGGACGTCTCCGGAGCCACGCCCTCACTCGCCTGATAGTCCTGGCCGCCTTCCCGCTCACTGCCGCCACTCTGGCCATAGGTGTGATCGCGGACGAGACTCTCGTCATCGTCGGAGGAGTCACCGGCCTGGCCGCCCCCGTGCTGGGGTCGGTGCAGCTGCTGACGCGGCGCCCCCACCCCTCGGCGCTTATGGCGTTGTGGTCCGCCTCGGTGCTGGCCCTCGCCCACAGTCCGGCTGAGGTGATAGCCGAGGCCTCCGGACTGGGCCTGGCCGCGCTGGGCACGGCCGTGGTCCTCCTCCACGCCCCGCGCCGTGCCGCGTGGTGGCTGGCGCCGCGATCGGGGCGACGGCGGGTGCCCTGCTGCTGATCACCCACGGCGTACGCGTCGCCTCGGGAATCGCCGCCGCCGTGCTGGGGACCACGATCTGGGGAAGCGCCGTCCTCCACGCCCACGTGGCCCGGCGGTTGCGTCAGAGCGAGGCTCGCTTCCGCGGCGCCTTCGAGAACGCCCCCATCGCCATGGTCCTCGCCGACGACGCCGGCATCCGCCGGGTCAACCCCGCCTTCGAGACGCTGCTCGGGTATCGGGAAGCTCATGTTCGGGGCTGGTCGCTCGATTCCATCACCCCGGCCGCCGACCGAACGACGCCGCCGCAGGCCCTCGCCGAACCCCCCTTTGAGCGACGCTACCAGTGCAGCGACGGCGGCATCATCTGGGGCCAAACGGCGGTGACCGCCCTTCGGGACGAGGCGGCAGACGGCGCGCACTACGTGGTCCAGATCCTCGACATCACTCGGCGGCGCGCCCACCTCGAGACGATCAGCGGCGCCGAAGAGCGACAACGGGCCCTCCTCTCCTGCATGCCCGTGGCCCTCTGGCAGGAGGACTTCTCGGCAGTGGAGGAGTGGCTGGGGTCGCTGCGCCGCAGCGGCGTCGAGGACCTGCGCGAGTACCTGCGCCTCCACCCGGATGAAGCGGCGAAAGGCGTCGGGCTCATCCGGGTGGTGGACGTCAACGAGGCGGCGGTGCGTCTCGTCAAGGCCCCCGGCAAGGAGACCCTCGTCGGGGGCATCCCGGAGTCCACGTTCACCGGCGAGACCCGGGACTCCTTCATCGAGCAGTTCGCCGCCGTGTGGGAGGGCCGCACCTCGGCGAGCGTCGAAGTCATCGGCGCCACGCTCGACGGCCAGTGGATCGCCTGCGAGTTGCAGTGGGCGGCCCCGGTGGTCGCCGGCGAACGGGACCTGACGCGCGGGGTGGTGGCGATCACCGACCTCACCGAGCGCAACCGGGACCGTGCGGAGTTGCAGCGCCGGGCTGCCCTGGAGAACCTCATCGCC
>JBDROA010000186.1:0-3601 GCA_043810615.1 Actinomycetota bacterium | reverse complement strand
AAGAAGGACGACGTGGCCGCTGCCGCCCGCATGGCCATCGACCTGGAGATCCCCAGTTCCCGCCACGTCCCGGTATCCCTCAACGAGGGCCGGCCGCTGGTGATGGTGAACCCGCGTTCCCCGGTGGCCCGGCGCATCGCCCAACTGGCCGAACGATTAGTCCGGAGCCCAGTGGCGGCAGCAAGGGGCAGCCGAGGAGGTGACTCATGAAGCTGAGCGACCGGCTCAAGGCGGCACGGGAAGAGCAGCAGGAGAGCGCCGGAGAACCACTGCAGCGAATCCACCCCGGCGCCCCCGCCGCCGACGGGTTCGCCGAATACAAACGCCGGGTGCGCGAGGCGCTGTTCTCCAGGCTGGGGCCGCGCGCCTTCGACGCCTCCATCACCGAGGCCCAACTACACCGCCTCATCGTCGAGGAACTGGAGAATCTCATTGCCGAGGAGAAGGCCCCGCTGTCGGCCGCCGAGCGGGAACGCATCGCGGCCGAGATCGGCCAGGACATCCTCGGCTACGGCCCCATCGAAGCCTTCCTCCACGACCCCACCGTCACCGAGATCATGGTGAACAGCACCGACCCCATCTTCATCGAGCGGGAAGGCCAGTTGCACCAGACCCGGGCCCGCTTCTCCACGGAGGAGAACCTGCGCCGGGTCATCGACCGCATCGTGGCCAAGGTGGGGCGCCGCATCGACGAAGCCTCCCCCATGGTGGACGCCCGCCTTCTCGATGGCTCCCGGGTGAACGCCATCATCCCCCCGCTGGCGGTGGACGGCCCCGCCCTGACCATCCGCAAGTTCTCCCGCGACCCCTACCAGGTGGACGACCTCATCCGTTTCGGCACCATGACCCCCGAGATCGCAGAACTGCTCGCCGCCTGCGTAGAGGGGCGCCTCAACATCATGATCACCGGGGGCACCGGCACCGGTAAGACCACGATGCTCAACGTGCTCTCCTCTTTCATCCAGGCGAACCACCGCATCATTACCATCGAAGATGCCGTCGAACTGCAACTGCGTCAGGAGCACGTGGTGCGCCTCGAGTACCGGCCACCCAACATCGAGGGCCGGGGAGAGGTCGCCATCCGCGACCTGGTGCGCAATTCGCTGCGCATGCGCCCCGACCGCATCATCGTGGGCGAGGTCCGGGGAGGGGAGGCCCTCGACATGTTGCAGGCGATGAACACCGGCCACGAGGGGTCGATGTCCACCCTGCACTGCAACTCCCCCCGGGACGGCCTCAACCGCCTGGAGACCATGGTGATGATGGCCGGCATCGAACTGCCGATGCGAGCCATCCGGGAGTACATCTCCTCGGCGCTGAGCCTGGTGGTGCACCTCGCCCGCTTCAAAGATGGGTCGCGGCGGATCACCCACATCACCGAAGTGAGCGGAATGGAGGGGGACCTGATCTCCCTGCAGGAGGTCTTCCGCTTCGAGTACCTGGGAGGGACCGACGAGCAGGGCCGGGTCAAGGGCGTCATCCGGCCCACCGGGATCCGCCCCATGTTCGCCGACCACCTCGCCGAGTTGGGGGTTGACCTGCCCCGGACCGTGTTCGAGCGGGCCCCGCTGGGGCCGACGGGACGAAAAGGATGAGAATGCGATGGGCGCTCGCTGCCCTGGCGGCCGGCTTGCTGGCCGTGGCCGCCGCTTCGGTGGGAGCCGCCGCCCAGGCGCCGGAAGAGCTCCGGATCGAGGCCGTGGACGCCCGCTCGTTCCCCACGGTCGCGGTGCTGGTCACTCCCCCGCCGACCCTGTACGGGGTGGTCCCGGACACGGTGACACTGATGGAGAACGGGAGCCGCCGCCCGACGACGGCGCGGTTGCTGGCCCAGGAGCCGCTGGAGGTGCTCCTCGTGGTGGACACCTCGGGCAGCATGCGCGGTGCGGCTCTGGATGCGGCCAAGCAGGCGGCGGCCGGCTTCGTCGAGGCCCTGCCCCCCACCACCCGGACCGCGGTGCTGGGGTTCGCCGCCGCCCCTGCGCTGATCAGCGCCTTCTCCGATGACCCGGCGGCGGCACTGGCCGCCCTGGGCGCCCTGCAGGCGGCCGGGGAGACCGCTCTGTACGACGCGGTGGTGGCGGCCCTGGAGGTCTTCGACCCCGGCGTCCGGGGCCGGCCCTTCATCGTGCTGCTCTCCGACGGGGGCGACACGGTCAGCACCGCGTCTCTGGCCGATGCCGCCGCCCGCCTCGAGGCCTCCGAGGTGGGGTTCTACGCTGTGGAGTTGCAGACCGAAGAAAGCGATCGCGTCTCCCTGGAGGCCCTCACCGGGGTGAGCGCCGGGCGGGTGGTTTCGGCTGAAGATCCCACCGCCCTGGCCACGGTGTACGAGCAGATCGCCTCAGAACTGGTCAATCAACTGGTGGTGACCTACAGCTCGCCACGCGGCGGGGATGTGGACCTGGCGATCACCATCGAGCACCAGGGGGTGAGCGCCAGCGGAACGGCCTCGGTCACGCTCCCCACCACCGGCGTGACCACCACGACCATTACGCCTTCCGCGACCACGACCCGCCCCGCACAGGGAGAGCCAGCAGGCCCCACCACGCCCCCAGCGCCGCCGACCCCCTTCCTCGCCTCTGGCCCCGGGCCCTTCGGCGCCTCATGGGTGCTTCCCGTGGGCCTGACCGCCTTTTTCCTGGCGGCGCTCCTCGTCTTTGGCCTGGCCCTGGTGCCCGTCGATCGGCCCCGCAGCCAACTGGCCACCGCGCCAGAGCGCTTCGCCCCCTCCGGGGGCTGGTTGACCCGCCTGGCGGATCGGGCCAAGTGGGGCGCCGAGGCGGCCCTGCGCTGGGGCGGGCGCCAGTCCACCCTGGGCCGGGCCCTCGACGGCGCCGGGGTGCGCCTGAGCGCCGGTGAGTTCATGGTGCTCTCGGTCTCCAGTGGGCTCATCGGAATGGCCCTGGGAGCTCTGCTCTTCCGCCTGATCGGTGCCCGCATCCTCGGGGCACTAGCCCTCATCGTTCCCCGACTGGCGGTGACCCATCGGCAACAGAAACGCCGCCAGGCCTTCGCCGATCAGTTGGACGGGACCCTGCAACTCCTGGCGGGCAGCCTGCGTGCCGGCTACGGCTTGCTGCAGTCGGTGAACACCGCGTCTGCCGAGGCGGCGCAGCCCACCGGGGAGGAGTTCGGCCGCATCCTGGTGGAGACCCGTTTGGGCCGGGACCTGGTGGCCTCCCTCACCGCCCTGGCCGAGCGCATGGACAGCCAGGACTTCCGCTGGGTGGCCCAGGCCATCGACATCCAGCGCTCCGTGGGAGGCGACCTGGCCGAGATCCTCGACACGGTCAGCCAGACCATCCGCGAGCGCAACCAGATCCGCCGCCAGGTCAAGGCCCTCAGCGCCGAGGGACGCATATCTGCCTACATCCTGATCGTCATCCCCTTCGCCATCGCCGGCTTCATAGTGATCGCGGCCCCCGACTTCCTGGCTCCTCTGGTAGAGACACCGGCGGGGAAGATCGCAGTGGTGGTGGGGGCGGTGCTGATGCTGATCGGCATCATCTGGATCCGCCGCCTCATCCGGCTGAGGTTCTAGGAGTGACCATGGACACCCCCCTCCAGGTGACCCTCGCCGCCGCGGCGGTGGCCGTGG
>JBDROA010000185.1:0-2413 GCA_043810615.1 Actinomycetota bacterium | reverse complement strand
GGCCGCTGCCGCGCTGGCCGCGCCGGTCGCCACCGTGGAGATGGGCGATTCAGGCAGCGCCATCGTCCGGCACGCTGGAGGTTTCGACCAGGCCTCGTCCGGCTCTCTCGTCAATTGGGTGCTCTTCAGCCTCCTCACGGTCGCCACAGGTCTGGCCTGGGAACGGCGCCAGGGCCTCCTGCGACGGCTCAGCGCCACCGGGGTCCGAGGCCGCGAGATCATCGGCGGCAAGATGCTGGCCATGGTCTTCATCACCTTCCTGCAGCAGCTCTTCCTCATCCTGCTGGGCCAATTCGCTTTCGGGGTCGACTATCTGAACAGCCCTCTGGCGCTGCTGATGACCATGGTGTCGCTATCGGTCTTGGCGGCTTCGTTCGGCCTCCTCATCTCTTCGGTCTTCCGGTCCGAGCAGGCCGTCATCGCCACGACGGTCATCTCCGCCCAGCTGCTGTCCGCCCTCGGAGGAGCCTGGTTCCCGCTGGAGGTCACCAGCGCCTCGTTCTCCAGAGTTGCTCATGTCCTCCCGACAGCCTGGGTGGTGGATTCATTCCATGGCATCATCCTCAGGGACTGGGGAGCCGCGGACGTACTCCTTCCGATGGGGATCGTGTGGGCTTGGATAGTGGTGGTCTTCGCGCTGGCAGTATGGCGCTTCCGCCCCGAGTAGATGCAAGGAGAGCCAGGGACGTGGAACTGAACGAGGATCGCTTCGAGGCCTTGGCCCCCGACGCCGAGCCAGGGATGAACTTCATCTCGGCCGACTTCGACCTGGTGATGGTCAATCGCGCCAACGAGCGGCTCTACGGCAAGTCGATGGTCGCGCTGATGGGAAACAAATGCTACCGCGAGTTCGAGAAGCGGGACGAGCCCTGCCCACACTGTCCAGGACGGCTCGCCCTGGCCACCGGTGAGGCACACGAGGCGGAGACAGAGGGCCTGCGGGACGACGGGACCAGATTTGCGGCTCGGGTGCGCGCACACCCGGTCATGGGGCCCGATAACCAGCCGGCGGGGTTCATCGAGGTGGTAGAGGACATCACTGAGGCGAAGCGGGTAGAGAGCCTGGCCCGCATCGACGCCGACCTCCGAGCTGCGCTGTTGGCGGCCCAGAACGTGCGCAAGGCCCTCCGGGAGCTGCTCGAGGCGGCCTTACGCGTGGAAGCCGTCGACTCCGGTTGCGTGTTCCTGATCGACAAGGTGACCGGGGAGCACGAGTTGGTCCTACAGCGCAACCTCTCTCCGGAGTGCGTGAAGGCCCTCGCCGATCTGAGCGTGGAGTCGGCCGCCCTACCGGACGCAGCGCCGGGCACGGGGCCGGGGGACGGCCCGGGCCCGCCCGGGAGCCCGCCCGCCTGCTTACGGGGGGTCGCCGGAGCTCCCCGCTCCCTGGCCTTGGTCCCGATACTCCACCAGGGCCGGTTGGTCGCGACGATGATAGCCGGCGCCTCGACCTACCCGGCCATCCCCCCCAGCCTCCGGGCCGGCCTGCGTAGCCTTGGTGCCACGGTCGGCTACGCGATCTCGCGTATATCGGCCGAGCAGTCACGCGGCGACGCAGTGGCCGACCTGGAGGCCGTTATCGCGCTGGCCCCTGTGGCGGCTTGGGTCCTGGACTCCGGGGGTCGCATCACCATGTGGAACAGAGCTGCCGAGAGGCTGCTCGGCTGGAAGGCTTCAGAAGTCCTGAGCCGCCTCCCCCCGTTCACGGCCGGCGGCCAAGAAGCAGGGTCGGTTCCGCCCGCCGCTCTCGGCCCTCACCAGACCTCGCTTTCGAGACGGGATGGCGATGAGGTGGAGGTCCGCCTGGTGGCCACCGCGTTCAGGGACGTCATCGGTGGCGCCTCGACCACCATCGTGATGGCCGAAGACCTCACGCTGGAGAGACGGTTGGCGGAGATGGAGAGACGGCTGGCTGCGTCCGACACCGGCTCCGGCGACAGCGCCCAGGCTGAACAGCCGGGCCCCAGCGGTGCCGCCGCCGCCGGAACGCGTCCGACGACCCGGGTGCTCGTGATCGACGCCCACGATCCCTTAGGGACAGGGCTGACCGACATCCTCTCCGAGCTCGGGTATGAGTCGGTCAGATACGGCTCGGTGAGCGAAGCGGCCGATACCGTGGCGACAGCCGATAGGGAAGGTCGCCCCTTCGCCCTCGCGATCGTCGATCTCCTCGCCCCTGATGGATCGAGCGCCCTGGATCAGAAGGCCGCCCTTCGCAGTCTGGGCCTGAAAGCGCCGGTGATAGTCCTCAGCGACGCCGACGTCCACGGTCATGAGCACCATGGCTTCGCGGCCGCGATCAGGCGTCCTTACGACGCGGCAGCGGTGGAGCGAGCGATACGCACCGCCCTCTGAGCCGGGGGGGGGGGGGGGGGCGCCCCCCCCGCCCCCCCCCCCCCGCACAACCCCCACC
>JBDROA010000184.1:0-11899 GCA_043810615.1 Actinomycetota bacterium | reverse complement strand
ACCCGAGGAAGCCACGGTGATGGTGATGCTGGCCGAATACTCGAGCCCGCCCGAGTCGGTGACCGTGGCGGTGACGGTGTGGGTGCCGTCCGACAGCACCGCCGAGAACGAGCCGCCGGTCCCGATCTCACCGGTGAGGCTCGACGTCCACTCCAGGTTGCCCGTCAGGTCGCCGTCTTCGGCGTCGGCGGCCGACCCGCTGAACGAGATCGAAGTCCCGGAAGCGAAGGAGGCCTTGTCTGCCGGGCTGGAGATCGTCACCGTAGGCGGGGTGTTGGGCGTAACCCCGGTCGGGATAAGTGTCGGGATGAAGGTGCCCACGTCGAGCAGCGGTTCCCAGATGCCGTCGCCGGAGTCGTCGGTCCAGCTGTAGTTGCCGGCGCTCTTTACCTCGTTGTACAGGCTGTAGACGTCGGCGGCACTGCCCGGGTCGTCGGCCGACGCCAGCAGCGCCAGTGCCCCGGCGACGTGGGGGGAGGCCATCGAGGTGCCCGAGATCGTGCCGTACTCACCCTCTTCGAGCGGGTAGGTGGAGAGGATGCACACCCCGGGGGCCGCCACGTCCACCTCCGAGCCCCAGTTGGAGAAGTCGGCCAGAGTGTCATCCTGATCGGTGCGGCAGGTGGGGGAGCCGAGCCCGCCGGGAGCCCCGTCGAAGTCGGCGAGCGCCGAGACACTGAGCACGTTGTCGAAGCCGCCCGGGCTGTAGTTGTTGGCGTCGTCGTCCTCGTTTCCGGCAGCCACCGCGAAGACCACGCCCGCATTCACCGCCCCCTGGATGGCGTCGTACTCGGCCTGGCTGAACCCACTCCCGCCCAGGCTCATGTTCGCCACCTCGATGTCGCCTTGGGCCGCCACCCAGTTGATGCCGGCCACGATCCAGGAGGTGTAGCCGCTGCCCCGGGAGTTGAGCACCTTCACCGCCCAGATCCGAGCGCCGGGGGCCACCCCGACTACCCCGATCCCGTTGTCCAGGGCGGCGATGGTGCCGGCCACGTGCGTCCCGTGGTAGTGGTCGTCGTCACCCCCCGAACTGCAACTGGCACGCACCGGGTTCCCCGTGCAGTTCACGCCGCCGACCACATTCAGGTCGGGATGCTGGAAGTCGACCCCGGTGTCGATCACCGCCACGTCGACATCGACCCGGTAGTCGTCGGAGCCGTCTATGCCGATATTGAGGTTGTCATCGGCGAAGATCCGCTGGATCCCGGTAGGGAGGTCCTGCGCGGCGATCGACACCGCAGCATCGGCCTCCACATAGGCCACCAGTGGGTTCCTCGCCAGCGCCGCCGCCGCCCGAGGCGACATCGTGATCGAGAACCCCTGGAGAGCGTCCTCGTAGACGAAGCCGACCTGGCCGCTGTGGGCGCGGGCCAGGCTCGCCGCCACCGCAGGCACGTTGGGAGTGCCCCGTTCGAGCACGACTATGTAGGACTGTGGCGCCTCGCTGGGTAGCGCCGCGGCGCTACCCAGCGAAACGGTCGCCAGCAGCAGTCCTGCTGCCAACGTTGCGACCAGCTTCCTCACCATGGCTCCCCTCCGTCTCCCAGTCCAAACAGGCCTACGCGCTCTCTGTTGGCCACCGCCAGCTTCGACGGTCAAACAAGGACCTTACACCCCCAGGTCCGCAGTGTGGACCACAGAATCCAGGGCCGGTAACCGGGCAAAACCGGCAGGCAACACTCGCCTGGGGTGCGGTGACCTCGCCCGATGGTCCCGCACCCCACACACGCCGGAGGGGCGGCCGGGCCGCCCCTCCGTACGGTCGATTGATCGACTGGACTAGAAGTCCATGTCGCCGCCGCCGCCACCCGGCATGGGGGCCGACTTCTTGGGCTCGGGCTTCTCGACCACGAGCGCCTCGGTAGTGATCAGCAGGGCGGCGATGGAGGCCGCGTTCTGCAGCGTGGAGCGGGTCACCTTTGCCGGGTCGGCGATACCCCTCTCCAGCAGGTTCTCGTACTCGCCCGTTTGGGCGTTGAACCCGATGGGGCCTTCCAGGCTGCGCACGCCCTCGACCACGACGCCGCCTTCGTAGCCGGCGTTCACCGCGATCTGGCGCATAGGCTCTTCCAGGGCCTTCCTGACGATGCCCCGCCCGGTCTTGACGTCCGGGGTGCCGCCGCGCATCTTCTCGACGGCCGTCTGGGCCCGCAGCAGGGCGACGCCGCCGCCGGGCACGATGCCCTCCTCGACGGCCGCCCGGGTCGCCTGGATGGCGTCCTCGATGCGGTGCTTGCGCTCCTTCAACTCCACCTCGGTGGCGGCGCCGACCTTGATGACTGCCACGCCGCCGGCCAGCTTGGCCAGGCGCTCGTTGAGCTTCTCCCGGTCCCAGTCCGAGTCGGAGTTCTCAATCTCACGGCGGATCTGCTTGATGCGAGCCTGCACGTCGGCGGGGCTGCCGGAGCCCTCGACGATGGTGGTGTCGTCCTTGGTGACGACCACCTTGCGGGCCCGTCCCAGCATGTCCACGGTCACGTTCTCCAGCTTGAGGCCGACCTCTTCGCTGATGACGGTGGCGCCGGTCAGGATGGCGATGTCCTGCAGCATGGCCTTGCGGCGGTCGCCGAACCCGGGGGCCTTGACGGCCACCGACGGGAAGGTGCCGCGCATCTTGTTGACCACCAGGGTGGCCAGCGCCTCACCGTCGACGTCCTCGGCGATGACGACCAGGCCCTTGCCGGCCGCCATGACCTTCTCCAGCACGGGGAGCAGGTCGTGCACCGCGCTGATCTTCTGGTTGACGATCAGCAGGTACGCGTTCTCGAGCACGGACTCCTGGCGGTCCAGGTCGGTGATGAAGTAGGCCGAGATGTAGCCCTTGTCGAACTGCATGCCCTCGGTGAAGCTGACGTCCACGCCGAAGGTCTGGCTGTCCTCGACAGTGATGACGCCCTCGTTGCCCACCTTGCCCATGGCCTCGGCAACCTTCTCGCCCACGACCTCGTCGTGAGCGGAGTTGGTGGCCACGTAGGCGATGCGGTCCTTGTCGGTGGCGGCGATGGGCTCGGCCATGCCGGCAATGAAGGACACGACGGACTCGACGGCCTGCTCGATGCCCCGCTTCAGCTCCAGGGGGTTGGCCCCAGCGGCCACGTTGCGCAGGCCCTCACGCACGATCGCCTGGGCCAGCACGGTGGCGGTGGTGGTGCCGTCGCCGGCGACGTCGTTGGTCTTGGTGGCCACTTCCTTGGCCAGCTGGGCGCCCATGTTCTCCCACGGGTCTTCCAGCTCGATCTCCTTGGCGATGGTTACGCCGTCGTTGGTGATGGTGGGCGAGCCCCACTTCTTCTCGAGCACCACGTTGCGGCCCTTGGGGCCCAGGGTGGTCTTGACCACGTCGGCCAGCTTGTCCACCCCGGCCTGGAGGGCGCGCCGCGCTTCCTCGTTGAACTTCAGTTCCTTGGCTGCCATTGCGTCGATGCCTCCTCGGGGCTCAGCTGACAACGGCGAGCAGGTCGCGCGAAGAGAGGATCAGGTACTCCTCGTGCTCCAGCTTGACCTCGGTGCCGCCGTACTTCGAGTAAACGACCTTGTCCCCCACCTTGACGTCGAGGGGGATGCGTTTGCCTTCCTGGTACTCGCCGGGGCCCACTGCCAGTACTTCACCCAGTTGGGGCTTTTCCTTGGCGGTGTCGGGGATCACCAGGCCGCTCTTGGTGCGGGCCTCGAGGTCTTCCTTGGGCTTGACGACCACACGGTCGCCGAGCGGATGCAGCTTCATCGAAGCTCTCCTCCTTGTGGGGTTGGCACTCGCTGCGTGCAAGTGCCAATTCTAGCAGTCACCGTGCGGGAGTGCTAACCGGGATTCGGGCTCCAGAGCGTCCGCCAGTGGGCTCACCCTGGACTCACGATCCGGCTCACGGTCGAGCCGAATCGCGATGGTCCCGGCGACCTATCGACGCACGCTCTCAGGACCCCAGGCGGAGCGAAGGATCCACTTCCGCCTCCAGGGCGGTGCGCTCCCCCCGGCGGAAGTGGAACACCCCGGCGCAGGCCACCATCGCCCCGTTGTCGGTGCACAGGATCGGTGAGGGCAGGTGCAGGGTGACCCCCCGCCGCTCCGCCTCCTCGCCGAGGCGCGCTCGCAGGCGCCGATTGGCCAGCACCCCGCCCCCGCCCCCGATGGTGGTGGCCCCGGTGGCCTCGACGGCGTTCAGGGTCTTCTCCACCAGAGCGTCCACGATGGCCTCCTGCAACGAGGCCGCCAGGTCGGCCACGGGCGGCAGGGTGCCGGCCCGGTGGTGGGTGCGCACAAAGGTAGTCACCGACGTCTTCAGGCCGGAGAAGGAGAAGTCGAAGGGGCGGTCGGGCAGGGCCCGGGGGAAGCGCACCGCCTTGGGGTTGCCCCCTTCGGCGGCCCGGTCGATGGCCGGGCCCCCGGGAAAGCCCATGCCCAGGAAGCGGGCCAGTTTGTCGAAGGCCTCCCCGGCGGCGTCGTCGATGGTGGACCCCATGACCTCGTACACCCCCCAATCGGGCATGTGCACGATCTGGCTGTGGCCCCCCGAGGCGAGCAGCACCACCGCCGGGGGCCGGTACTCCGGGCCTTCCAGGCGGGGGGCGAACAGGTGGCCCTCCATGTGGTCGATGCCCAGGAAAGGTTTCGACATCGCCCAGGCCAGGGCCTTGCCGTATGAGAAGCCCACCATCAGCGCCCCGGCCAGTCCGGGGCCACGCGTCGCCGCGATGGCGTCGAGGTCCATGGGGTGCACCCCAGCCCGGGCCAGAGCGCGGTGGGTGAGGGCCCGGATGGCCTCCACGTGGGCCCGGGCGGCCACCTCGGGCACCACCCCGCCGAAGCGGGCGTGGGCCTCCACCTGGGAGGAGAGCACGTTGGAGAGCACCTCGTCACCCCGGACCACCGCCACGCCGGTCTCGTCGCAGGAGGTCTCCACCCCGAGCACGATGGGGTCGCTCACGCCAGTCCCTCCCGGATCTCCGCCAGGCGGCGGGCGCAGTCGGCCGAGTCGGCGTCCAGGGCCCACATGATGAGGGCGTCCTCGTCGCGGTAGTAGTGGCGGCGCAAGCCCACCGTCGCGAAGCCGAAGCGGTGGTACAGGCGCTGGGCGGCCTCGTTGGACACCCGCACCTCCAGGGTCAGGTGCGACGACCCGGCGGCCAGGGCCTCCTCGACCAGGGCCAGCATCAGGCGGGTGCCCAGGCCCCGCCCCCGCTCCTCCGGAGCCACCGCCAGCGTGGTCACGTGGGTGTCCTCCCCCACCACCATCACGCCGCCGTAGCCGACGATCTCCCCGCCCTCCTCGGCCACCAGGTAGCGCCGTCCGGCGGCGGCCAGTTCCTCGCCGAAAGCGTGGGCCGACCAGGGGTCGGGGAAGACGGCGCGCTCCATGACGGCCACGACGGGGATGTCGGCCGTCTCCATGCGGCGGACGGAGAGGATCACCCGGGCCACGGTCCCTCCTGGCGGAAGTCCGCCCAGTTGATGCGCACATCGGGTTCGCGCAGGTAGAAGGGACGCACCTCGTCGGGGTGGGGGAAGGCCCCCCGCTCCGCGAGGCCCCGGGCCACCTCCATGACCGCCGCCGCCGAGGGGTGGCGCGGGCCGCCGGTGCGCACCCCGTGGACTCCCATGAGGTCGCCCTCGGGGAGCACCCCCCAGTCGCCCACCACCAGCTTCTGACTTGGGTCGTCCTCCAGCAGGCCCCGGAAGGCGTTTGCCCCCACCAGTTCCACCGGGCCATCGCGCACCACCCCGCCCGGCACCGGCCGGTAGGAGGCCACTGCCACCTCGCCCTTGCGGGCGTCCACCACCGCCCAGATCCGGCGGTGGGCGGTGGCCGCCTGGAAGGCGATGGCGTCCAGCGAGCACACCGGGGCCAGCGGCACCCCGGCCGCCCCGGCCAGGGCCTGGGCGGTGGCCAGGCCGACGCGCATGCCCCCGAACAGGCCGGGCCCGATGTCCACCGCCACCACGTCGATCTCCTGCGGGCCCCAGCCCGCCTGGGCGAAGCAGAAATCGAGGGCGGGCACCAGGAACCCGATGTGGCCCCGCCGGTCGGTGCGCCCTGCCGAGGCCACGACCACCTTCCCGTCGCCGAGGGCGACCGAGGTGGCGCCGGTGGCGGTCTCGATGGCGACGATCCTCACCCCGCCACCTCCTCCAGCGGTCGCTGCTGCCACGAGCCGCGGCGCACCAGCGTGATGGTGCGCGCCCCGGTCTCGTCGGCCTCGAGACGCACCAGCAGATGGTCCTCGGGGAAGCAGCGGGCCGCGGCCTCGCCCCACTCCACCACCAGCACCCCGGGCAGGGCGGACTCGATGAGGTCGAGGTCCTCCACCTCGGCCGACGACCCGAGCCGGTACAGGTCGGCGTGGACCAGGTCCATGAGGCCCTCGTAGCGGCGAGCCAGCACGAAAGAGGGGCTCACCACCCGGTCCGCCACCCCCAGCCCCTCAGCGATCCCCGAGGCGAACACCGTCTTCCCCGCCCCCAGGTCGCCGGCGAGGAGCACTACGTCGCCGGCCCGCAGCAGGCTGGCCAGGCGCCGACCCACGGCACGGGTATCGGCCTCGGCGGGGCAGAGCAGAATGAGGCTCATTCGAACAGGCCCAACTGCTCGGTGGCGGGATCGGCCACCGTCGTGGCCGCGGCCAGCGCCCGGTGGGCCAGGGCGAAGTCGGCCCGGACCTGCTCCATAAGGCCGTCGCCGCCGCGCAGCACCGCGGCGGGGTGCAGGGTGGGCACCAGCAGGCGGTTCCACCACGGGTACACCTGGCCGCGCAGGCGGCTGATGCCGGCGTCGCGCTTCAGCAGCAGGCGAGTGGCGAAGTTGCCCAGGGTCAGCACCACCTTCGGGTCGATCAGCGCCAACTGGCGTCTCAGGTACTCCGAGCAGGCCTCTATCTCCGCCGGCAGCGGGTCCCGGTTGTTGGGGGGGCGGCACTTGAGCACGTTGGCGATGTAGACCTCAGCGCGGGTGCGGCCGATCTCGCCGAGCAGGCGGTCGAGCAACTTGCCGGCGGCCCCCACGAACGGCTCCCCCTGCTGGTCCTCGTGGAAGCCGGGGGCCTCACCCACCAGCATGAGGTCGGCGTCGGGGCCGCCTACCCCGAAGACCACCCGGGTGCGGCTCTGCGCCAGGGGGCAGCAGGTACAGACGGCGGCTTCGGCGGCCAGTGCGGCCAACTCGCCGGCTCGATCGTCGCTCATGTGCCGTCCTCCATGGCCCGGACGCCTGCCACGGGCCGGGCCCATCGCAGCGCCGCCTCTATTGACCGCCCCACTACGACGAACGCCGTCTCGGCGACCACGTCGGGATCCACGGGAAGGCGGCCGCAGGAGGCGGCGAAGACCGCGTCGCCATCATATCGGGTGTGGCTGGGCCGGAGGCAGACGGCCAGAGCGTCGTGGGCCCGCACGCACACCCGGGTGAGGGCAGCGCGGTCAAGGGCGGCGTCGGTGGCCAGCACCACCAGCGTGGTGTTCTCCAGCGGCTGCGGCCCCGCCGGCGGGCCGGCGAGGGGCACCGGGTCGCCGCCGGTCAAAGGCACCCCCTCCAGGGTGAAAGCGTCACCCACGGCGTTGACCACGGCCAGGGCGCCCACGGTGACTTCGCCCACCCGGAGTGCCGCCGAGCCGAGGCCTCCCTTGCGGCGCGCCTGCGGGCCGCGCCATCCCGCCACCGTGGCCCCGGCGCCCACCCCCACGTTGCCCATCTCCACGGGCGCCGAGGTGGCCGCCCGGTAGGCGGCGGCGCCGGCCACGGGGCCGGGCCGGGCCCGGGGGTCGCCGATGCCCAGGTCGAAGATGACCGCGGCGGGGACTATGGGCACCACCCCGGCGAACGTGGGGTAGCCGCGTCCGTCGGCCTCCAGTTCGGCCACCACCCCGTCGGCGGCGGCCAGGCCGAAGGCGCTCCCCCCGCACAGGGCGATGGCCTGGACCGCCTCCACCTTCATGCCCGGGGCGAGCAGGGCTGTTTCCCGCGTGCCGGGGGCGGCGCCCCGCACCTCGCCCGTGGTCACGTTGGGCTCGGGCAGCACAACCACCGTCACCCGGTGAGGCCCACCGGGTCGGTCCAGTGGCCGACGCGTACTCCGGGGACGGCGGTGAGGGTCACGGCAGGTACCTCCGGGGGAGGCGGGGGCCGAAGCCGCAAACCACCTCGTAGTGGAGCACGCCGAGGCGCCCGGCCCACTCGTCGGCGGTGACCTCCTCACCGCCCTGGCGACCGATGAGGACGACCTCGTCGCCCACCGCCACCGGATGGTCCCCCACATCTACCACGATCTGGTCCATCGTGACGGACCCGGCGAAGGGGTGCCGGCGCCCCCCGATGAGCACCCCCCCGCCGCTCTCGGCGAGACGACGCGGGACCCCGTCGGCGTAGCCCATGGGGATGGTGGCCACCGTGGCCTCGGCGGGCAGGGGGCGGCGGCGCCCGTAGGAGGGGCGGGCCCCGGCCGCGAGGCGCTGCAGGTATGCCACCTGCGACACGATGCGCATCGCCGGGCGTAGCGGCACCTCGGGGGCCAGGCCCGGAGTCGGGCGCAGGCCGAACAAGCCGATGCCGGCCCGCACCAGGTCGAGGCGGGCCTCCCCGTAGGCAAGGCCCCCGGCGGTGTTGGCCGCATGAACCATCTCGGGCCGGACCCCCCGGGCGGCCAGGGCCTCCACCACCATGCGCAGGCCGCGCAACTGAGTGGCCGTGTATGCCGGGTCCTCCTCGGCCACGGCGAAGTGGGTCCAGATCCCCTGCAGATGGAGGGGCGAGGCGGCGACGCGGCGAGCCAGATCGGCCGCCAGCGCCGGCGGCGCCCCCACCCGGTGCATGCCCGTGTCCACCTTGACCTGCACCGGGAAACCCGGGGGCGCCACCTGCTCCAGGGCGTCGAGAAAGGAGTGGCGGTAGACGGTGGGAGTGAGGCGCCAACGCACCACCTCGGCGGCATCGGCGGCGTCGGGTTCGGACAAGAGCAGGATGGGCGCCTCGACGTCGGCCTCGCGCAGACGCGCCCCCTCAGCCACCAGGGCCACGGCCAGCCGGGAGGCCCCGGCCTCCAGAGCGGCCTCGGCCGAGGGCACGTCGCCGTGCCCGTAGCCGTCGGCCTTCACCACGGCGCACAGGGCGGCCGGGGAGACGGCGGCGGCCAGGGCGGCGGCGTTGGCGCGGATCGCTGCCAGGTCCACCTCCATCCAGGTGGGTCTCACCGGGCAAACCTCCCCACGTGCGCCGCAAGGCCGGAGGCGGTCACCGTCGCGGCAGCGGCCAGGTCGGCGGCGGCTCGGCCGTGGCGGAAGGCGGCGGAGCGGGCGGCGGCTTCGGGATCGAGGCCCCGGGCGATGAGGGCGGCGATCATCCCGGTGAGCACGTCCCCGCTGCCCAGCGTGGCCAGTTCCGGTCCGCCCGCGTTCACGACCCAGCGCTGCCGCCCGGCGATCACAGTGGGGTTGCCCTTGAGCAGCACGACCGCCCCCGTGCGGCCCGCCAGGTGGGAGGCCTGCCGGTAACCGGCGTCTTCGCCGGTGAGGCGGCGGAACTCCCCCGCGTGAGGCGTGATCACGGTCGCGTGGCCCCGGGCCGCCAGGGCTTCCACCCCGGCGGCGGCGATGGCGTCGGCGTCGAGCACCAGGGGACGATCCCATGCCTCGAGCAGGGCCCGCACGAACCCTTCCCGTCCCGGGCCCAGGCCGGGGCCCAGGGCCATCACGGCGAAGCGCTCCCCGGCGGCCAGCACCGCGGCGGCCGAGGCGGCGGTGAAACGCTGCCCGGTGCCGATGCCCGCGGTGGTGAGCGACGGGTCGGCGGATGCCAGCGACGACTGCAGCGCCCCAGGGCAGGCGAGGCGGACGTACCCCGCGCCGAAGTGCAGGGCGGCCCGGCCCGCCAGGGCGACGGCGCCGGAGATCCCCGGCGACCCGCCCACCACGAGGACCGTCCCCGCCGACCACTTGTGGGCGGTCCGGGGCCGGGAAGGCACGGGGGCGTCGGCCTCCTCGCAGAGGCGCAGTTCCGGTTCCCCACCCTGCAGGCCGATGTCCACCACCTCGACCTCTCCGCAGCGGTCGGGGCCCTCGCCGAACAGGTGGCCCACCTTGAGGGCGTGAAAAGTGACGGTGCGCCGGGCGGTGAAGGCGGCCCCGGCGACCGAGCCATCGGCGCCGCTCAGGCCGCTGGGGAGGTCGATCGCCAGGACCGGAAAGGGGTGAGCGGTCCAGGCCGCCGCCGGGTCGCTCAGGGCTCCGTGGAACCCGGCCCCGAACAGGCCGTCGATGAGCAAGTCGCAGGGTTCGGGATCACCCAGAGGGCGCACCGGAACCCCGGCGGCCACCGCGGCGACCGCCGCCTGGCGGGCCGGGGAGTCCTCGCCCTTGGGGTAGCCGAGGGCCCGCACCTCGACCGCGACTCCGCGGCGCTTCAGGTACCGGACGGCCACGTAGACATCGCCCCCGTTGTTCCCCGGGCCGGCCAGGGCCAGCACCCGGGTGCCGTAGCCGGCGCCCATGCGGGCGGCAGCCAGGGCGACCCCGAGGCCGGCGCGCTCCATGAGCACCTCCACCGGATCGGTGGCAGCGGCGTCGAGGCGGGCCGACTCGTCGGGGGTGATGACGGGCTTCATGGGACCACGCGGGACAGTACCCCGCGATGCTACCGGGGGTGCACCGGCTGAAGGCCTTCGGGGGCGTGATTCAGCAGGATGCCGACACCGGGGGAACGCTGTGACAGACGGCACCCTGGGGTGCTGCCTGCAAATGTCACCCTTGCCAAGTGCCGTGGACCACGGCCTGGGGTGGGAAGATGGCACATGAGGGGCGCCACCCCCATTTGCGGCGGACCATCCCCTGTGCTGGGCGAAGGGGACCACATCGGCTCCCGGCACCTGGCCCGAGTGAAACCCTCAGTAATCTGCTTTCCCCGAAGGTGCCACCGGGCATTCATAGACGAGCGGGTGTTGGGCCAGGACCCTGACGTAGCCTCCGGAGCCCCGTGCGCACGGGGGTAGCAGAGCTTCTCCGTACCGCGTCCCAACGGCCTGCCCGCGTTGCGTAGGCTTGCAGACGGGAGGTAGCGATGGAACAGAGGCTTTGGGGGCTGCTGGCGGTCGGGCTAGTCGTCGCGCTCGCGGCCTGCAGCGGGACCGCATCCGACTCGGCGAGTTCGACCTCCACGGATGCGGCCACAACTAGCACCACGACCAGTGCAGCCACCACGACCAGTACAGCCACCACGACCACTTCCGCGGCGACCACTTCCACGATGCCCGTCGTCCCCCCGCTGACTATCCCTCCCGACATCGTGGTCGGCACCGGGGACATCCAGGTGACCCTCATCTGGGATACCGACTCGGACATGGACCTCCGCGTCAACGAGCCCTCGGGGTTCCAGATCAACCACGTGAATCGCGAGTCGGAGAGCGGCGGCCGCCTTGATGTCGATGACATCCCTGCCGCCGGGGATACCGGGCCGCACGTCGAGAACGTCTTCTGGCCCGCGGGTGGGGCGCCCCCCGGGCAGTACTCCGTCTACGTGCAGCACTACGAGACTCTGGGCAACAACCCGGGCGGCTACACCCTCGAGGTTCGGGTGGGCGGCGAGGTCGTCCACCGCGAGAGCGGCCTGCTGCCGGCGTACGAGAACTCGGCACTTTTCGAGTTCACTGTCGACGGCTAGGGAGCCTGCTACTCGCAGAGTTGCCACCGGGCCTCCCCTGAACCGGCCGCCGTCGGGCTCGAAGCCTGAGGGCCAACCTTCGGGCGTTGCGCCCGACGATCAAGCTGTCGGGCCAGGAACCCCGCCTCACACAACCCCTATCGCGTGGGTAGGCGTTCGCCAGGTGCACGCCTCTTCAGGTGGCATCACCTCGCCCTGGGGTGCGGTGCAAAAATGTTACCTGAGGGCCACTCGCCCGAGGCTGGCGAGGTCAGGGGTGC
>JBDROA010000183.1:0-23668 GCA_043810615.1 Actinomycetota bacterium | reverse complement strand
CCGCCGGCCGGTCAAATCGTGGCGCCGGCGGCGGCCGGGCGAGGTTACCACGGTGGGTCCCCAAGCCGGCGCAACCCCTGCCGATGGGGGCACCGGGCCCCTCAGAGGGCCAGGCGCTCCTGGTGGGACTCCCCCGGCGTGTAGCAGTACCGGCAGCGGGCCTCGTAAGCCCCCTCGGCCCCAAGCACCACCAGTTCGTCGGACTGGATGACCCGCTGGGTGAACATGCCGTCCCCGCCGCAGCGGTGACACACCGCCAGGCTCTTGGTGACGTACTCGGCCCGGGTCATCAGCGTCGGGATCGGCTCGAAGGGCCGGCCCAGGTAGTCGAGGTCGAGGCCGGCCACGATCACCCGCTTGCCCGAAGCCGCCAGCCGCTCCACCACCTCCACCAGGCCGACGTCGAAGAACTGCCCTTCATCGATGCCCACCACGACGGTGCGATCCTGCACCGCCCGCAGCAGCCCCCCGCTGTCGGCCACCGGTTCGGCGGCCACCGAGAGGGCGCTGTGCGAGACGACCTCGGCTTTCGCGTAGCGGTCGTCGATGACCGGCTTGAAGGTCTGCGTAGGGATCCGGGCGATCTGGTAGCGCACCATGCGGCGGATGAGCTCCTCGCTCTTCCCGGAGAACATGGGCCCGCAAATGACCTCGACCCAGCCTCGGGAGTCCCGCCGATCCATGAGCACAGCGTAGCCTGGCGGCAGCCTGGGGCGCCCGGCCTCGCCGGCCTTCTACAGCAAGAACCGCTCGCCGGGAACCGGGGAGCGCCGCAGCCAGATGGCGTGCGTCATTCCCAGGCCGAGCGCCATAGCGAGGTAGAACGAACCGCCGTAGCTCATCAGCGGCAGGGGCAGCCCGGTGACCGGCATCAGGCGCTGGGTCATCCCCACGTTGACGAACACGTGGAAGACCACCATGGCCGCCATGCCCACACCCAGCAGGTGCCCGAAGCGGTCCCGGGCCGCAGCGGCGGTCATCAGCAGCCGCCACACGATGAGGGCGAACAGGGCCAGCACTGCCGCCGAGCCCGCGAACCCCAGCTGCTCGGCCACCGCGGTGAAGATGAAATCGGTGCGCTGGGCCGGCACGAAGGCGCCGTTGGTCTGGATGCCCTGGGAGAGGCCCCTGCCGAACATCCCCCCGCTGGCGATGGCGATCTGACTCTGCGTCTGGTTGTAGTTCAAGGTCAGCTCGGCCTCGCCGGAGTTGAGGAAGCCGGTGAGCCGGTCCAACTGATAGTCCTTCAGGATGTCCAACTGGAAGGCGACCACCACGGCGATGAGCGCCCCCACGAGGAGCAGCGCCAACTGGCGAACGGTGATGCCCGCCACGAAGAGCATCACCAGGGCGATGAAACCGAACGTCAGCATCGTGCCCAGGTCCGGCTGCACGAAGATGAGCGCCGAAGGCACGGCCATGAGGCCGAGGGTCTGGCCGATGCGGGCCCAGCGCACCCGAGTGCCCTCCACCGACGAGAGCAACGCTGCCAGGGCGAGGATCATGGCCGGTTTGGCGAACTCGGAGGGCTGCAAGTCGATCAGGCCCAGCGGGATCCACCGCTGCGCCCCGGAGCGCAGGGCGCCGATCGGGGTCAACACCAGCAGGAGGAGCAGCACCGTCCCGGCATACGCGTAGGGAGCCAGGGCCTTCCACTGCCGGTCGCTGATGAACGAGGCGACGATGAACACCACCACGCCGACGGCCATGACGAGCGCCTGGCGCACCATGTCGCCGCCGGGGTCCAGTCCCGCGGCATCGTTCCGGGGAGCAGTGACCGTGTAGATCATCAGCAGCCCCAGCGCGCTCAGGGCGGCAACCCCGAACGCCAGCACGAAGTCCGGCCGGGAGCGAGGCCGGTGGGCCTTGCGGCCGAACTCCGCCGCGGTCACCATCAGTCTGTCTCCTCGCCGCCCCGGATGGCGTCCACTTCTTCGCCCATGAGGAACTGCAGGATGGCCCGGGCCGTCGGAGCGGCGATCTTCCCACCACTGCCCCCCTCCTCGATGACCACCGCCACGATGTACTGCGGGTCGTCGAGGGGGGCCACCCCCACGAACCAGGCGCTGTCGACCTCGGGTATCGATTCGACCACGAGACCCGGGAAGTCCCCCGGCCGTTCCGCGACGAATGAAGCGGCCGCCTCCGAGATGTCGTCGTCGAGGACGAACGAGCCATCGACCGCTCCTTCCTCGAACCGGGCCCGGATCTCGGCCACCGGCACTCCGAGCAGCACCGCGAGGTTGCCGATCAGTTCCTCCTCGCGCCCCGCGGGGACCAGGGCTCGGTCGATCACGATCTGGCGGGCCGGCAGCCGGATCTGGGCGGTTCCGGTCTTGCCGCCCACCCGTGCGGCGCTCTCCCCGAAGTCCAGGAAGGCGCGGTACGCCGTGCCCTTCTCGGAAGCGACCACCCCGTGCAGGTCGGCCAGCAGGCTGGCCACGGTCTCCGGCGCGATGTCGACCAGGCCCACCACGCTCGGCAGATTGGTGAAGATCGTCTCACCGGCCGAATTGTGGATCTCGGCGACCACCCGGGGGCGCCACAGCGTGCCCCCGTTCACCAGGGCGGCGAACGCGTTGGCCAGCTGCAGCGGGGTGCACACCATGGCGCCCTGGCCGATGGCCACGTTCATGAGGTCGCCGCCCGACCACGGGCCCTCCAACCGCACCAGCCCCGTCTTGTTGACCTGGTGGTACTGGAACCACTCCCGGTCGGGGACTATGCCGACCTGCTCGAAGGGCAGGTCGATCCCGGTGGGGGCGCCGAAGCCCAGGGAGCGGGACCAGTCCTGGAGCAGGTTCTCACTCCAGTCGAGCCCGGCCCGGTCCCACACCTCCAGAGCGATGCCCCAGTAGTAGTTGTCCGACGACACCTGCAGAGAGGTGTGGATGTTCACCAGCCCGTGCACCTTCCAGTCCTTCAGGATCGGGGTGTTGGGGAACTGCAGGTCGCCGTCGGCGTAGAAGGAGGTCGGGTCGCCGGGATCGAGACGGTCGGCGTACTGGTCCTGTTCCACCGTGGGGTAGATCTCCATCTCCAGCGCCAGGGTGTAGGGCACCACCTTGAAGGCCGACGCCGGCGGGTAGAGGCCCTGGATGGCGAAGTTGTTCAGTGCCGCCGTCGTCTGCAGGCGGGCCCACTCCTCGTCGCTGATCCGGCCCGTGGAGAAGAGGCTGGGGTCGTAGGCCGGCACAGAGGCCAGCGCCAGCACCGACCCGTCGCGCGGGTCGATCACCACCGCCGCCGCCCGCACCGGCTCCTTGCCGTCGCGGCGCGACAGGGAGAGGCCGTCGTACAGGGCCTGCTCCACGAACTCCTGCAGAGCGAAGTCGATGGTCGTGGTTGCGGTGCCCCCGGCGCGCGGGGCCACCTCGTCGATGATCCCGAGGACCTCGCCGCCGGCATTGACCCGGTAGGTGATCCGCCCGGAGGTGCCCCGCAGCAGGCTGTCGTACTCCTTCTCGATGCCGAAGCGGCCCACCCGGTCCCGAACGGTGATCCCCGGGCGCTCCAGGTCGTCCTCGGCGGGGGACCCGATGTAGCCCACGACGTGGGCCGCGGTCTCCCCCTCCGGGTAGACCCGCACCGGCACCGGCTCGACCACCACTCCGGGGAAGTCCTCGATGTGCTCCAGGACGAAGACCGCCACCGACTCGGAGACCTCCTCCCCCAGAGGGAAACGAGCGCCGGCGCCGGCCTCGTCGAACCGGGCCCGGATGTCGGTCGCCGGCATGCCCAGCAAGGCGGCCATGTGGTTGATCAAGCTCTCTTCCCGCTCCTCCGGCACCAGCTTGCGGTCGATCACGATCCGCCGAGAGGCCACGGTGCCGGCCAGCAGCACCTCGCCGGTGCGGTCGTAGATGTCGCCGCGCGGAGCCTCGACAACCACTACCCGGATCTGCTGCTGCTCGGCCACCTCGAGGGCCGACGCCAGGGTGCTGACCTGCAAGTACCACAGGCGCAGCACGAGCACGGCGAAGAGGGAGGCGAAGATGGTCCCCACCGCCACCAGGCGCCAGGTGCGGCTCATGGGTCCCACCTCCGGCGGCCCCCGCCCCGCTCCCCGACGAGTCGGGTGAGCGGGGGAAGGATGAGCGGCGCCAGGATCGTGTTGTACACCGCGGGCAGCAGCATCTTCCGCACCACCTGGGCGTCGGCCAGCGTTTGCTCCCCGAAGATCGTACCGAGAAGCGCGTACAGTGCCAGGGCCCCGAAGGAGACGAGGAACACCCCCGGGATCAGCAGAGTCACGTCGTCTTCGAAGCGCTGCCGCAGGCGCACCGTGGCGTAGGCCACGGTGGTGAGCACCAGGGCCCACAGACCCAGGGCGGTCTCCGACAGCAGGTCGAGCAGCAGGCCGGTGGCGAACCCCACCGCCAGTGAGGCCACCCGGCCCAGGTGGCGGCTCACCGCCAGCGTCACCAGCAGGGCCAGGGCCGGCGACGCCCCAAAGGGCCGCAGCTTCACGAACAAGGTGGTCTGCAGGGCCACCCCCAGGATCACGAGGGCGACGGCAACCGCCGTCCTGCGCCACTTCACGGGGAGGTGGTGGTCCCCGGCCCGGACCCGGTGCCGACCGTGGTCTCCGTGCCCTCGTCCTCCCGCGGGGGCTGGATCGGCGTGTTCTCCTCCTCCAGGCCCGGGGAACCCACCTGGTCGCTGGTGAACACCAGCACCTTGACGTAGTCCACCCGGGACAACTCCGCTTCGGGAGCGGCCTTGGTGATCAGCGAGAAGCCCACCTCGGCCTCGGCGGCCTCCGTGACCCGAGCCACCGGGATGCCGGCGGGAAAGCGCCCGTCGGCGGTGACCAGCAGGTCCCCGATGATGAGGGCGGCGTCGGTGTTGAACATCTCCAACTGCAGCAGGCCTCCGCCCCGCCCGGTAAGGATCCCCGTCTCTCCCGTCCGCTCCACCCGCACCGCCACCCGCATGGTGGGATCGGTGATGAGGCGGATCCGCGCCGAGCTCTCGGTGACCGCCACTACCCGGCCCACGAGCCCTCCCTCGTCGATCACCGGCATGTCGATGGTGATGCCGTCCTGCCGCCCTTTGTCGATAAGGCGAATGGCGTCGAAGTCGGAGGGGCCGGTGGCCAGCACGCGGGCTGCCACCACATCGAGCTCGCCGGGCGGTTCGATGGCCAGGATCTGCTCGAGCTCCTGCACCTGGCGCTGCAGGCTCTCGGTCTCGGCCAGCTGGCGATCGAGGTCGGCGACCTCGAGCCGGAGCAGCCGGGTCTCTTCCTGCAGCCCCACCAGGTCCGAGATGCCCTCAAAAAAGCCGACCACCGGGCGAGTGACGAAGCTCACCGCTTGCTGCACCGGGGTGAAGGCCGTCTGGACCCCGTCCCGCAGCGTCCCTCCCAGGCCCTCTCCCGAGGCGCGCAAGTCCACGGTGACGAGCACCAGGGAGGTCACCACCAACCCGATGAAGGCGGTGGTGCTGCGGTCGATGCCGGAGGGGCGCCACATCAGCGGACTCCCATCGCGGAGCCGGCCCCGGCGGGCACGGCTACTCCTGGCCGGTCGTGGACAGCACTTCCCGCAGCCGGTCGAACTCTTCGAGGCAGACCCCCGCCCCGAGGACCACCGTTTGCAGGGGACGGTCGGAGGTGATCACCGGCGTTCCGGTCTCGCTGGCGACGCGCACGTCGAGGCCGCGCAGCAGCGCTCCGCCCCCGGTGATCATGATGCCCCGGCCCATGATGTCGGCGGCCAGTTCGGGCGGCGTCTTGTCGAGGCAGTACTTGACGGCGTCCACCACGGCCTGCACCGGTTCCTCGATGCCTTCCCGCACCTCCTGGGCGCTGACCACCACGGTCTTGGGAAGGCCGGTGACCAGGTCCCGCCCCCGGATCTCGGCGCTGGGCTCGTCCGAGTAGGGCCAGGCCGAGCCGATCGCCATCTTCAACTGTTCGGCGGTGCGGTCGCCCAGGAGCAGGTTGTACTCCTTCTTCACGTAGTCGATGATGGCCTCGTCGATCTCGTCGCCGGCCACCCGAATGCTGCGGGCCACCACGATGCCGCCCAGGGCGATCACCGCCACCTCGGTGGTGCCGCCGCCCATGTCCACCACCATGGAGGCAGTGGGCTCGTGGACCGGCAGGCCGCAGCCGATGGCCGCCGCCATGGGCTCCTCGATCGTGTAGGCCCGGCGCGCCCCGGCGTGGTAGGCGGCTTCCTCGACGGCCCGCCGCTCCACCCCGGTGATCCCGGAGGGCACCCCCACGATGATGCGGGGGCGGGCCCAGCGGCGCGGTTGCACCTTCTTGATGAAGTAGCGCAGCATCTTCTCGGTGATGTCGAAGTCGGCGATCACCCCGTCGCGCAGGGGCCGGATGGCCTGGATGTGCGCCGGGGTGCGCCCGATCATCCGCTTGGCCTCGGCGCCGACGGCGAGAGCGCGGTGGTTGCGGGTGTCGATGGCCACTACGGAAGGCTCGTTGAGCACGATGCCCTGCCCGCGCACGTAGACCAGCGTGTTGGCCGTGCCCAAGTCGATGGCCATATCACGACTGGCGAGCGAAGCAAAGCTCGTCATCAACGCCCCCGTTGTGCTGCGGGAAAGTCTACCGCCTCAGGCAAAGAACAACCCGAGCTCGCGCTCCGCGCCGGCCGGGGAGTCGGACCCGTGGACGATGTTCTCCGTCACCACCAGGCCGAAGTCGCCCCGGATGGTGCCCGGCGCCGCCTTCTTGGGATCGGTGACCCCCATGAGCGTCCGGGCCACCTCGACGGCCTCCTCGCCCTCCCACTCCATGGCGACCACAGGCCCGCTGGTGATGAAAGCCGCCAGGTCGGCAAAGAAGGGCTTGCCCACGTGCTCGGCGTAGTGAGTTGCCGCCAGGTCGGCGTCGATGGTGAGCATCCGGGCCCGGGTGAGGCGCAGTCCCTTGCGCTCCAGCCGCCCGATGACGTCTCCCACCAGGCCGCGGCGCACCCCGTCGGGCTTGACCATCACGAAAGTCCTCTGCACGGCCACGCGGGCCTCCTCGTTCCTCTCCGTCGGCAAGGATGGTACCGCCGGGAGCGCCGCTGCCTGGTGGCTCCCATGAGCTGCTCTCAGGCGCCGGGCTCCAGGCCGAGGCCCCCACGGGCCTCCCCCACCACGTACAGGGAACCGGTCACCAGCACCGGGCTGCCGCTTCCCAAAGCCGCAGCCACCGCCGCCGCCACCGAGTCGTGGGAGGAAACCGGCGCCGCCGTGGCCCGGGCGGCGAGGGCGGCCACCTCCGCGGCCGGGAGGGCCCGTTCGGTGCCCGCGGCCTGGGCGATGTGAAACGAGACCGCCGCCGGGGCGAGCAGGTCGAGCATGGCCGGGACCTCCTTGTCGGCCATGGCCCCGAAAACAATCGCCCAGCGGGTGGTGGGGAACTCCTCGGCCAGAGCGGCGGCCAGCGCGTCGGTGGCCTCGGGGTTGTGGGCCCCGTCGAGCAGCACCAGCGGGGCCCGGCGCACCACCTCCATACGGCCCGGGGAGCGGGCGGCGGCAGCCGCCTCGGCCACGGCGGCAGGGTCGAGGGCCCGGCCGAAGAAGGCCTCCACCGCGGCCACGGCCACCGCCAGGTTGCCCGTCTGGTGGCGGCCCAGCAGCGGCAGGCGCACCTCCGGGTAGGTCTGATACACACCTTCGATGCCGACCAGCCAGCCACCCACGGCGCGCTCCGCCTCGGCCACCCCGAAGTCCGTCCCCAGCCGCAGCCAGGCGGAGCCGGTGGCGGCCGCCCGCTGCCCCGCCACCTCCAGGGCCTCGGGGGGCAGGTTCCCGGTGACCAGGATCCGCCCGGGGCCCAGGATGGCCGCCTTCTCGCCGGCGATGGCGGCCACCGTGTCCCCGAGGTACTCGGTGTGCTCCAGGGAGATCGAGGTGATGGCGGCCACCTGGGCGTCGATGACGTTGGTGGCGTCGAGGCGCCCCCCCAGCCCCACCTCGACCACGGCGGCGTCCACCACCTGTGCGGCGAACCAGGAGAAGGCCAGGGCGGCGGTCAGCTCGAAGTAGGTGATGCCGTCACCGGTGCGGGCCTCGTACACGTCGGCGAAGGGGATGACGTCCTCGAGCGCCGCTCCCAACTGGTCGGGGAGCATGGGCTCGCCGGCCACGGCGAAGCGCTCCTCCACCGCCTGCAGGTGCGGGGAGGTGAATAGGCCGGGCTTGAGGCCGTGGGCCGTCAGCAGCCCCGCCGCCAACCGGGCCGTCGTGGTCTTGCCGTTGCTGCCGGCGACGTGGATGGAGGGGTAGCTCCGGTGGGGGTCGCCCATGAGGGCGAGCAGGCCGGCAGTGCGCTCGGTGCCGGGCTTGACTCCGCGGCCGATGTGCCGTTCCAAGCAAGCGAGGGCGGCCGCGTAGTCCATGCCGCTACTCCAGGTCGCTCAGTTGGGCCCGCAGCTTGGCGAGGCGGGACGCGCTCTCGGCGGCACGGCCCCGCTCCTTGTCCACCACTGCCGTCGGGGCCCGCTCCATGAACTGCGGGTTGGCCAGCTTCGCCTCTGCTGCGGCGAGCAGGGCCTCGGCGTCGCTCAGCGCCCGGGCGAGCCGGTCGCGCTCCGCGGCGGTGTCGACGGCTCCGGCGAGGGACACGAAGGCCTGCAGCGGCCCCACCACCAGGCGGGTGCGGCCCTCACCGGCGGGGGTTTGGCTCTCCCAGGCCGGGGAGACGGCGGCCAGGCTCTCCAGCTGCTCCTGCCACCAGGGAGCGGCGATACCTTCCGGGTCCGACACCGTTACCTCGAGGGGGTGGCGCGGCGCCAGGCCGTGCTCGGCCCGGAAACGGCGAATCTCCCCCACCAGCTCCTGGAACACGGCAAAGCCCTCGGGCGCCTCGTAGGCGGGGGGCGCCGGCCAGGGGGCCGTAGCGACGAAGCCCTCCCCCACCAGGTGGGACCACAGCTCCTCGGTGAGGAACGGCATGATCGGGTGGAGCAGGGCCAGCAGATCGCGCAGCACCACCCCCAGGGTGCGAGCCACCGTCCCGGCGTCGCCCCGGCGCAGTGGCGCCTTGGCCAGCTCCAGCGACCAGTCGCACACCTCGGCCCAGGCGAAGTTGTACAGCAGGCCGTAGGCGTCGCTGAGGCGGTACTCGTCGAACAACTCGTCGAAACGGGTGGCCACCTCGTGAAGCCGGGAGAGGATCCAGCGCTCCTCGGGTGAGGGGTCCTCCGGGTAGCCGCCCGAGGGCGGCACCCCCGCCGCCGCGGTGTGGCGCAGGGCGAAGCGAGCGGCGTTCCACAGCTTGTTGCCGAAGCGGCGGGCCGCCTCCACCTGGTCGACCTGGAAAGGCACGGTGTCATGCCCCGGGACGGCGGTCAGCACGAGCGCCAGGCGCAGTGGGTCGGCCCCGTGCTCGACCACCAGGTCGAGGGGGTCGACGACGTTGCCCAGGGACTTGGACATCTTGCGCCTGTCGGGGGCCTGGATGAGCCCGTGGATGGCGACGTCGGCGAACGGCGGGCCCCCGGCGACATGGAGACCCATCTGGACCATGCGGGCCACCCAGAAGTAGATGATGTCGTAGGCGGTCACCAGGACGGCGTTGGGGTAGAAGGCTCGCAGGTCCGGGGTGTCGTCGGGCCAGCCCAGGGTGGAGAAGGGCCACAGCGCCGAGGAGAACCAGGTGTCGAGGACGTCCTCCTCCTGGCGCAGAGCGGTGGAGCCGCAGGCGCAGGCCGCCGGGTCCTCCGGCGCCACCGTCACTGCCCCGCAGCCGTCGCAGTACCAGGCGGGGATACGGTGCCCCCACCAGATCTGGCGGGAGATCGTCCAGTCGCGGAGGTTCTCCATCCATAGCAGGTAATGCTTCTCCCAGCGCCGGGGGACGAAACGCACCTGCCCGGCGCGGACCACCTCGACGGCCGGTTCGACCAGGGGGCGCACCTTCACGAACCACTGCTCCGATAGGTAGGGCTCGACCACCGTGCCGCATCGGTAGCAGTGCCCCACGGCGTGGGAGTGCTCCTCGATGCGACGCAGGGCCCCGGCCTCGGCCAGGGCTTCTTTGACCGCCGTCCGGGCATCGAAGCGGTCCATGCCGGCGAAAGGCCCGCCGGCGGAGGTGATGACCGCCTCCTCGTCGAGGACGGTGATGGCCGGCAGCCCGGCCCGGGCCGCTATCTCGAAGTCGGTGGGATCGTGCGCCGGGGTCACCTTCACCGCCCCGGTGCCGAAGGCGGGGTCGACCGCCGGGTCGCCGACGATGGGGATCTCCCGGCCCATCAGGGGAAGGCGCAAAGTGCGTCCGATGAACCCCCGGTAGCGCTCGTCGTCGGGGTGCACCGCCACCGCGGTGTCGCCCAGCATGGTCTCCGCCCGGGTGGTGGCCACTTCGATGCCCCCCTCGCCGTCGGCGAATGGGTACTCGATGTAGACCAGTTCGCCGGTCAGGTTCTCGTGCTCCACCTCGATGTCGCTGAGGGCGGTGTGGCAACGCGGGCACCAGTTGATCACCCGGCGGCCGCGGTAGATGATCCCCTCCTCGTAGAGGCGGACGAACACGGTGCGCACCGCCCGTGAAAGACCCTCGTCCATGGTGAAGCGCTCCCGGGTCCAGTCGCACGACAAGCCGAGTCGGCGCATTTGCTCCGCGATGCGGCCCCCGTGCCGGGTCTTCCACTCCCAGACCCGTTCCACGAAGGCCTCCCGGCCCAGGTGGTGACGGGTGAGGCCCTCGCCGGCCAACTGGCGCTCCACGACGTTCTGGGTGGCGATGCCGGCGTGGTCGGTGCCGGGGACCCACAAGGCGGCATAGCCCTGCATGCGCTTGCGCCGGATCAGGGCGTCCTGAATGGCCATGTTGAGGGCATGGCCCATGTGCAATGAGCCGGTGACGTTGGGCGGCGGGATGACGATGCAGTAGGGCGGGCCGCCCGGGTTCTGCTCAGGACGGAAGACGCCGGCGGACTCCCAGCGGGAGTACCAGTGCGCCTCGACCTGCTGCGGGTCGTACGCCGGGTCCATCGAGCCCATCACTCATGGTGCGCCGAATCATAGAGGAGCCGCGAAGGAGGAAGGCCGGTGCCTGAGCACCGGCCTTCGCCCCCATCCTCGCCCCGGGCCGGGACCGGCGCCCCGGGCGATGGCTTCCTCCCCACAACTGCCGCCACCCTACGCCACCCTGCGTCTCGCCTCAACCACTTTCGGTTGCGGCCGGACGCCATTTCCAGGAAACACGCTGACTAGTCATCGGGGAGCGATCCGCCGATCAGCGCCGGGGATCCCTCAACACCCGGCCGCATCCGTCAATGCCCGGCAGGCGGCAGCCATCCGGCCCGGCGAGAGCACGGCTACGCGTCGGCGGAACGCCTCACGCGGCAGGGTGTGGAGGTTGTCGAAGTTGACGACGCAGTCCGTCGGCACTCCGTCGCCTTCCGCGGTCAGCGGGAGCTCCGAGACCAGGCCCCGGCGGGTCCGGGTTAGAGCCGCCACCGCCACAGCCCCGGCGCAGCCGGCCACCGGATCCCGAGTGAGGATCAAGACGGGACGGTCGCCGCCCGGGGTAGCGGCGAACCAGACCTCACCTCGCCGCATCGGCCCAATCCGACCAGTCCTCGGCCGGGCCCCAGTCGGCAGTCTCGCCCAGGGAGGCCTCCGCCTCGCTCAGGGGTGTCGACTCCCACCGCGCCGCATCCTGCTCGGCGGCGAGGCGGACCAGATGCCGGTGCAACGCCGACCGCAGCAGCTCGGAACGGTCGACGCCGAGACGGTCCGCCCAGTGCTGCGCCTCCGCCGCCTCGTCGGCGGCGACCCGGAAGCTGAGCATTGTCATACACCTCAACCTACTGTGTATGACGACCTGTATCAAGGGGCTACACCCAGGCCGTACCGCTTGCCTAGGCGCTCCGCTCCTCAAGCTGTTTCTTGCCCAGCTCCTGGATGGGGATGAGGGTGGGGTTCACCCGCCGGCGCACCACGTCGCCGTCGATGACCACCCGGGCGATGTCGGCCCGCGAGGGCAGCTCGTACATGGTGTTGAGCAACACCTCTTCAAGGATGGCCCGCAGCCCTCTGGCCCCGGTGGCCCGCAGCAGGGCCTGGTCGGCCACCGCCACGAGAGCGTCGTCGGTGAAGACCAGCTCCACTCCATCCATCTCGAAGAATTTCGCGTACTGGCGGCTGAGGGCGTTCTTGGGCTCGACCAGGACCCGGACCAGTGACTCCTTGTCGAGGTCCTCGACGGTGGCCACCACCGGGAGCCGCCCGACGAACTCGGGGATGAGCCCGAAGCTCATGAGGTCCTCGGGCAGCACCTTGGAGAGAATGGCGCCCTCGCGCTGCTCGGTGGAGCGGACCTGGGCGTCGAAGCCGATGCTGCGCTTGCCCACCCGGCTCTGGATGATGCGCTCCAGGCCGGCGAAGGCACCCCCGCAGATGAACAGCATGTTGGTGGTGTCGACCTGAAGGAACTCCTGGTGGGGATGCTTGCGGCCTCCCTGGGGCGGCACCGAGGCCACCGTCCCCTCGAGGATCTTCAGCAGGGCCTGCTGCACCCCTTCGCCCGAGACGTCGCGAGTGATGGAGGGGTTCTCGGCCTTGCGGGCGATCTTGTCGATCTCGTCGATGTAGATGATCCCCTGCTCGGCCTTCTTGAGGTCGTAGTCGGCCGCCTGGATGAGCTTGAGCAGGATGTTCTCGACGTCCTCGCCCACGTAGCCGGCTTCGGTGAGAGCGGTGGCGTCGGCGATGGCGAAGGGAACGTTGAGCATGCGGGCCAGAGTCTGGGCCAGCAGGGTCTTGCCGCAGCCGGTGGGCCCGATGAGCAGGATGTTGGACTTCTGGAGCTCGATCTCGTCCTTGGTGCGCTGGGCGGCCCGCACCCGCTTGTAGTGGTTGTACACCGCGACCGAGAGCACCTTCTTGGCCCGCTCCTGACCCACCACATAGTCGTCGAGGAACTTGTAGATCTCCACCGGTTTGGGCAGCTCGGTGAGAGGCAGCTCCTCGGTGGTGGCCAGCTCCTCCTCGATGATCTCGTTGCACAGGTCGATGCACTCGTCGCAGATGTAGACCCCGGGTCCGGCGATCAACTTCTTCACCTGCTTCTGCGATTTGCCACAGAAGCTGCACTTGAGCAGGTCGCCACCCTCGCCGAACTTGGTCACCGTGGGCCTCGCTCCCCTCAGTCCACAGCCCGGAGCTTGCGGGCCGTCAGGACCTCGTCGACCACCCCGTAGATCTTGGCCTCTGGCGCCGTCATCCAGAAGTCGCGGTCGGTGTCGGTGCGGACTTTGTCGAGAGGCTGGCCGGTGTGGTCGGCCAGCATCTGGTTCATCTCTTCTTTGACCCGGATGATCTCGCGGGCGTGGATCTCGATGTCGGTGGCCTGCCCTTCGAGGCCGCCGATGTGCGGCTGGTGCAGCATGACCCGCGAATGGGGCAGGGCGAAGCGCTTGCCCCTGGCCCCTGCCGCCAGCAGCACCGCCGAAGCCGAGGCCGCCTGGCCCATGCAGTAGGTGGCGACGTCGGGCTTGATGAAGTTCATGGTGTCGTAGATGGCCATGAGCGAGGTCATGACGCCGCCCGGGGAGTTGATGTAGAGGGCGATGTCCTTTTCGGGGTCCTCGCCCTCGAGGTGGAGCAGCTGGGCCATGATCAGGTTGGCCACCGTGTCGTCGATGGGGGTGCCCAGGAAGATGATGCGCTCTTTGAGCAACCGGCTGTAGATGTCGAAGGCGCGCTCACCGCGGCTCGTCTGCTCGACGACGGTGGGCACCAGGTAGCCTTTGATGGTCAACTCTCAACCTCCGCCGGCTCGGATGGGTCTTCCTGTTCGCCTGCGCCGCCCGCCTCCCCGCCGGGGCTCGGGGCGGCCTCCCCGGCGTCGTGCGCCGTGAACTCGATCTCTTGGCCGCCGGCATCGACCGCCACTGCCAGTTCCAGCAGGCGGTCTACGGCCCTGCGCCGCAGGATATCACCGGCCAGTGCCTTTCCCCCGCCTCCCTCCTCCAGGGCGCGGCCGTAGGCGGCGGGGTCGGCCCCGGCCTTTGCGGCCAGGGCGGCGACGGCCGCGCTCAGGTCGCCGTCGCTCACCTCGATGCCCTCGGCCCGGGCCACAGCCTCCAACAGGAGGCGGGTGCGCAGGTTGAGCACGGCCTGGGTCCGGGCGTCGGCCACCAGCATCTCGGCCGTCTGGCCGGTGGCGGCCAGGTACTGCTCGATGGTTGCCTTGCGCGCCTCCAGCCGGTGGGCGAAGCGATGGAGAACGGCGTCACCTTCGGCGTCGATGAGGTCGGCGGGCAGCCGCAGGTCGAGTTCGTCGCGCAACTGGTCGAGCAGGCGCTCCTCGAGTTCGACCCGGGCGGCGCCCAGGCGCAGCCGGCGCAGTTCAGCGCCGAGCGCTTCGCGCATTTCGTCCACGGTGGTGAATTCCGAGACCTCGTCCACCCACTCGTCGGTGAGGTCGGGGAGGCGCCGGGCCTTCACCTGCTTCACCAGCACCCGGGCCTCCACCGCCCGCCCGCCCTCCTCGCCCATGCCCTGGGGCAGGGCGGTAGCGAACTCCACGATGTCCCCCGCCTTCTGGCCGCGCAGCGCCTCGCCGAGGCCCTCGAGGAAGCTCCCGGCCCCCACCTCGACCAGGAGGTCGGTGGCCGACCCGGCGGCCACCTCGCTCTCGCCGGAGCGGGTGCGCACGTCCACCAGGGAGAAGTCGCCGTCGGAGCCCGCTCGCTCCACGTCGTCCAGCTCGGCGAAGCGGAGCCGCATGCGCTCTATGTGAGCGTCGACGTCGCCCTCCCCCACCGTGGGGGAGTCCACCACGATGCGCCGGCCGCGGTAGGGGGGAAGGTCGGTGATCTCGGGCCACAGGGTCACCCGCACGTCGGCTTCCACCCCGTCGGCGGCGTCGCGCACCGTGGTCACCCGCGGCGCCACCGCCGGCTCCAGTCCGGCCTCATCCACCACAGCGGCCACCGCCCCGGGCAGCGCCTCGTCGATGGCCTCGCGCCGCATGGTCTCGGCCCCGACTATCGATTCCACCATCCGCTGCGGGGCCTTGCCCGGGCGGAACCCCTTGACCTTGATCTCCCGGGAAAGCCGCCGCGCGGCCCGGCTCTTGGCCGCCTCCAGGGCGGCGCCGTCAATGGTGACGGTGAGCAGGCGCTCGAAGGGGTTCGGCTCGCCTACTTCGGTCACTTGTACCACCTTCTCGACGCGAACGACGAGGCGGCCGCGCCGCCTCGCTTCTCGGGTGACCGAGGGGACTCGAACCCCCGACCTCCAGGGCCACAACCTGGCGCTCTAACCAACTGAGCTACGGCCACCATGCGGGGCCCGGCGCCCCCGGAGGGATTCGAACCCCCGGCCAAGAGCTTAGAAGGCTCCTGCTCTGTCCACTGAGCTACGGGGGCGTCTCGGCGCCGGTGCCCTCGAGCGGGTGAGGGGAATCGAACCCCCACCGCCAGCTTGGAAGGCTGGAGCTCTACCATTGAGCTACACCCGCCGGTGGCCGGGGCAGCATAGCCCGCAGCGTCGGGCTGGCCGGATTTGAACCGGCGACCCCCTGCTCCCAAAGCAGGTGCGCTGCCAAACTGCGCTACAGCCCGCCAGGCCGTCATTGTGCCACGGCGGCGCCTCGCGGAGGGATGTCCCGACCCATCAGGCCCGGCCTTCGATGAGCCGGTACCCCTCGGCAAGAGCAGCCTCGCTCCCGGGCGTGAACCCTCCTTCGACCAAGAGCGCCCTCAGGCGGGCCCAGGTCACGGGGGCACCACCCGGCCCTGAAACTGCCGCCGTGAACCCCCAGTGGAGCACCCGTACCGGCACCTCCTCCTCCGACTCGGCCAGCTGATCGACGATCACGAAGCGCCCGCCCCGCCGGAGCGAGGCCCGCACGTCGGAGAACAGCGCCGCGGTGTAGACCCCAACGTCGCACTCCAGGGCCAGGTCGAAGCCCCTCGGCAGCTCCCCGGCCAGGAGGTCCCCGGCCAGGTAGGTGATCCGGTCCTCCACGCCATGCTCGACGGCGATGCAGCGCCCCTCTGCACACACGTTCTCGATGTCGACCACCACAGAAGTGAGACCCGGATGCCGGCGCAGCAGGGCGAGCGACACCACTCCGGACCCGCCGCCCAGGTCAAGCATGCGGCGCACCCCGGCCAGGTCGAGGACGCCGGCCAGGTGGCCGGCGAGCGGCAGGTGCAGCTCGTAGACCATCCGGGTGAAGGCCCGGGCCCGCCGGGGGTCGGCGGCCATCTTGGCCACGTAGTCCTCAGAGGGAGCGCCGGAGGGGGACGAGGGTTCCTCGGGCAGGGCCAGGCGCGCGGCCAGGTCGAGCACCGACCCGAAGCGCTCCCGCTCCTCACGGGCGAGGAAGGCCCACGACTCCCGGCTGTAGGAGCCGAGGATCGCCCGCGCCGCCGCGGGCGACGGCGCGTAGCCCTCCGGGACGCGTTCGAGGAGGCCGATGTGCGCCAGCACTTGCAGCCACCAGCGGCAGCGGCCCAAAGGGATGCCCAGCGCTCCCGCCACGCCGGCCGCATGCAGGGGACGCTCGGCGAGCAGCCAAGGGAGGCCCAACTCCAGGGCGGCACCGAGAGCGGCCGACCCCGAATAGGCCTGCAGAAGCGCCAGCGCGTCGTCACGCGAGGCGAGTTCGCTCATCCGATCTCCTCGACCTACAGCCTAGGGGCGGCGGCGCCCGCGACCCCGGTTGTGCGCCGGGCGCCGATGGCTAACCTGGCGCCGGGTCGCTAGCTCAATTCGGCAGAGCAACGGACTCTTAATCCGCAGGTTCTGGGTTCGAGTCCCAGGCGACCCACGCTGACGGGACCTGTGGGGTCGCCGCCTGCCGGCGGCGACGGTGCGGCGGCGGCTTCTTCTTCCTGGTTTGCCTGCGGGCTCGCAGCGGCGTGTCTCGCGGGCCGGCTGCGCTGATGCCGGGGTGGTCGGGGAAGGTTCGAGTCCCAGGCGACCCACCCCACTTCCACACGGCGGCTCCCCGGCTCGCCGAAGCCCCGCCGTGCCTCACCTATCATTTCCCGCCGCGTTCTCACGCCGAGCCCCACGAGGATGGAAGCCGCCACATGACCTACGTGTATGCGTTCGAAGACCTTCGCGGCCGGTCGCTGGCGGAGGCCCGCAAGATCGTCGGCAGCAAGGCCGCCAACCTGGCCGCGATGGCCAACGAACTCGGCCTGCCGGTGCCACCCGGCTTCGCCGTCTCCACCGCCGCTTGCCGGGAGTACCTGGCCCACGGCTGGCCCGAAGGGCTCGGGGAGGAGATCCGCTCCCACCTGGCCCGGGTGGAGAACGCCCTGGGCCGCGGCTTCGGCGACCCGGCGAATCCCCTGCTGGTCAGCGTGCGCTCGGGGGCCCCGGTGTCGATGCCGGGGATGATGGACACCCTCCTCAACCTGGGCTTGAACTCGGCCACGGCCCCGGGTCTGGTTCTGTTCTCCGGCGACGCTAGTTTCGTGGAGGGCTGCCGCCGCCGCCTGGCGAAGTCGTACCTCGACATCGTGGGCGTCGCCGTCCCGGAGGACCCGTGGGAGCAATTGCGCGGGGCGGTGGAGGCGGTCTTCCGCTCGTGGAACAGCGACCGGGCCCGCGCCTACCGTTCGCGTGAGGGCATCCCCGACGACCTGGGCACCGGCGTCATCGTCCAGACCATGGTCTTTGGGAACTGCAGCAACGACTCGGCTACCGGGGTGCTGTTCACCCGCAACCCCGCTACCGGCGAGAACAGCCTCTACGGCGACATCATATTCCGCGCCCAGGGGGAGGATGTCGTCGCCGGCACCCACCAGACCGAGCCGATCGCCGTCCTCGACGAGCGGATGCCGGCGGTGGCGGCCGAGTTGCGCCGCAACGCCGCGGCGCTGGAGCGCCGCTATGCCGACGTCTGCGATATCGAGTTCACCATCGAGCGGGGCAAGCTGTGGATGCTGCAGACCCGCGTCGGCAAACGCAGCCCTCAGGCGGCGGTGCGCATCGCCGTCGAGATGGCCGCCGACCCGGCTTTCCCCCTGTCCCGCACCGAAGCGGTGCAGCGGGTGGCCCACTTGCTGGCCGACCCGCCCCGGGCGGTGGCCGAGCGCCGTGCCGACGCCGCCGCCATCACCCGGGGGCTGGGGGCCTCGCCGGGCCTGGCCTGCGGCGAGGTCGTGACCACCCCCGAAGCGGCGGTCGCCGCCTCCGCGCAGGGCCGGCAGGTCGTCCTGGTGCGTCAGGAGACCTCGCCCGACGATGTCCACGGCATGGCGAAAGCAGTGGGGCTCCTGACGGCCACGGGCGGCCTCGCCAGTCACGCCGCCGTGGTAGCCCGGGGCTGGGGAATCCCTGCGGTCGTGGGGGCCGCCGCCGTGGCGGTGACCGGGGAGTCGGTCACCATCGGTGAGCACCGGTTCAAGGCGGGGGAGGTCCTCAGCATCGACGGGAGCAGCGGCGAGGTGTTCGCCGGGGCCGTGGCCGGGACCGCCACCATCGTCCCCCAAGCCGCCACCCTGCTGGGCTGGGCGCGGGACCTGGGGATCGAGATCCCCGCCGCGGCGGCGGTCCCTACGGCGGCGCGGGCCGCGGCCGCGCCCTCGGCAGCCCTCACAGTGGACACGGTGGTGCGGGCCCTGACCGTCAAGGGCCTATCCGAAACCGCCGGCCTGGCCACCGCCCTGCGCGCCCCGGAGGCCGAGGTCGCCCCCCTGGCGGAACAGGCCGTCGCCGCCGGCATGGTGAAGAGCGCCGGCGGGATGTTCTCCCTCACTCCCGACGGCAAGGAGCACGGCGCCGCCCTGGTTGCCGCCCATCGGGAGCAGTGGGGCGCGGCCAGAGCCGACGCCGCCCTCGACGCCTTCGTCCCCTTCGACCAGCAGATGAAGTTGATCGTCACCGCCTGGCAGATGCGTGAGGTCGACGGGCAGCAGGTGTTCAACGACCACACCGACGCCGCCTACGACGCCGGGGTGCTGGCCGATCTCGCCGGCCTCCACGCGGGGGCCGGGCCGTGGCTCACCGGCCTGGCCGGGGCGCTGCCCTGGCTGGGGGGCTACGCCGCCCGCCTCGACGAGGCGGCGCGCCTCACCGCGGCCGGCGATCCCCGCTACATCGCCTCACCGCGAGTGGACAGCTACCACAGCGTGTGGTTCGAACTGCACGAGGACCTGATCCTGCTCGCCGGCCGTACCCGGGCCGACGAAGTGGCCGCCGGCCGGGCTTGAGCGGAGCGGGTGCGGGGCTTCGACAGGCAGGGTCCAGCGAGGCTCGGCCCACTACCCTGGCCGCGCCGCGGGCGTAGCCGAACTGGCACAGGCGCCGGACTTAGGATCCGGTGGGCTTCGGCCCGATGTGGGTTCGAATCCCACCGCCCGCACCGGCTATCCACGGGACTGGATCCCCGGGAGCCGCAGCCGTGCTGCTCCTGCTACGCCCCCCGCCTGGGCAGGCTCAGCAAGTAGCCGAGCATGTCGTCCTCCAAGCCCTCGGCGCAGCCGTACCAGTCGAAGGACCGCGTGGCCACGACCGCGGGCAGCGTCCAATCGATCACCCTCAGGTCACAGGAACTGGAGTCGCAGATCTTCTTCGTCTCCACAACCGACACCAGGTGGCCCCTGACGTCCGCCGCGCAGTCCACCACCACGACGGTGCTCACCTCTTCAGGGGTGTAGGCCGTCAGCTCCTCGGGCAGGTCCCCGAAGAGGTCGTGCAGGTCGTCACCGTGCTCCTGAACGATGACCGCTCGGCCGCGGAGGTAGGCATCGCCCGGAACCACGTCGCCCACCGCCCGGTACTGGGGAATGGCAGCCCACAGCGCCTCCAGGTCGGGGATGCGCACCATCGTGGCCAGGTAGGCGAGCGCTCCGGCCAAGACGAGCAGGGGGAGGAGCAGTAACGCGAGCCTCTGCCACCACCGCAGACGCCCCTTCTCCTTGCGGACGCGCCCCGCGACGGCGATCGCCACCCCCGGAACGATCAGGAAGGCCGTGAACACCACGGCCACCGCGATCGCCTTCCCCACCGCGCCCGTTCTGGCCACTGTGGTGGGCTCATCGCCCGCACCGCTCGTGACGGCGGCCCGCACGACGGCGACCACGAGGAAGGCCACCGCCAGGCCGGCAGCAGCAAGAAGGACTCGACGGCGATGACGATCCTGCACGAAGCTCCCCCAACCTGCTCGCTGCTCGTGGGCCGGCCGCTCGCCCCGATGGGCGCCGCGGGCCTATCCCTCTCCGCTGTCGCAACCCATGCTCCCACCACCACCGTGCTTCGAGGGCCGTCAGGCCATCACAGAGGGTCGATGGGGTCCCCGCCCCCGCCTCCGGGGGGAGCGGGGCAAGCCTCTCCGGTGTAGTCCGCGTTGCCCGGCGGCACCTCGCAAGGATGGACCTTGACCACCTTGGGATGGGCGGAATAGGTCCAGGTCCACTTCTCGGTGGTGGAGCGGCCGTCGCGGAAAGCCATGTATCGGTAGACGTCGATGGTGTACCCCGCGTAGGGGGCGTACTTGACGACCTGCTGGCCGGGGGACAGCGACCGATCCCCCTCGTAGATCACGACGCTGGTGTTGTGGATGTTGCGCCGCGGACTGGCGCCGGCGGTGACGATTCGCCGGTCGTTGTCCCCCCAAATCTTCACGGTGATGCTGGTGCCGTAGTACCCGCCGTGGTGGGTGGTGATCAGCACCGGGTGGCCGGTGTCGTTGCGGAAGACCACATCGGGGCGGGGCCAGCCCATCGTGGCCTCCCGGCCGTCGGGGTAGCGGGCGAAGTCCAGCGAGTGCGGCTGATGCTCAATATCCTTCAGTCCGGCGAAGAACACGGCGTTGTAGAAGGTCGTGCCGAACTGGCTGGTGCCTCCGCCGACGTTGGCGGGGTTGTCGCAGCACTGCACATAGGCCCCGATGATGGCCCCCGCCAGCAGGTACCCCTTGGCGGTGGTGCGCTGGCCGACGGTGGCGTTGATGGAGAACTGCTCCCCGGGCAGAACGACGTGCCCGTGGATGGTGTTGGCCATCAACTGGATGTTCACCACCCGGTTCTCACAGCAGTTGTGGTAGGTGGTGAACTCGCTGAGCTGATACGCCCCCTGGAAGGCCAGAGCCTCGGCCTCGGTGAGGTAGCGGCGGATGCCGGCGTTGTAGGTGCCCCGCTTGGAGGTGTCGATCACGTCCTCCTCGCCGGAGTCGGGGCCGCCGTCCATGCGGTCGAGGCTGGGATACTCGCTGCGGAACAGGAAGTCGGTGCCCGCTTCCCCGGCCAGTTCGTCCCGCCCGCTGCCGCCGTAGAGCACGTCGCCGCCGCCGCCCCCGCGCAGCACGTCGGGGCCCCGTCCGCCGCTGAGGGCGTCGTCACCGTCCCCTCCCTCCAGAGTGTCGGCCTCACCGAAACCACGCAGGATGTCGTCGCCCTCATCCCCAAGGAGATGGTCGTCACCTCCGTTGCCGCTGAGAGCGTCGTCCTCGGTCCCCCCCTCCAACCGGTCGGCGCCGGGGCCGCCGCTGATGGCATCGGCGCCGGGCCCTCCCCGGAGGAAGTCGTCACCCGGTTCTCCGAAGAGGGTGTCGTTGCCGGCATCCCCTGAAACGGTGTCGTCGCCGCGGCCCGCCCGCACCGTGTCGTGGCCCGGTCCGCCGACTATGGCGTCGTGACCGAACCCGCCGAGGAGGGTGTCGTCGCCCCAGCCGCCGTCCAGGGAGTCGTTTCTGTTGCCGCCCAGGAGGGTGTCGTTCCCTGAGTTGCCCAGCAGGGTGTCGTCGCCGCCCTCACCGAGGAGGACGTCGTTGCCCCGGCCTCCGTCGATGACATCGTCGCCCCGTCCGCCGCAGACCACGTCGTCGCCGCCGCGGGCATCGATCACATCCGCGCGGGGGGTGCCCAGGATCACGTCGGGGCCGCCGGTGCCGGTGATGGGCGAAGCCGGGCCCAAAGCGGAGGCGTCGATGGTCACTGGAAGGCCGCCGCAGAAGGGCACCACCGTGGCAGTGAAGTCATCGGTGACCGAGCCCCCATCTCCGTCGTCCACGGTGACCACCACCGGGAAGGCCCCGCCGGCGACGTAGGTATGGCTGAACGCCGCCGAGCCTCCGGAGACGTCGGCGAGCAGTCCCGCCGGCGACCCGTCGCCCCAATCCACCACAACGTCGTGGAGGTCGGTGGCCCCGGAATCGCTGAAGGCGACCAACAGTTCGAAAGGCTCGCCCAGGGGAGCCGAAGCATCGGGCAGAGGGTCGAGGATCGGGGCGGCATTCACTACGACGATCTGGGCGCCCCGGGACACATCGGCCCCACCGGGGACGGTCACCCGGACCCGCACCTGGTAGGTGCCCTCATCGAGGTAGGCGTGCTCGCCGGTCCTTTCGTAAGGCGGAGCCGCGGGCGCGTCCAGGAAGGTCACAGTGTCGTCGCCCCGACCGAAGCGGAAGCGGTCGGGAACCCCGCCGGAGGAGTCGAAGACCGCGGCGATCTTGGCGAGCGAGCCTTCCTCGACCGGGCCCGGCGGCGGGGTCAGAGTCAGGGGAGAGGCGGCATCGGCACTGCCGGGGACGGCGGCGACGGCGACGGCCAGCAGGGCGGCGGCCAGCAAGAGCGGGGTGCGGCGCGGCATGGGTGCAGATGAGGTTACCGCAGTCGCGCGTCTGCAGTCAGAGGGCACGGTGAGAACAAAAGCACCAAGGTGCTCGCCGCGGGCCTTGCTGCGATTCGCCCTCTCTCGCCTTCGCGGGAGAGACTATCCCCCACCCCCGGCGGCCAGGGCGTACAGGGCCCGGGCCCGGTGGCTGATGCGGTTCTTGGCGTCCTCACCCATCTCGGCCAGGGTCTGCCCCGCGACCTCAAAGACCGAGTCGTAGCCGAAGCCGCCGCTCCCTCGCTCCGCGGTAGTGATCTGCCCCTCGAGGACCCCTTCGGCCAGCACCTCCTCGCCGCCGGGCACCACCAGGGCGACGACCGTGCGAAAGCAGGCCCGGCGGTCGGCCACCCCCTCCAGGGCGGCGAGCAGGGCCCGGCGGTTGGCGGCGTACCCGGCCTCGGGCCCGGCGTAGCGGGCGGTGAGCACCCCCGGGGCGCCTCCGAGAGCGACCACCTCGAGGCCGGTGTCGTCGGCGAGGGCGGGGAGGCCGGTGGCGGCGGCCACGGCCCGCGCCTTGAGCAGAGCATTCTTCGCTAGGGTGTCCCCGGACTCCTCGACGTCGGGCCAGTCGGCCCCCTCGACCAGTTCCACCCCGGGGGCCACCAAGGCGAGCACCGCCCGCACCTCGCGGACCTTGTCGGCGTTCTTGGTGGCCGCCACCAGGCGGCGGGGCAGGCTCATGGGCCGGCGAGGGCCCGCCGCTGAGCGGCGACGAGGCCGGCCACCCCGCGCGTGGCCAGGTCGAGCATGGTGTTCAACTGCTCCCGGGTGAAGGGCCGGCCCTCGGCGGTGCCCTGCACCTCGACCAGGCCCCCGCTCCCCGTCATGACCACGTTGAGGTCCACGTCGGCGCCGGCGTCCTCCTCGTAGTCGAGGTCCAGCAGCGCCGTCCCCCCGACCAGGCCCACACTCACCGCAGCGCAGTGCGCGCCGAGGGGATGCGCGGCCAGCAACCCCTGCTCCACCGCACTGGTGAAGGCGTCGTGGAGCGCCACCCAGGCCGCGGTAATGGCGGCAGTGCGTGTCCCCCCGTCGGCCTGGAGGACGTCGCAATCGACCCGCACCGTCCCCTCCCCCATGGCCTCCTGGTCGACCACCGCCCGCAGGGCGC